>NZ_JBGUWC010000058.1:0-4329 GCF_045220775.1 Methanobrevibacter sp.
ATTTGAAAGTTTAAGAATCAACCCCTACGGCCGATACGATTTCGAAATGAAATGGGAAAGAAGCCGCAGAGGACACAAATACTACAGGCAAAGAATGCATAAAGGAAAATGGAGGCATTAAAAATGTGTGGAGATTGCATGGATTGCTGTTATTATAAATTAGTAAGTGCCGACTGGTGTCATTTTGAAATATGCTACAAAGACCATAATGAAGACAGTCGATTTAATGAATTGAACTTAACCCCTTGTGAAGATTACCGGGAAAACCGTTTAATCAGATATTATTATCATCATATCTACAATGAATTACTAGCTTTTAAAAGATGGATATATTGGAAGTTACACCCATTTAAAAAAAGGAAAATGGATACAGAGCATGAAGAAATAAAAGCTTATATGGAAGAAAAAAGAAGAAAAAGAGAGGAAGAAAAAAGATTATGATCAGGAGACATCCTTTAGAATATGATGAACCCACAAGGATAATGGAAATAATCCATGAAGACCCTGAATTATATAAAAGGTGGAAATGGTTTGATAATATCATAAAAGAACGATTAAAAAAAGATAGCAAACCAGGAATATTAATTAAGATATACCCACCAAGAACAGACGCATATGATTTCCAGGAATATCCAACACGAACATCATTTTTAAAGAAAAAAAAGGGGGAAAATAAAAATGATTGATGAAGAATCCAGCCAAGTAGATATAATCAACATGATCTATACGAAATATGGTTTCCATGCAGTACTCAAGGAAGTTGAATCAAGACTAACCTATGGTAAACTCCGTAAACAAGATGATGGATTATATGAAATCACAACAGGCGGATGGTCCGATGATGAACAATTAGTACATGCACTAATAAATCCCGCCTCAAAATTCCACTACCATTACATAGGATACTTAATAGGTGGAGCATTCTACTTCGATGAAGACAAAACCATAGAATCCCATAGAAGAATCCGGATAATAAAAGAAAAAGAAGAGGCGGATATATGAGTGAAGTAATGATAAATACAATAACTGCATTCATAGTAAGCATCATAGTAAGCCTACCAATAGCATTAATGACAGTAAGGAGATAAAATTTATGGGGACAAAGAGTAGTATAGACCGTAAAAGGTCAAAGTATGGGGAGAAATTTAGTTTAAGATTCCACAAACCCGAACGAGTATACAACTTAAGCTGTAATGACTGCCATCCAATGCTACTAGCAAAATTCACAGAAGTAGACGGAGACCTAGCAATACACTGCTGGGAAACACTCGAAAAACTATACCAAGAAAACAAACAATTAAAAACAGATAAAGAAAACGCATATAAAGCAGGATACCTCACAGCATTACAAGACATACACGAGAGGGAAGATAATGAAAGAATGGAACGATAAATACTGGAAAATACAAGTATACAATGACACATATCATCTACGAACACCGAATACAACATTCGTATTCAACCGAGAAGACTTCCTAGAATTATACAGGAACATAAGTGCAGTCGCCGAAGAAATATACACGAAAGACACATACTACATCCACGACAACCAAGTATACAACCGAGAAACAGGGGAACAATTCATAGGAGCAATCGATGACTGTGAAGAAATGAACCGATTACACACTGAAAACCTTAAACTACAAGCAAAAATCACTGAACTAGAAAAAAAAGAGTACGAAAAAGATGACTAAAGAAAGATACACTCGCAGCGGAGAATACTATATACAAGACAATACCCTACACAAAAAAATAAGTAACACTGATACAATCCACATACTCAACAGACAAGAACAAATAATAAGGGATAAATCAGATACAATAACTACACTATTAAACCTACAAGGAGTATATGAGAAACGTATTAAAGAATTAGAAGAGGATGTAGAATACTATAAGAAGACCTTTAAAAAATTAATAGGATAAGTAGAACTGTTTTTAAACAAAGACAAACCCTTTGAGTAAAGGATTAAAGGGAGCATATAACTTAAAATAACAAAAAGTAAGGAAAAAAAAGAGGTAAAACCAGGAACAAAAAAGACACTAAAAACACCAAAAAACCACACAGAAACATACACTAACAAACAGTAAAATAGAAAAAATCAAACAAAAAAAGACAATACAGTCTTAAAAACCAATAAAAGAGGAGGAGATAAATTGACTGGTGATAATAATGAGTAATATTATGAGTAAAAAAGATAGGAATAAATTAATCAATTTAATCAACAAAACTAAACTAAATAGTGAAAATCAAATATGGGATTTAGCAATCGAATTGGAACGAGTGAGTATAAGTCTGCGTGCAGAAATTCTCCGCCGACACGAATTCGATGACACATAAAAAAAGGGATAATATGAAAAGGAGTGTTTGGTTATAATGGATGAAGATAAGCTTAAAGAACGGGATAGAGAGTTGCAGCAGAGGGATATAAATAGTGGTGAGGGTCCTATCTGCATTGGATTTATTTTTATAGTTATGCTTCTAATCGCAGGTTATGGTGTGTTAACTTACCATGAGCCTGTACCGGTTAATATGACTGGTCATGTTCTGGATAAGAAGATTGTTTGGGAAGATCATTCATTTGTGCATGAGAATCGTTATTTTATTTTTACTGAGGATTATTGTTTTGATGTGGATTTGCACACTTATAATCTTTTAAATAAGGGGGATGTTGTGAATTTAACTGATTATCATGGTGTTACGTTGAATATTGGTAATCATAGGTTTATGGCTGAATAAATAGGGGGGAGTATATAATATGTTGTTTAATTTGGTTTTGGATTTTGTTTTAGGTTTCATTATTGGTGTGTTATCTTATTTATTGTACCGTGAGCGGAATAAGAGGCATGTTTCTTATGATGATTATAAGGAAATGTTTGGTTGGACTCACTCTTGTTCGAGTTCTAGGTTTAAAGGTTTCCTTAAGCTTATTAATGAGTTTAATAGGGATGATGTTCGTTATTTGATTGTTACTGATTTGCCTCCTGTTGAAGAGGTGGTGGATCGTAGGGCAGTGTATATTCAGTTAGATTTCATATGTAATAATTTATGTGATTATACGATGTATACTTGTGTTTCCGGTGTTTGGATGCAAGTGGATACAACAGATATGGCTATTGATGAATATTTAGGGAGAGTATAGATTATGGATGATAAGTATATTGAAGAAGGTTACAAGTTAATGACTACTTATATTACTGAGCAGAGAATTAAAACACGTAATAGGAAGTTTTTAAATCGTTTGGAGAAGTTTTATAAACGATATCAGGAGTCTAGTGTGTTGAGTGTTACTGATGAGCAGGAATATTTAAGATTAGAAAAAGAATTCTACACTACCATATTACCTGAACCGGATAATAATGAGGATAGGGCTAATCTTGAATTTTTAAAGATAGTATCCAGAGTTGATATTAATGAAGAATGATTATAGTGAATTGGAAAAACAGTTAAGATGTCGATTCCGTAAAGCTTTACGTGATTATAAAACCGGTGATGTAGTGGATATTTTAATGGATATTATACGAGAGGATTATATTCTGTTGGCTCGTGTGCCTTTATCTTGCTGTGATTGTGTGAATTATCATTACCGTAGCGGTTACCCATCGGATTGGTGTGTTCACAGACAGGAATATATCCCGGATTGTAAGATAGCTTATAATTGCCGACATTATCTTGGTGCTGAGGAGGAAGCTCGCAAAAGCATTGCACGTTTACATGCTGATTTGACTGGTGAGTGGATTATATGATTCTAGTTAAAATTATTGCATTTTTAATTGCTATTTTTATAGGAGTGTTATTTTTTGAATTTATAATGTGGGTGATTAGTTTATGGTAACTCCCGGTAAGAAACCGAATGTAGCGAATAATAAGAAGCAATTTAAGAATATTGATGAATACTTAAAACAGGTAAAAGGTGCTGGTTATGGTTATTATTATGATGATAAGTATACTAGGCCTTTAGATAAATTAAAAAGGCAATCATTGAATTGTAGTGACTTTGATGATGAGGAAGAAGCATTGAATCGTTTGAAAGGTGCTTTTGTCCGTGAACATATAATGCGAAAAGCTACACCAGAGGAATTAGCTTGGATAAACGAGCAGGAACCAGTAACTGACCCTGAAGTATTAGAAGAATTAAGACCTGCTTTAGAATGGTTACGCAAATACGCAGGATTCGGAGAAGATGCTGAATGAAACATTGTAAACTATGCTTATACTGGACTGGTCAAGTGTATTGTGAAAAATCACGTTACATTGTAGATCCAAGGTATGCGGAGAATTGCAAGGACTATGTTGAATTAGCTGATGAAATAGTTAAAGCAGCTAAA
>NZ_JBGUWC010000059.1:0-2891 GCF_045220775.1 Methanobrevibacter sp.
TTCATCAAGAATCAGCTCCGTCTACCTCTCGTTCCAACTCGTGTTACGACATTGCAGAAGATTTCAAGCATTATCAAGGAGTTGAAACTGTAGTTTTTTTTTATAAGAAATATAACCAATCAAAGGCTCGCAATCGCGGGCCTTTGTTTGGTTATATAAAATGATTTATACTTTTAATCTATTATTTTCTAATTGTGTTTAACATTTCTAATAGCGAAGAAAATGTTTTAACATCAATGTTGTGACTGTCCTATAAATATGTTAGACGAGTTGCTTGGTTAACACTATGTAGATTTATATATTTTCCATTTTTAGAACCTGTTCAATAACAGGTGCCATATCATAATACTTATATTGAGCAAGACGACCACCAAAGATCACATTTTCTTCTTTTTCGGCTAATTTACGATACATATCCGCCAAGGCATTATTGCGTTCGTCATTAACAGGATAGTATGGTTCCATTCCTTCCTTGTACTCTGCGGAATACTCCTCTGATATGACAGTTTTTGGACAATCATATACCTCCTTGCCAAACATCTCAAAATGTTTATGCTCGATTACACGGGTATAAGGTTCATCTAGGCTTGTATAATTTATAACGGCATTACCTTGGTAGTTAGGATTGTCTTCAATTCTTGTTTTGAATGAAACTGTACGCCAATCTAGTTTTCCAAACTTATATTTAAAATATTCATCAATAGCTCCTGTATATACTAATTTGTCTGCATAATTTTGCCAATCTTTGTACTCTGAATTGAAAAAATCAACATTTGTTTTGCATTCAACATCTTCAAGCATACCATCGATAAGTTTATTGTAACCACCAATAGGAATACCCTGATATTTATCATTAAAATAGTTATTGTCAAAGATCATACGTACTGGGAGACGTTTTATGATGAAAGCGGGAAGTTCCTTACAATCTCTGCCCCATTGTTTTTCTGTATATTCCTTTATTAATTTATAGAAAATATCTTTACCAACAAGGCATAAAGCCTGTTCCTCAAGATTCTGCGGTTCTCGACCTGCAAGAGTCGCAACTGCTTCTGCCTTCTGTTCTTCAATTCTTGTTTGTGCCTCAGCCGGAGTATGCACATCCGGCCACATTTTATTAAATGTATTCATATTAAAAGGCAAATTATACAGTTCACCCTTATAATTTGCTATAGGGCAATTTGTATATCGATTGAACTCAACAAAAGAGTTGATAAAGTCCCAAACCTCTTTATTTGTGGTATGGAATATGTGAGCACCATATTTATGAACATTAATTCCTTCTATATTCTCACAATATACATTTCCACCAAGTTGAGGACGTTTGTCAATAACAAGACATTTCTTGCCCATCTGTTTTGCACGATATGCAAATGTTGCTCCAAAGAGACCAGAACCAACTATGAGGTAATCGTATTTTTTTCTTTTTAAAATCATCTGAATTAAATTGTCATGCGAAATTAACATTGAAAACTTGGTAGAAACTATTTTTTCTTAATCTCATAACCAGGTTTGTATATTGGATGTACACCAAGCCTTTCTTTCATTCCATCTTTTATACCTGTAAGATGCATCTTGAGGGTATCTTTGCTACGGTGTACTCTATACTCACGGTAAACCTTAATTGCTTTCATTATGCAATATGCAATAAAAGTGGGCCAATGATATTTTTTTAACGTATATACGTGATTGCGTACAAGATAATACTCTCTCCATGTTGAAATAACATCTGGAGCACTATAGGAATATGCTCCGGTATCGTGTAACACTTTGATCTTTGGTAAAAGTATTATTTGACCATATTTACCTATGCGATGACTATATTCTGTATCGTCAAAATATATGAATAGATTGTCGTTTGGTAATCCAGCCTTTCTTAATGCTGATGATTTATAGCATGAACCGACAAACGACGTTTCTTCTATTATTTTGTGGTTTAATTTATATTCGTTTTCTGATACAAGTTGAGGAATAAGAATGCCTCTTTTTTTATTATATCGACGATGCCATACATCTATCTTGTCGAGTCTTTTGTCACATACCGTACCACAGAAACATACAGCGTTTGAGAACTCTTTTTTGTCAATATTGTCATTGACAATGCGTAAAGCATCGGGCTGTGGATATGCATCATCATCCGATATCCATACCCAGTCAGGATTCATGGATAAAGCTTTTTGTATTCCTATACGAAAGCCACCTGCACCTCCAAGGTTTCTTTCCATGTGATAAACGTGCTTATTTGAAGGTGATGATGAATCATTCTTCCAATTGTTGAGATATTCAGTAGTACCATCAGTACTGCAGTTATTGATTATGATGATATCAGAAGGTTGAAACTCTTGTTTTGCATAACTTTCAAGAGCTTTTTTTAGTTTCTCAAGCCTATTGTATGTCACAATGACAACATAAATTTTTCTGTCCATATATTTTCTTTTCGTTTTTCTTTTATTTGGTGTATAGTAAAGTTTTCTTTTTTATATAGTATTTTTGCGGCCAGCCGTTTATTCTGTAGCCAATTGAAGCGGAATTGTCTCTATTCTGACATTGAATAGGTTCAAAACGCCTTTTATGACATTCGGTATTGTTCCTAACACTTAGGATTGAGTGCAAAATTAAACAAATTCCCCGAAACGAACAAATTTTTAATGAGAAAAAAGATTAATCATGTTTTGGGGGGAGTAAGATTATTTATGCATCATTAATATTATCATCCATTACAGAGAGTCCCAGTATGCCTGTGGTGCTCTGTTATCGGTAATGCACTTCCAAAGGAGTTCTCTCGCATGATTCGTCTTGAGTTCAACGGCGAGTTTGAGGCTGCTCAGAAGATTCACCATAAGTTCACCGACCTCTATTCACTTCTCTTTGTCGATGGTAATCCTGCTGGTGTC
>NZ_JBGUWC010000060.1:0-11763 GCF_045220775.1 Methanobrevibacter sp.
ATTGTAAGGCGACCAGCATATGATAGTAATTATAATACATTTCTATCTAACTATGGTTGGGTTTTCAGTAATGCTAATAAGGCCACTGGAGATTACACATTATACGAGAAAGCTGAGAATAATGTTTATGTTTTCCGTAGTATCGAAGTTATTTCAGATACTCTTTTAATTAATGGTTTTGGTATTAATAATCCTGAGGATAATGAGGTTAATTTTGAACGCACTCAGTATTTAACTAATTTGTTTAATAATCCTCAAGGTGCCACTAGTGAATTGACTTATGCGATGTTTCATAAGCAGTATATGCGTAGTTTCGAGTTAACTGGTGATGCTTTTATTGAGGTTAATTATGAGGAGTTCACTTGGGATGATAGTGATTATTATAAAGTGTTGAATGGTTTTAATTTCATTCCACCGGAATTACTCCGATGGTTTCCGGATACTGAGCAATGGGGTTATCGTGACCAGCCAACTATCAGATATGAACCGGATGAATTGATTCATATCTATGAGCCACAAATTAAATTGAAGAATTTAAAGTATGGTGTAAGTAAGTTGGATAAGATACGTTTACCTATACTTATGATGTTCAGCGGTTTATCTCATAATAAGGAATTATTGGATAATGATGGTATAGATCCACGAGCCATATTAAGTTTTGATAAGGATGTTTCTAATGAGACTTATGAGAAAGAGTTAACTCGTTTATCTGAGTTAAGTAAACTCCGTAAAAAAGGAGGAACATTAGCAGTTAAAGGTGCATCGTTCCAATCTTCTAGTATTACTAATCAGGATATGGATTTCTTATCATTAATGAATTTCTGCCGTGACATGATATTAACCGCTTATGGTGTTCAACCAGGAAAAGCAGGTATACGTGAAACTGCAAACCTCGGAACAGGTTCTGGTGAATCACAAGACAAGGATTTCAAAGACATGATGAAATCCAAAGCCACATTAATCGAAGGAGCATTCAACAAAGTACTCGGCCATAATGGTTTCGAGGAATTATTCAAATTCAATGAAATGGATATTGAAGATAAATTAAAACGTACTCAAATCGAAACCAATAAGATTAACGCCGGAGTATTAACTGTTAATGAAGTAAGACAGGAATATGGTTTGGAACCAGTTCCATGGGGAGATGTTCCTAATAATTTAAATAATAATCCATTAATGGATAGTAGCACAGTTGATAATGTGGACATATCAGCTATTAAAAGATATGAAAACAATTTAAACCGTGCTAAATGGTTAAGTGAATGGGAGGCTCCACGTAATGATTGGTAAAGCCTACACATCATTCGTTAAAAAAAGCTTCTCCCGTGACGAACGTAATTTTTATAATCTATTATCAAATGGAATAGATGAAAACCTATTATATGCTGTTAGCTGGTTGAAAACCCATGAAGCACATACATTACTGGAATGTGATGATGAAGATGAATTTGACGAAATATTCGCATTATCCACATTACACAGTGAATTGAACAGTCGTATTCAAAGGAATACATTAAATGGTATTCAACCTTTAAGTAAATTCTATAAAGTAGGTTCACGTCTAGGCCATAATCAATTAAGAACCACTCAAAGATACACTAAGCAGGATAAAGCTGCATTAAGTATTCTCAACCAGTATGTAGGGGATACGATTTATAATGTTAATGTGGATTCCTGTTTAAATGTTAAGGATATCTTATGGAATGGTGCATTAGCGGGATTAGCAATAAGTTTGCTAGCTAAAGACATACTCGCTTCACCATATAAGATTACACCAAGGAGTGGTTCAACAGTTGACCGCAGATGCACAATGATAACCACCACTGAATATGGTCGTGCTGTTAACACTGGTTTATTACAAGCCTATGTTAATGAGGGAGTATATAAAGTGGATATTGTTACAGCCGGTGATGACCGTGTATGTGATGATTGTATTGAAATAGAAAAGAACAATCCATACACAATAGAGGAAGCAATGGGCTTGCTTCCTGTCCACCCTGATTGTCGCTGTTCTATTAGTTCTGGTAATCATGACCGTGTTGACCCTGAGTTAATGGAGGGTTTTGTGGTTAATATGACTGATAATGATTATAATATATCGGACACGAATAGTCCTAGTGGTGATTTCGGTTTCGATTTCACTTTTAATTAATGGTCATTTCGCTACCTTAAGGTATATTTTTTTTGATGATCTGACAAATTATCTGTTTCTATAAAATATTATAAATTGTTGGAAAATAATTAAATGAAAAAATTTAGTATTCTCTGCCATTTTTAATTTCACATCAATGTCTATTTTATAGATTATATGATTTAATAGATTTTTAACTACATTGAATACAGTTTTTCAAATGTGTCGTGAAATATATATTGGTTTTTTACCTTTCATTTTTTATTACCTCTTTAAGTATTTTGACCAAGTTAGTTGATGATAATATTTTTAGGGATTATGTCATTAAACTGTTTGCCTAAAAAGATTTATCAAATCTATAAAAGACATTATGTGACCTCCAATTTTTTTATAGAAAAAGAAAATATGCCTCAGCTCAAATTTTGTATATTGTAAATATAGAGTAAAACCATTCCCCAAAGGAGTTTTTTTCTTTGGTAAGAGTGTAGTATGAAGAACATGTTCTTCTAAGTTTCATTCATTGGTTTTACTCTCCGGTATACAAAAAAATTATACTATTTTTTTTCGTATGTTCTTTTTTTATATTATACTGGTTTGAATCCGGTGAAGAACAATTTTTTTTAAATAAACTATATTTGTTAACTTATTTTTTCAAATCAATAGAAGAATGGAGTTGTTTATGAAAACTAAGCTTAAGAAATTCAGAGTATATGCACCTCCTGACGTTAAATCCTATGGTTTGAATGAAGATGGTACCTTAACCATAACTGGTATTGCCTCTACGACTAATGAGGATTTGGATGGTGAAATTGTTTCACCTGATGCTTTAGAGTCATTAGCTAAGCAGGTAATAGGGTTAAATCTACATCTTGACCATGACCATTCCTATAAAGGTGGGATTGGTGCGATTACTGATGCGACCTTGGAAGAGAGTTCTCTTCGTATTACTGCTGTGATTTTACCAGAATATGCTGAAGGTATTAAAGAAAGATTAGACCTCGGAATGAACTTTGGTTTCAGTATCGGTGGTATCCCTGTCATTGACAGTTTGAATTCTAGAGTAATAAACGATTTCATTTTATTGGAAGTTAGTTTAACATTGCTCCCGGCAAACTGGGACACCTTCGGTACAGTTGAAGTAACTAAAGGGCTCGTTGAAAGTAGATGTTTGACAGGAGCTTGTCATTACATTCTGAAAGAAAAGAAAAGTGATACTATGAGTAAAAAAGAAGCAAACCCGATTGAGGTTACCGATGAAATCAAACAAGAATTGGTTAACATCGTAAACGAAGCTGTTTACAATTTGAAACCACAACTTCTTGATGAAATCAGAGGAGAAATTGGTCCGGTTGTACAAGATGTTATAACTGAAGTATTACCACAATTATTACCTCCTGAAGTTAAAGATGCTGATATCGAAGATGAAGAAATCATCGATGAATCAGAAGAAATTGAAGAATTAGACGCTGAAGCAGTTATCGAAGAAGAAACTGATGAAGTTGAAGAAGTTGCTGCTGAACCTCCAGTTTTAGAAGAAGAAAAAGAAGTTGAAACTAAAGCTGAAGAAGAACCAGAAGACGAAGCTGCAACTGAAGATGAAGCACCAGTTGAAGATGAAACTGCTGAGGATGTTGTTGAAGAAGAAAAAGAAGTTACAGATGAACCAATCGATGGTGAATCAAGTGATGATGAAGCAGAGTATGTGGAAACCACTGAAACTGCTGATGCACCTAAAGTAATAGTTGATATTAAAGCTATTGCAGCAGAGATTGTTAAAGAAGTTAAACCAATTTTAGCAAAACAGGTTAAAGATGATTTATATAAAGAATTAGCTGGTAAAAAAACTACTAAAAACGCTACCAAACCTAAATCTAAATTAAATCAATACAAAGCTAAATCTGAAGCTGCTAAAAAAAGTGATAAATTTTTAGACAGTCCTGAACGTGACCATCTTGGCCGTAACAGAAAATATATTTAAACATATTCCATTATTTGTTTTATTTTTTGAGAATGGAATTAGAATAAAAAAAGAAACTTTTTTTTTTAAAATATTATAAGACTTTTTAAATTTTATTTACCCAAAGAAAGTGAGAATTATGGATTTGAAAACTAAAATCAAAAACAGAGATGATTTCTCTTTAAAATTTGCAGACGCACCGTTCGACAGTAACAATATACTTAACCCTGGTTGGGCTGAACCAACCTATGATGACTTTTTCAAAAGGATGGTTGAGGAACCAGTATTACTCAACCAATCCACAGTCTTACCAATGACTGCTTTACAACATGACTTAGACATGTTAACCGCAGATGTCGAATTAGACAGTCAAAGAGACTCCACTGGTAACAGTGCTAGATTAACTCAAAACGAATTAAGTCCAAACATGGACAGAAAACAATTAATCGCACAACCATTACAAGCTAAAACTGTAATCAGCGACAACTTCCTTGAAGAAAACATTGAAGGGGAAGACTTCTTATCTAATTACATGAACCTTTTAGCTGACAACATGGGTCCTGCATTCGAAATGTGGGGATTATATGCTAACACCACTGCATCCCATGTACAGGGTGAAGGTACTGGATACAATATGACCAATGGGGTATTAGCACAATTACAAACCGTTGCAGCAGATGCTAACAACGAAGCTAAAGGTATCGCAGACCTTGTATACAACAACAATGTTGGTGACGGTATCCTTAATGCTGTACAACAATACGTCGAACAAGACGGTAACATCAGCAATGCAAGGATTGTTTTACCACCAGCAGTACACAGTAAATTCATGTTAGAAATTGCTAAAAACAAAGACACCGCATTAGGTGACGCAGTCTTCCAAGATGGTAACATCACCACCCTTTTAGGTATGGAAATCACCGCAGACCCTATCCTCCGTAAAACCAAAAACGGTTACGGTAGTATGAAATTCGACAATGGTGTCTACAAAGCAAGCGGTACCGCAGTCGACAAAATGTCCTACGGTTTCATCGGCCAACCATCAAACCTTGTATTTGGTATGATGAGAGAATTCGATGTTAAAAATCAATGGGACATTGATGTTCTCGGTTACAAAGTCGCTTTACTCTGTAAAGGTGACGTAAAAGTATTATGGGATCAAGACACTCTTGCTATTCCATTCACTCGTAACAACCAATAAGAATAATACTTAAATTTTATTATTCTTATTTTTAAATTTTTTTTAATATAGTTTTAATTTTTGCGGAGATGAAACAACTTATGAAAGATTATTGGAAAGATTTAAGCCTCCGTGAAGCATGGAGTAAACGAGAACGATTTAATTTTATTTTAAATTATTTCGATGAAAAATTAGAATCCTCTAATGGTGAAACTAATGATGAACCTGTAGATGAACCTACTGTGGAACCTGTTGAACCAGTTACAGTTAACGTTAGTGTACATGTTAAAGACAGTGAAGACAATGGGATTAATGGTGCTTTAGTTGAAATTTACCAGGACAATAATGACCCATACACTGGAAATACTGGTAGTGCTGGTGGATGTACTGTCCGTAACGTTCCAATAGGTAATTATTCTATTAGGGTCTCTGCTGAAGATTATATTACTAGTATAGATGAGCTAGTTGTAATCGAGGGAGAGAATAATGTTGAAATTATTCTTGAATTAGAAAATGGAGCGTGAATAAATGAAAGATTATTGGAAAGACTTAGGTTTGAATGAAGCCTGGAGTAAACGTGAAAGATTCAATTTCATTATGGCTTACATTGATGAGAAGTTAAGTGAAACTGAAGAGGATGAAACTGGATAAAAAAAATTTTAAAAAGGGATAAACCAATTTTTTTTTATCCGTTATTTTTTTTAAATGATTATTTTTTTTTAAACTTTTTCTATAAAAAAAAGAATATTTTTTAAGGGGTTTTTGTGTTGATAGAGGTTCCTAAATTAAGGACATTACTTAAATTTGAAGGTATAAACTTAGATGCTTTCACTGATGATGAATTAACTGTATTAATTGAAAGTAAAGTTAATGAATTATCTGGTTTATTAGGTTTAGATGTTAATCCAGTACACCGTAAACAGCATATTACAAGGTTTAAAGGAGACATTATAAGATTAGACTTCTACCCTGTATATGATTTCAATAATATAATGGTGGATGGTGAATGTTTAAGTCCAAATAAATATCGTGTGGATTATAGTCTAGGTTTAATATACCTGGAGGAATTCATTACTGGAGACATTGATGTTAAATATATCTCCGGTTTGGATGATGATTTTTTAAATAACACTATAGGTCCACTTATTAAGGATATGATAACCTATACCGTCACTTATAATAAATGGGGTATGGGTGGACCAGTATCCAGTATCAAGGAAGGGGATGTTAGTGTTAATTATGATACAAGTAATGGTTTAGGCACTCGTATCAATAACACAATTGCTGATATTAAAAGTAGATATGCTAGTGCAAGGATTAGATGGTTATAATGGTATTATTTTTTCCAAATTATGAAGTAGAATTATGGGAATACACAGAAAAAGAGTCTCGTGATCGTTTCCTTGGTGAATCTGAATATGAGTATAATCTAGTAGATACTGTACCATGTGACTTTCAACCTATGAGTATGAAGGATAGTCAAATGGAATATGGTAAAATATTAGAGGACGCCTATAAGATTTACCTTGACGGGAGTGTGGAGATTACTGATACTATGGTTCTCCGTTTGGTTGGTGAAAAGGATACCTATAAGATAACCGGTACACCCTCCAATAATAATCATTTTTTACATCATCATAAAGTGGTGGTGCAGAAACAACGTAAACCTATTAAACTAGGAGTGTAGATAAGGTATGCCTGTTGAAATTACACGTAATGATACTTTCACCAAGAAAACTGACTCCTCAGCTTATATTAAAGCTATGGAGGATACTGTTAGTGAAGTGTCACAGAAGACTATGAGTGAATGTCAAAGTGAATGTCCGGTAAGGACTGGTAATTTGCGGGATAGTCATAGTGTTGAAAGTGATGGTATGGAGGCTACTATTCGTAATAGTGCTGAATATTGGATGTATGTTGTTTACGGTACTAGTAGAATGTCTGCTAATAATTATCCTCAACGAGCTTGGAATACGATTATTAGTCAAGATATGATAGGTGAAATTTTTAAGAATAAATTAAAAGAAAATGGAATTGATACAGAATGATTCCACTTGTTAAAGCAATTCGTAGAATATTATTTGATAATGTATTTCTTGATGATGAGATAGTGCCAGTTAAAAAAAGGACTTATCCTTATGATGAAACTCCATGTATCACGATTGATGATAGTGGAGGGTCAGCTTTTATGGAACGCCATATAGTAAACGAGGATTATCCAGTTAATCCGAATCATCCTTTGTATGATCCGGAGGAACCTTTCCGTAAGTTTCCACAGGAGGTTTTACGTGAGGTTCATCAGGGTACTGTTAGGGTTAATGTTTGGTGTGATGATGAGTTTCAACGTGAAGATTTAATAAAACAGGTTGAATCGTTATTTAAGCAGGCACAATCAGATTATTACCTGTTCTGTGATAATTATCGGGATGGTGAATGTGCTGGTTGTGGCGGTCCGTGTATGGTGGATTTAACCCAAGCAGACCTTAGAGGGGTTAAGGGTCAGTGTCCTAATCCGGAATTGTATCATTATAGTAATGTTTTTTCTACTTATAATCTGATTAGGTCTAGTTTTATTGTAGATCAACCTTTTAGTTTGGATGATTTAAGTAAAACTGAACCTGTTTTAAGAAGTGTTTTCAAGGTTACATCTGGTTTTAATGTTGACCATGTTATTGGGGGTATTGTATCCAATAGGTTAGTTAATAATACTAGTGTAATCTAGGGAAAATATCTTTTTTTTTAATATTATTTTTTTTTTTGATACTATTTTTTTTTGAATTATTTATTCAATTTTTTTGACTAATACTTAGTAATTTTTCAATTATTTTTAGGAGATTTTGTTAACTATGACAAAAGAAGATGAGAAAACTAATAAAACCAATAAGAAACCCTCCACAAAAAAAGAGGCTGATAAAAAAACCCTCATCGAACTCGTGGAAGCATCATCCGTTGATTTTATTAGCATAATAATGGATTTATCACAAAACGGTTTACTCAACCAATACCGTGATGAAATAACCCAAAAAGAACAAGGAATAACAATTATTCCAAGCATGACAGAAGCAGAATTTAAAAAAATTATAGGAGACGACTAAAATATGCCAATCACTAAATTACCAGGTGTATACTACAATGAAAGAGTAACATACGAACTAACAGGTGAAGGAAGCAAAATCCCAGTAATAATCGGTGCAACCGGAAACACCGCAACCGACGACTACAAAATCGACGGTACAGTAATCAGAAAATTCACCGGATGGGAAGATGTTAACAAAGCAACAACCGCAGAAGTTCCAGGAATAGGAGTATATAGTGAAAACACCACTAACCAATTATCCAAATTCCTCCACGAATTCTTCGAAGAAGCAAGATTACAAGTAAACAGTGACATCGGAGTACCATACATATACATAATCGATGTAGGTGATGGTAAAACAAAACAATCATGGTTAAACGCCTTAAACGTAGCAAAAAGCAAACTCGATGCCACAATAGAAATCTACGTGGGAGCAGATGCAATCACCAGTTATGAATTAAAAGCATTCCTCGATGGCGCATACGCTTCAATAAAAGAAGGAACCAAAGACTTAGATCTCAGATGTGCATTCACCACCAAAGGATACAACAATCCAAGTAGTGTTACTGATGCACAATTAATCGCATTAACCAACGAATCAACCGGTGTACAATACAGTCGTATAGGTATAACTGAACCATTATTATTCGGTAAAACCATGGCAAGGATATGCTGCACACCATCTAATGTTGAACCAGGATTCTACGAATACAGAAGTGTTGAACCAGGAACATTCAAAGACAGAACCAAAGCTGAAATGTTAACCTTGCAAAATGCAGGTATCATCTTCAACCGTGATGAACACATTAACGGAAAAGTTCATCCAAAAATCAATCTCTGTGTTTCATCCAGTTTCGCAGCAACCACAAGACCTGCGGATGCATTATTCCATGCAAGATTCAATGCCGATGCATTACTCCGTGAAGTATTCGAAGCATGTTACAATCAAATCAAAGCAAACGAATCCGCAACCAACCTCGCATACTTACAAACCCGTATCAACAAGATTGTTAACGATAAAGTAAGTGCAGAGGAAATGATTAAATACGATGAAAAAACCGGAAACGGTACTAGATTAATAGTCAACCAATCCGATGCAGACCCATACAGTTTAATCATCACCGGACAAATGCACCCACAAAAATGTACTGTTGCAATCGAAGTAGAAGCAACAGTTAAACTCTAGACTTTTTTACCCAAAGAAAAAACAGGGAGATTTAACCAATGGCAACCGTTCAAAGATATAATTTAGCACAAATCGTATATGAAGATCAAAGAATCACCACTGACACCTTCAAAACCACTAGGAAAATAGATGCTGAAGAACACAACAGTAGTGATTCATACTCCCCATACAGTGTAAGTTTCAAAAATGAAACCTACGAATGGGAAATGAGTGACATCGACCCAACATTCCGTTCCTTTTTCGAGGAAATGATGGATAGGCAAAAAGCAGACCCTAATGATTTAGCAATGGTCGCAACCTATGATTATAATCCTGAAACTGGGGACATTGTTGAAGATGATGTATATGATGGAGCATATATTACTGAAATCAGCAAAGAGACTGCTAACAAACCATTCAGTGTAAAAGGTGGAGCTTTAAGAAAATTATAAAATTTATTATTCTCCCCCTTTTTTTTATATATTTTTTTTGGAGGCAATTTTTATGGATATCAAATGGTTACTTAAACAATTACTACCACTTAAATATGAATCAACCTACCGTACTGAAGATGAAAACGGAGAATGTGTCCGCATGCATTCCACTTGGAGAATGTGGTTTGGAAAATCATTCCATATCAATCATGAAGTAATAGATTCATAAAAAAAACAATCTTTTATCTTTTTTTTTAACATTTTTAACATTTTTACATAATTTAATCTATATTTTTTTTATCTATTTTTTTTATTATTTTAATTGAACTGAGCAAATTTTAAATATTTTTTTTGGGAGGAATAACCTAATGGCTGAAGAAATAAAAAGCACACCCACACCAGAAACAATAGAATTAGAAAAAAAACTATTAAAAACAGTATGGGTAAAAGAAGCAGAAACCATCCAAGAATTTGTACCTGAAGAAGACTTAACAGTAACACAACAAAAACTACTGAAAAAATGCATAAACAAAGAAGACTTCACAGACAAACAATTCACCGACTTAAAACTATTACTAAACAAATACCGATTACTATTACAAAAAATCAACCCACAAGAAAAAGTACAAGCCGTTGACGATGCAATCGAACTAATACAAACAGAACAAGACTTCCTAGACCTAATGGAACTAGATGTCAACAAATACTTAAAAGTAAACATGCCTTACAAAGGCAAAGTATTACCATTTGAATTCGAAGTCTTACCCTTAACTGACAGTAGAGTAGTCGATGCATTAGAACTACATATAGATATTTTCCGTGATTTTGACTTTGATGAAGCAACAGAATATGCAAATGCAGTAAACAAACAGGATGATGAAGAACTAACTGATGATGAACAACACATCATAGACAATTTTAACAGGAAAATAGCCGACAAATTAGCAGGTCAAAGATACGAAGCAGTGGAAAAATTCCTCGGAAACCAATTAAAAATCCGTGGAAGTGATGCTGATGTAGATACTCGTATACAATTCTGGGCAAAATTCCATTTCAATGCAAAATTCGCAGTATTTGTAGAAGTTCAAAACCGTTTAGGATTAAATGAAGTGAGCAACGAGAAATTATTTCCATCTAGCTAATAGTTTCATGGGTGATTTATACTTTGAAGTCAGCCGACACCTAGGAAAACCCGTCTCATGGGTTATTAAAAACAAATTCACACCAGACGTGAAATTTCTAATTCTAAAATACGCTTATATAAACCGCAAAAGAAGAGAAGAATACGAACATATGCGGGAAAACCTGAATGGGGTTTAAAAAAATTAACTGATAATATTTTTTAATTAAAATTTTTTTTCTTGATTATTATGGTAAGCAACGAAGATATATTAATGCAATTTACAGCACAGGACGATGTAAGTAGTGTTGTTGAAGCAATGGAATCAAGTGTAACAAGTTCACTTGAAGCCATATCCTCTGCAATGGATAATCTAGACACTGGTTTAACCAATCTTGCCATAACTGCGGAAACGGTAGCCACTGCTTTTGGTGAAGTTGAAACTGCTTTCGACTCCGCAGAATCAAGTGCAGACAGTTTCCAATCAACCATCGATGGGATAAGTGCAGATAATATAAGTGATATATCAACAGAAGTGGATGACCTTAGTGGTTCTTTCAGTTCCGCAGAGGAAGAAGCAAGCGGACTGGCAGCTGCAATCGACGGAATAGATAGTGGAAGCATAAGTGATGTTGAAGGAGAAGTAGATAGTCTAGGCGAAGCATTCAGCAATGCAAGTGGTGAAGCCTCCAGTTTCGGA
>NZ_JBGUWC010000061.1:0-3482 GCF_045220775.1 Methanobrevibacter sp.
AATTACCTATTCCCAAAATCATAAAAAAATTTTTTTTATATTTTTTTTTAGATGATGATTATGATGCCCAAAGAAAAACGAGATGAATTAAGAAGATTATTCTATAGTAATTTAACTTCAATAGAACTACAGAAAAAACTAGACTTAACACATGATGAATACTCCAAGTTACTATTAGAAGTTAAACATGACTTAGGATTACCATCAAATTATCGTCGTACACCTCATAGGTATGGGAAATATGTTAAAGATTCATACTTCATTAAAAAACATATCTCTAATGATGATTTTGAAATCATAACATATGCTCCTACACGTGAGGATGCGGAAATCAAACTAGGATTATTTGATGATGGAGTCTCAATATTTGAGATAGAGCAAGCGACAGACGAACATATGAAAAAATTAATCGAAACAGACTATTACACTAAAAAAATGTTATGGAGCGATATCCTAAAAAAATATCAAATACCATACCATAGATTCTATGATTTATTAAATCAGATAAAAAAAGAACATGGCCTGGAAGACACTCGCACAACAAAAAATACTCGATACATTTACAAATACAAACCAACAGGTAAATATTTAATCCGTAAAAACATCGAGGGCAAACCAAGAGCATTCGGATATTATAAAACTATCGATGCAGCTGTACATGTAAGGGATTATCTTGAAGATATTTCATGGAATGTAACTAAGTGGATGAACGAAAGAGAGAAGGTGGTAGAAGAAGCAGAACATGGCTATTAGTATAATTAAAGGTATTAATAACTGGGATGATGATGAATTTAGAAGGACAATAAATTCAAAAGCGTATTATGAGGAACACCGGCGTAGAATAGTATCACAAGACTCCCGCATAGGAGTATGTGCATGGTGTGGAAAACCATTCCTAAAACAACACCATAGTGAAAAATACTGTGGTGATAACTGCCGAAAAGATGCAAGAGGTCATCAATCAAGAATGAAAGCACACCGCTGGTACCATAATCACAAACATGAATTAAGTGAGAAGCAAAGATGGGGTCTCGGTTCAGGTACACTAGGAGGCCACATGCATAAAGACTTCGAAAAAGAACAATCAATGATAGAAAAAGAATTCACACGATTAAGACTCAAAAGGAAATAATATTTATGAAAATCGAATACATCACATCAAAAGAATTAGATGAATTCTACACTCAATTAGGAACGATTATAAAAGGATTAGATACAACAAATCCATTTGAAGTTGTAGGCTTCGCCAATAGCCTGGTAAATATGGGTAACCATTTACTCAGCCAATCCAATGCAAAACTAATAGGTAAAGCCTACCCTAAACGAGAACTAGAAAAATATAAAGAAAAAATCAAACCACCAATGGAGGATTAAAAATATGTTAATTCCACAAAACGAATTATTACAAATGATTTACGAAGAGCAAAGGAAACAAACAGCAATATTAGAGGATATTAAAAAAGCATTAAAACCACCAATAACATTGCAAGCTGCACCAATGACAGAAGAAAATAAAAACATGATGATAAAAGCCCTTGAAGGCATAGAAACTGTACAGGACTAGAATATGAATCCTATCAATCAAGAATTACAGAATTATAGAAGACTCATTGTTCACTATGAGAAAATCCTTAGAGATGATAGTCTCATCAAAACCAAATCCATTGAAAACGATGGAAGACCCTTGCTAACAGCAAAAGACATAGATAGAATTGAAAAGAAACTCGAAGGATTAAGAGAACAAAGAGACCACTTACTAAAACAAGAAAAAGATTACAACGAGGTAATATAGATGGGTGAAAAAATTAAAATTCAAAATACTAGAAATGCCGATAGTCGTACGGCTGAGGAAGATTTCACAATTGAAGATTTAAAACAAGCAACAGAAACACATATAGAAAATGTGGGTAAATGTATGGATTTTTTTGCAGAAAAAATCCATGAAGCAGGAGTTTTACATGATTTCACAAAACGTGAAAATTTCTACGAAGAATATGGTCCATTATGCATGAGTAAAGTTGTTGATGATGAATTTAAAGCTAATCCTTGGTATAAAAAGCACATTTTCGAGGAACGTCACCATGTTAATGAAGATTTTAAAACCGATGTGAACTTTATAGATTTAATAGAACACATTTGTGACGTTGTTGAGGCAGGTA
Organism: Methanobrevibacter sp.; assembly: GCF_045220775.1. Taxonomy (GTDB): domain Archaea; phylum Methanobacteriota; class Methanobacteria; order Methanobacteriales; family Methanobacteriaceae; genus Methanocatella. The sequence continues at coordinate 2,160 of NZ_JBGUWC010000061.1, forward strand.
ATGGTAGGGCAGGACATTTAACTAGTGCTTACATGGATATAGATCCAAAATTATTATACTTAGCATATTGGAATACTATTGCATTACTCAATGCCAATGTAGAAGTTGAGGATGAAGATTATCGTGATTATCTAGAATAATATCAGATAATAAAAAAAATTTAAATTGGAGGTTTAAATTTATGCCCGAAGAAAAAGCTGAGATTGAAAATATTGAAACTGAATCAATAGATTTGCCCTTTGCGAAAGCTGAAGTGGTGAGATTAATGAAAGAAAACCTTGACGATGACAAGATGATAAGGGAAAGAGTCAAGGTTGAAATGAACTTATTCCTAGGTCGTGTACTAAAACAAGTATGCGACCAATTAAACAGTTACCCTTATACAACTGTGGAATATGAAATGTTGAAAGAATGCTTATATCCATATGAGAATATCACAAGGATTAATGAGGAAAAAAGAAGAATCCTCTTACACTTGGATGCTATTAAAGCAGATTGTGATGCATTACGTAGTGATGTTGTGAAAACCTTAAAAATCAAGGATACTCAAGACGAAGAGGAGTTGTTCAGATGAGTGAGGTTAATCCATTGGATAGTATGGATACTGAGATTGACCAGTTAAGTTTATTCCACGAGGATTTAAGTATACTTCAAAGACATACTGGTGATAAATATCTTGAAGATTTTAAGGAATTAAGGGATAAGACTAATCAGTTAAGAAGTGAATATGCTGGATTGTATAGTAAGATTTTAACTGATGATCCTAAATTAAAAGTCTATGTGGGGGCTATATAGATGTCTGCTTTTATTCCACCAAACTGGTTTATGGGGATGTTGATTTATGCAGGTTACTTTGCAGTACCTTTAATTATTGGTGTTATTGCATGGGTATTCTTTGCATTAAAAGATAAACCTACTATTGGGACTGTTATTCTTATAATTTGTCTGGTTATTGGTATTGGTTGTGCTCATGTGTTATGGTGGCAGAATTTTGAAGTTCCATCTGTTGAGAGTAAGGTTGTAACGGTTCAGGATTGGCAGGCTAAACCTGGTTTAAATACTGATGAAAGAGGTATGATGGTTATTGATTCAGCTGATGATTTAATGATGGTCACTACTGATGGTGAGGGTTACTTGAATACGGAGAATCTATTATTCCAGAAATTCGATACAAGAGATATTTTGAATAAAGCCAAACCTGGTGCGGTAATCAACGTGACAAGCTACGGGTGGAGAGAAGGCTTTAACAGTGGTTTCCCTAATATTCTAAGTGTTGATGTAATTGATGATTCTCATGCGGAAAACAAGACCGTTGGAGACTAC
>NZ_JBGUWC010000062.1:0-27515 GCF_045220775.1 Methanobrevibacter sp.
TCATTATGTAACTCAACAGTAATATTATCAGGTCTAATACCATCTTGATCGTTAGCATCAACCCAAACCTTAGTAACATTGATTGAAATACGTTTGATAACAGTCACATTTGCAGTATCGTTAGTTTCGTTGGTCTCTTTTGATCTAGCAGTAACATTATTCAGTAAAGTACCATTAGTTAAAGTTCTGAACCAAACAGTGAAAGTGGCATTTTCGCCTTTAGCAAGAATGCCGTAAGTGAAAACATAACTATTTCCAACTCTAGTCCAACCTTTATCTTCAGAATAACCTGCAAAAGTAAACTCGTTTGCATCAAAGATGTCAGTAACATTCACATTATGTAAATCACAGTCTCCAGTGTTGAATACAGTAATATTAAATGCAACAGTATCATTAACATAGATATCACCTGTAATATTTAAACTTACTTTTTCAACAGTCATATTAGGACTGTAAACAGTAACATTAGCGGTATCATTAGTATTATTGGTCTCATTGGACCTAGCAGTAACATTGTTTACCAAAGTACCATTGGTTTTAGCCTTAAACAATATAGTGAAAGTAGAACTTTCCCCAACATGTAATGTAGGATAAGACTCTTTCATCACTCTCTTGACAGTTACATTATCAGCACTTTCATCACCATTTTTAATGTCATAATCAACACTCGGACTCATATTGGTTAAAGTACCATTGACTAACATTTTGAATTTAAGCGGAATTTTTAAAATTTCATTAGAATTCATAGTCAAATTCACAAAAATCTTATCATCCATTTTTACAACAATATTGTCATCAATAGAACCAACATATTCCAATTCACTTGAATTATAAACATCAATAAGAGTAATGTTTTCAATGGTGCACCTACCGCGATTATAAATAGTGATTTCATAAACAATGACATCACCAACACCTAATGTAGCATTGTAAATGAAGGTGTTATTGCTCTTAATCCAAGTTACATTATTGGAATGAGAAATATATTCCAATTCAGTTGAATTAAATAACTCATCAACAGTCACATTATAAAGATTGCAGTCACCAGTATTGTTAACTGTAATATTAAATGCAACAGTATCATTAACAATGACAAAATCAGTGCCGTTTAAACTAATTTTCTCAATAGTCATATTAGGCCTGTAAACAGTAACATTAGCGGTATCATTAGTATCATTGGTCTCATTGGACCTAGCAGTAACATTATTTGGTAAAGTACCATTAGTTAAAGTCCTGAACCAAACAGTGAAAGTACTATTCGCACCTTTAGCAAGAGTGCCATAAGTGAAAACAAAACTATCTCCAACTCTAGTCCAACCTTTATCCTCAGAATAACCAACAAAAGTAAAGTCACCAGCACTAAACACATCAGTAACATTCACATTATGCAAATCACAGTCACCAGTGTTGAATACAGTAATGTTAAACGCAACAGTATCATTAATATAGAGATCATCTGTAATATTTAAACTTACTTTCTTTACAGTCATATTAGGATTGAAACCTATTACCTCAAAATTGGTATAGTTGAAAATTTCAGTATAATAAGTACTTTCTTTGTAGAATGCAGAAACTGTGTAGTTTCCAGAATCTAAAGTACCTTTAATCTTAGTAAGCGGTAAGTCAATAGTTCCGTAGATATCTGTCTTTTCAATAGCATAATATTTCCTTTGTTTACCATTGTCCTCGAAAATATATTCCCCAGTAGTTTCATTATAATAAAACTCTGTAACTTTACCGTCAGGTAAATTGAATGTATATTTATTGTTGGTATTATTGTGTAAAACTACTGTTATCTTACCAGATTCGTTAAATGTGTATTTACCTACATCAGGATTTACAGATTCATAGTCGCATGTTGTTATTTTTCCTGAATCGTTGCAGACATATTTACCAGTATCATCATCAAAGGTATATGTCTTGTTTTTACCGCATTGGGTCACATTTATTTCATTACCATGATTTTCGATTTCATAAAGCGGATGAACGATATAGGTAAATCTATTAATTTCTTCACCGTCTCCTACGTATTCATATTCCCCAGTTTCATCATTATAAACAAAACTTCCATTTCCGTTGTAAAGAACTAAAGTAATAACCTGATTGTTTTCAAAATCATAAAGATATATATCATCAGCATCAGGACTGTCAACAGGAGTAACGTATCTATCTTTTGGGGTTGTTTTATTGATTACTTGTCCATCGACAGTATAAAATGGATAAGTAATATTTTTTACTTGAACATCGCTTTCACCATTCGCATTATGAATAGCATTTGCGATATTGTCTCCTCCTTGATGACTAACACTAATTGTAATATCATCGGTTTGATTGAATCGTGTGTTAGGCTTAGGAGTTAAATTTAATTGATAAGACCAAGCTTGGTTATCAAAGAAATTAGAGTCATGGACTCTGAGTGTTGAATCTTCCACATATATTGCTGAACCGTTAATTGCAGTATTATTGAAGAAATTGGCCTCAAGGTCCACATTATCAGAACCTGATATGTAGAAAGCACCACCAAGACCGTATCCCTCACTAATATTACCAGTAGCAGCATTACTAATAAAAGTGGAGTTTGTGACAATTAAATTTGTAGCCCAATCAACACCTGCAAATCCTCCATTTTGAGCAGTGTTATTATATCCGATAATGTCATCCAAATAGGTATTTTCACCGTCAATATATAATGCTCCACCTGTCCAGTGAGCAGTGTTATTTGAAAAGTTGTTATGAGTAAAATTGGCGTTATTACCATCTGCATAAACTGCTCCACCGATACTGGTTGCATTATTACTTGTAAAATTATTATTGGTGAATTTTGAATCAGATCCGTCTATCGCAATTGCACCACCGAAAACACCTTCATTATCGGTTACATTATTGCCTGAAAATTCACAGCTATTTCCGGAAACATAAATTCCACCACCCCTATTAGCTTCATTAGAAGATATGGTGTTATTTAAGAATTTACATTCATCACCGGAAATATAAATTGCACCACCACCATATCCAGCTTTATTCTCTGTTAAATTAGAGTCTTTAACAGTTACGTTGTTTCCCTGGATATTAAATGAACCACCATAATAATCAGCGGTGTTATTTACAGATGTGACATTCTCGAAAAAGGTATTATTTCCAAGCACATATGCAGCACCACCTTCCTGAGCAGTGTTATTTGAAAGGATTACATCTTTAAGATGACAATCATCACCTTCCACATATAATCCTCCACCACTCATACTAGCAGTATTATTATCAAAAGTACAATTATGAAAAGTTGTGTTGTCACCTCTAACATAAGATGAACCGCCTATTGCTGCGGTGTTATTTACAGAGGTCACATTGTCAAACAATGAATTGTGACCAATTACCCAAATAGCACCACCTGTTTCAGCATTGTTGTTGGAAACATTAGTGTCAACAAAGGTACTGTGGTCACAGAAAATCGCAAGACCACCACCTTCATGAGTAGCGTTGTTGTTATCAAAGGTACAGTTTTCTACATGGGTTATATCCATTTGATAGAAGTCAACAGCCCCTCCTCTGTCGGCAGTGTTGTTGATACAGCTACAATTGGTCATATTCACACTGAATATGTCAAAGATGTGGATTGCTCCACCTTGAGCCCTGTCATCGCTACGATTTCCTTTAGCGGTGTTGTTATAGAATGTTGAATTGATGAATTCAAGATTGAGGCTCATCGCAATTGCTTCTTCAACAGCAACATCCATTGCCCCACCATTACCGTTGACCGCAGTGTTGTTGACAAAAGAGGAATTATAAACATTGAATGCTCCTCTCAATGCACCACCATAAGATCCCAAATTGTTTTCAAATGTGGAATTGGTAATGTTCATCACTGAATTACAACACCATATGGCTCCGGCACCGTGGTCGATATCTTCAGGCCTTTCATCGTTAATTATGACTGAATTGTTAAAGAATGTTGAGTTTATTACCACCCAGTCAAATGCCCTGTAGTTATCGATTGCACCACCACTTACAGTAGCGGTATTGTTAGTAAAATTACAGTTGCTGATGGTACCGTTGTTAGCACCTGGGCTCATGTAGATAGCGCCACCGTGACCGTCGGCATCGCCAACATAAAGGTCACCGCTGGTTCTGTTGTCAACATGATTATCGGTGAAATTACAGTTGTCTATAATGAAGTTATGTCCACCTTCCTCAATAAAAATGCCTCCTCCATTATATGAAGTGCCATTTTTAAAATCACAGTTGGATATTTCAACATTATAGCAGTTTTCTGTAAAATAAATTGCACCACCATTACCTTTGGTTACATCACCTTCCTGATCCATTCCGTATAATGCACGGTTGTCACGGAAGCTTGAATTGGTAATGCTTATGTTATTACAGCCGTTACCGAAGCGAATGGCACCACCATTGTCATTTTCGACACCATTTGTGTAACCATTGATGAATTCAATGTTTGCAAGATTAACGCCACTAATGCCGTTGTTAACATTGAATATTCTTGATTCACCTTCAGCATCCAAAACAGTGCCGTCAGTACCGACAATAGTAATAGGTTTATCTATTACCATTTGATGGTTGAAATCATTTTCATAGGTGATACCTTTTAGAAAGATAATCTGTCCTGGAGATGCAGCATCAATTGCACTTTGAATGCTAGAAAATCCAGTTCCTTCAACTATAATCATACCCAAATTACCTTCTTTTTGGATTAAAGTATCACCATCTTTATAGTATACTTTATAAGTATAACTATCAAGTGGAAGATGACTGTAGTCATATGTAATTTGGCCATTTTCATCTGTAGCATCAGTAATATTGACAACCAAATCACCGTTTGAATCATAAATCTCCAAAGTAACATTTTCATTTACTAAAGGAGTTGAAGATTCACCTGATATGCCTTCAACATTACCATATACGAGATTTGAATAATCTGCAGATAAAGTTGCAGTTAATGATGGATATCCACTATTTACATCCAAACTAGGAGTAACATCAAAGTTACAATCTGTAACACTGGCATCGCCATTGTTATCTACATAAATTTCAGAACCTTTTGTACCAGTGTCGGATTTAAAATCAGAATCACTTATGGTTAATCCTGTTCCAGTGGAATAAATCGCACCTCCACCTCTATTAGTATCAGTAGCGGTATTCCCAGTGAAATTACAATTTTCAATTTCATTATTTGAACCGCTGTTAGAAACAGCACCACCGGCACCGGCCTTGTTTCCTTCAAAATTACTGTTTGTAATTTCTGAATTTGAACCGGTTAATGCGATTGCACCACCTATCAAATGATTAGCAGTGACTGCATTATCAATAAAATTACATCCGTCCACTAAAGAATTGGATCCTCCGAGATATAATGCACCACCATTGCTGTTACTGGCCGTATTGTCAGTGAAATTTGAATTTTTCACCTCGGCAGTTCCAGTAATGTATACTGCACTAGCGGACCCATGATGCCCTGTGAAATCACAGTTTTCTATCTTTGTAGTGCCTGTACTATAGATTGCACCATACATCTGTCCAGTATTACCATTGAAATTACAGTTTGTAATTTCTGAATCTGAACTTAAATAAATGGCTCCACCGTATCCATTATTATATTGAGCTTGGTTATTTGTAAAATTACAATTGTCAATAACTGTATTTGAAGCGGATGCTGAAGTATATATTGCTCCACCATCTGTACTCACACAATTATTAAAATTACAATTGGTAATTGTACAGTCTGAATTTTGAATATTAACAGCAGAACCCTTATCGCCATTATGACCGGTATTGACAAAATTAATATTGGTTAATGTAATACCTGATCCTCTTAATTGGAATATACAACATCCACCACCATTCAAAGTGGAAAAGCTATCATCATTATTTCCACCAGAAATGATTATGTTATCGACATTGACATTGACAACATTATGTTGCCATGATTGCCAATTTGATGTATAAGTTGTATTTCCCAAATAAACTGTATCTCCCGGCTGAACAACACCAGAATTGAATAAATTCTGAATATCCTGAATTGTTGAACCTGCAGGAGTATGTGTAGCAGTTAAAATTTCATTATCATCAGTTGCTTGTAAAGTATCGTCCACACCGCTTTCGGGCAGCGTGAGATCTACGACATCACCACCATTCGTGTCTGTCGTCAATTCGTCTGTCGACGTATCTGTTGCAAAAGCAACCCCCATTAAAGATACGAACAAGAATAATATCAAAATAAACAAAATAGGTTTTCCTATTTTACAATTGATATTATCTCCTCCTATGTATAATACAATTTTTTACTTACACATATAATAAACCAGGTTTATTATACCGACCTAGATATAAAATCTAGATAGTGTAAAAAAATATTCATCATTTTTTGGTTTGCTAAACAAAATATTAATTTATTTTAATCGTTAAAAACAATCAAATGTTTTTTTGAACAAAATGATTGCTATATTTGATTAAATAAAAAATCAGAATATATTCTTACATTTTTACATTAATTACAATTGTATATAAATGTTACAATATCCCTTTAAAAACATATAATTAATAGTAAAAACATGCATTATTTCTATAAATTTAAAAAGTTAAAAAAACAGTTTATCCATGATAAAATAACAAGACAAAGCCAATATTGAAAATAAATAATATAACATTAGTGAGAACTACTAATCATAAAATTATTTTGATGTAAAAAAAATCAATTCAATTCAATGAATAATTTAAGCTTTAACCGATTATTAGCACTTGATTTTTTAAAAACAATTTTGCAACAATTTAACTGATAATGCCCTTTTAAAATCCCAAGATTTTTATCTTTTAAGAAGATATTACACTAACATCAAAAATAAAAATAGGAAAGAAAAAGATATAAAAAAGGCAATAATATCTTATCAAAATTTAAAAAAAGCACCAAAATAAACCCTGTTTTAATTGCCCTAATTTTCATTTGAGTAATATTGACTTAATTGCAGAAAATTTCAATGCCTTAAAAAAATGTTTATTATATGGGAAAAAATTGTGATTGAATAAATAAAAGGAATTTTAACTAGTTAAAAACAAGCAAAGTCCCTATTTTTTATTTTATTCACCCCATCTTCTGACCAAAAAAAAGATCAAAAACGGGACGCATGGCATTCATAAAAATGCTATTGACTACCAGCCACATATTACTTTAAAGGAGTTTCTGGCTCAAGTCCGCAAAAAAGTTAAATTAACTTTATTGCTAACCAAACCATGGCTAATCACTTCACTATATATCTAAAGTAACTGCTTTCCTTTGGCCAAAAATAACATCAAACTTCAGCCTAAAGAATCAAACCGCATCGTAATCCAATAATCTAATATTGCTCGTCTTGATAAAGGTTCCTTTTAGCTACATAGGATTAACCTTTAAAGACTTAGGCGATTGCCCAAACATCACAGCATCACTTGGACAATTCTGGTATGCAAGAATCAGCCAAGCAACTAATTACCGGCCCGGACATCACTACAGCTAACATATCTTCCGATGGACAAATCGAATCTGATCGGCAACAGTAGCGTTATTGACCCAGATATAGACGTTTCAGTGCCATGAATCCTGGAATAGCAATTGCAATATTCATAATTTTGCCCCCATTAATCTTGTCGACATTACTGAAATCCTGCATTTCAGTACTTTCATAAAAACTGCCCTTCTAATGGAGCCGCAGCAATAACTTTCAATCCAGCTGGTAAGTATTCTTACTGCAACAACCACAGCAGAGCATGGGCAATAATTAATGAATGAACTTCCATTGATCCATCACCAATAGCTAAATCGGAGGCATTAACGATTCTGATTGCAAAGTCACAAATGGGATTTGCATCAGTAGCTATGTTGGCTTCGTTGAAGTCAATTTAGGGCTGCGATGTTAGTTAATTTGCCTAAAGTTTTGCTTAAGTAACAAATAGGGAAAAGACCTCTGGATATGGATTAAAATCACCAATTCCATGATTGGCCTTAAAGTTACCGTGTTAACAACAACATTCGGCAATACAAAGCATTATCAGTCTATTAATTGTAAATCAACATCATCCTTAACATCAGCCGGTTGATTAGGATTTTTAACCAAAAGTTTAAAAGCAAAAGTTAATTATCCTCTTTTGGAAAACTCAATGCATATTACATTAGCAATTTTTATCCAAGTTTCATTAGCTAAAGAACAGCATTGTAAACAGATTCATTATCCAACATCAATGGCATTGAGGGTCCAATCTCAGTTTTATTGACATTAAGATAACTTCACCATTCATCAAGGTTGTTAACTGCTTTGTTAGTCCTTGGAGAATAACTAATCAAATGTTAAGTATTCTGTTTTTTCACAATGACGCCTGCAGCGTTATTCCAAGCCCTATTTACTAAAGTCGTATGTTATCAGTGACTCGTAACAGTCACCAGCAACAACATGAAAAATAAAAATCCATAGAAAAAATAGCATAACCTTAACCGCATCCTGAAACATTAAATCTCAACATCAGAAGGACATTCAACAGCCATACTGATGGAACAGACAGATAATCAGAGGATACTCTCGCATCTGCAGTTTAAGATATATTTAAAGTATATCTCATGGAGTGTTATCAATTACAGAATCATTGCCTCCTTTCGGCAATTGTAACCTTGCCACCTAAACAGCATTATCGGAAGTATGACACCATCTTGGTCACTGGCATCATCCCAAACTCCAGAAAACTGACAAAGATAATGCCTGGTCATGAGCGTTCTAATCATGAGTCCGAAACCTCTTTGAGCAATTGCAATGTTGCAATAATAAATGTATAATCGATTCCAGCACTTTCAGGCGACAGATACTGGTGAATATCGCATCATTTAAAGTAGCATAGCCAACAATAAAACAGCAATATAACAAGGTCTGACACTATCTTGGTCTTTGGCATCATCCCCAACTACAGTAACGTCAACTCGGGAAATGCTGAAAGAAATTATTTATCGAAAAACTACCTTTGCCCTCATCAGTAACTGAAAACACATGATAATAAACATCTCTTCACCAATGGCATATGCAATATAAGCATTTTCTTATGAAGAAAATTGCTGAAAGCTCTTTTTTCAATCTGTACCAGAGAAGTTAAATTATCCGTAATGAGGTTTTGACCCATAACCGATACGTGTAAACCCGATTTCCACCATACCCTATTTCAAGGGCGTTCTCTCAGATATGAATAATATTGAAGGCACACTTCAAATGTGAAATAAAACATTACCGAACACAGCCGTAGTTACAGCCTAAATCCAGACGCTAGCATGTCTGGCTAGTAAAACCATTTTTTGTATAGATATTATTTCTCCCATGCAATACAATCTTTTACTTACCCATATAATAAATCTAATTTATCATATGCCCGGAAATTAATCAGGGCCATAAAAAAACCTAATGCCATAGTGAATAAAGCAGAATGTTTACATTTGAATATGGCAATGAGATTTCTTTACATTTAAAGATTTTAAAATAAGATAGTTATATAATTAACTAAAAATGCCCATCTTCCCTATATCAGAGGGAAATTTTCTTAAAAAAAATAAGTAGAGGGAAGCTATAATTCTCCCCTTTCACGCCTTTCTTCTAAAAGCTTAAGGCCAAGTTCGCCTAATTTGTACTTTTGGATTTTACCGCTTGTGGTGAGCGGGAACTCGTCAACAAAGAATACGTATTTAGGAACTTTGTATCTTGCAATGGATCCTATACAGAAATCACGGATATCCTCTTCGGTTACATCATCATATCCTTCTTCCTTAATGATGAATGCACCGACGATTTCACCGTACTTTTCATCCGGAATTCCACCGACCTGAACGTCCTGCACGCATTCATGGGTAAACAGGAATTCTTCGATTTCACGAGGGTAGATGTTTTCACCGCCTCTGATGATCATGTCCTTGATACGGCCTACGATGGAGTAGTATCCGTCTTCGTCAATTGTAGCCAAGTCGCCGGAGTGAAGCCATCCGTCCGGCTCGATTGCTTCTGCGGTCTTTTCAGGCATGTTGTAGTATCCTTTCATGACGTTGAATCCACGGCACATTATCTCGCCGGGAACACCGACGCCAACTTCCTCACCGGTTTCCGGGTCGACAATCTTAACGTCAATGTGCGGGAACTTACGGCCCACAGTATTGATTTTTTTCTCGAATGAATCGGCGGCATTGGTCTGTGTAAAACCAGGACCGGCTTCTGTAAGCCCGTATACGCTGGTAATCTCCTTCATGTTCATCTTTTCGATAGCGTCCTTCATGGTTTCGACTGGACAGGTTGAACCTGCCATGATTCCAGTACGTAAAGAGCTCATGTCGAACATCTCAAACATCGGATGGTTCATCATTCCGATAAACATTGTAGGAACACCGTAGATTGAAGTACATTTCTCCTTTTGAATGGATGAAATAGCTAAAAGAGGGTCATATTCCTCCAAAACCACCATGGTAGAACCGTGGGTTATCACAGCCATTACGCCTAAAACAGTTCCGAAACAATGGAACAGAGGAACTTGAAGTAATAATCTGTCCTTTTCAGTGTAGTTCATGTTTTCGCCGATGTAGTAGCCGTCGTTGAGGATGTTACGTGAAGTAAGCATTACCCCTTTTGGGAAACCTTCGGTTCCGGAGGTATACTGCATATTGATTACATCATATTGTGTAACGGCATCCTTAACCTTCTGATACTCTTCCTCATCATAGTTCATGCCTAAAAGCAATAGCTCATTGGTGTTATACATTCCGCGATGCTTTTCCTGGCCTACGTGGAAAATGTATTTGAGATGCGGGAACTTTTCAGCTACCAGATGGCCTCTTGCACAGGTCTTGAGTTCAGGAACAAGCTCGTTGATAATGTCGAAATAGCTTGTATCCCTGAAGCCGTCTGTCATGGCCAATGCCTTCATGTCGGACTGGCCTAAAACGTATTCCAGCTCATGGGACTGGTAAGCTGTGTTGACTGTCACGATTGCAGCACCTATCTTGGCTGTTGCAAACATGAAGGTAAGCCATTCAGGCACGTTTTTAGCCCATATTCCTACATGGTCTCCCTTTTCAATTCCTAAAGCTAGCATCCCTTTTGCTATATTGTCCACTCTTTCATTAAATTCTTTATATGTAAATCTTAAGTTTCTATCAGGATAAACGATAAATTCATGATCTGGCTGCTTTTCAACCATTTGCTCGAAGAACTTTCCTATCGGAAGTTCTGTAAATAATTCAGACATACTTTCACCTCATAATTTTTTTAATAAAATAACTAACCAAAATACAAATCATTAATGCAAACCCAATTGCAAACCCAATAAATGCAAATTCAAATTATCTGTGTAAAATCTGTCTGTTTTTGGTTTTAAAGTTATTTTACTCATTCTATCAACCTCAGTATGGTGTGTAAAGTACTGCTAATATTTTAGCGCCATCTTCACTGCTTGCGTGGAGGTGGTGTGGTACTGCTGAGTCATAAAAGATTGTGTCACCTACACCTATTGTGAAAGTATCCTTTCCATAAATGACTTCAATTTCACCTTCCAGAACATAGATGAACTCTTCACCTTCATGGGATGACAGTTCCTTTTCGCCTTCTTCATATTTGATGTCAATCATGAAAGGGTCTATGTTTCTGTCTATTTTGCCCGCACCTAAGGAGTGGAATTCCAGATTGGTTGCGTTTGTCACGTCTTCCCTTCCTGAAAAGTAAAGTGAGTTTTCGGTTACGCCGTTTCTTGTAACGACCGGCCCGAGTTCTGGAGTGTCATCTAAAAATGTTCCTAAACGAACGCCTAATGCCCTTGCCATTTTGGTTAACGGAGTAAGTGAAGGAATCACTTCCCCTGCTTCCATAGCTTCAAGGACTTCAAGCTTTACGCCACTTCTCTCGGCGAGATCTTCTATAGACATGTTCTGTCTAGCTCTGATATCTTTAATCTTATTTGCAAAATCTTCGTTTGTCATATTTTTCACACAATTTTTTGAATTTACACTTAAAACAATTTAAGTATTAATAACTATATTTAAAAAGATATTTAAAACTATCCTTAAATAAGAATAATTTAACCAAAATAAAGGATTTTAATTTGAAAATAGTACTAAAATGTTCAATATTTTTAATTAAGAAAATCATCTTTAGATTTGATACTATTAAAAGAGAAATTTTGAACCCTTTTTATCCCATTGAAAAGTCTTTCATCAAATGTTATGAAATCCAGCGGATTATTATTTTTCAAATTGAAATCATGAGCATCCAACACAATTTTTCTATCAGAACTATGGATTTTTAATGACTTCAATTTTTTATCAATTTCTTCATAACTATCATTGTTATTGTTTATTAATGTCAGCATATCTTTCAGTTTTGAATCTCTAAAGAAAGTATTCTCCTTCAGATCTCTTCGGCATATGTCTAATGAATTAGAAATTTCAGCCAGAGTGATGTAGCCATTAAATTCAAGATAATTATTCCAAAATGAATCTAAAAAACCGATAAAATCTTTGTTAAGGTCATCAAATTCCTTTTTAATCAACTTCAAATCATAAAACTCAACACCACCCTTACCCAAGTAATTCTGCAAATAGAAAATCTGATTAGATAATTTTTTATATTTGTCTTTAAAAACATTATCATATTCCTTTTTTACATTATTAGAGTAAAATACTGTTGAATATTCATTGAAAACTATAGCTGAATGCCTGTTCAGATAATCTAAAATAAACACATAACCAATTAAAACATTGGTATCGCAAAATGCATCCATGAAATCACCTCATGAGCAAAGAAGTAATTTCATTCAATGCATCCCTATTATGGAATTTGCTTGGCTCATAGATTTTTGAATAGAAATACTTTTCCTGTTTGATTAAAAATGATTCAAATTCACTGCAATAAGAAATGTAATTTTCATCATTATCCAATTTTAAACTCATTAATTGAAAAAATCTATTAAAAATAGAATTTATGAAATTAGCATGATCAATCAACAATTTTACATCATCAAATAAGTAATATAACATGTCTTTGATATTCAGATAAAAATAAAGTTCCTCTTCAAACCCTTTTTGATTTTCTAGAGATAAAATAAAATTATCTGATGATTTTTTAAAATCCGCAATTTTCAAATCCAATTCATTATAATCTGACATCAATTTTTGGAAAATTTCTTTTAATTTTTTTATAAATTCTTCAAGAGAATTATAAATCAATGATGAGGTTGTACTGTTAATCATATTATTACCACTAAATTTTCAAGCCAATGAAAACATCGTGAATACATATGCAACATTTAAAAATTTTACATTGGCTTTTATACATTTTATTATATTTTCAGAATATATAAATTAACCAGTATCTTTTGACTTCAATTTTTCAATATCGGACAATTTTTATCTTAAATCTAAATTAAATAAAAATTAATATTTATTTAATAAAAAAAAGTTTAAATTACTTTTTTAAGACTTCATCAAGCTTTTTATGCAATTCCTTATTTTCCGCACGGGACTGTTCAAGCTCCTCTTTAATGTCTTTCAGCTGAGAGTTCAAATCTTTAAGTTTCTCATCTAAAGCGGATAACTCCTGCTCGGCATCACTTTCGATATTCAATATCTTGTCGGTAAAGTAGGATGAAATTGCTCCTGTAAGCATGGAAAATACAAAAATGCCCATTACCAAAAGCAAAAGGGAAACCAATCTAGCAGGAAATGTATTCGGCATTATGTCCCCATATCCGACAGTTGTCAATGTAACGACCACATACCACAAGCTGTCGAATAACCCCAGTGTTGAATCGAAAAGATATATGGCTAAAGTAAAGACAATTACAACAAAAACTATCCATGTTACAATCTTGTCGAACTTTGTCCCTTCAATAAATCTATGTATGCTCTCAAAATATCTTTCAAGAACGCCGGATAACTTAAAAAGTTTCAGCAATAGCATAAAACGAAAAGCCATGAAATATACAGGCAAAAACAGCTCAAAAGGAATTGATGCAATTAAAAACAGAACATTATATTTGAAAAATGTGCCTTTCTGATCTGTCTCCTGAAGCTTGTAGAAAAAATCAAAAAGCAAAATGACACATAAAACTACATCAAAAATCAAAATGAAATTTTTTAAACCACTTGGAAGATTAAACAATAACAGATAAACTATACATACGGCATCCACCAGGATTAAAAGGTTAATACCAATATATAAAGCATCTTTTGAATCGTAATTTTCAAGCAAGTTTTTCACCTAAATATCTATTTTAAATTACTATGTAATATTTATTTAGGCTATTTAAAAAAATTGTTTTAAAACTCTTTAATTTAGTTATAAAAATATTTTTGAACTTTAATAATCATAAAAAATAAATATAATCAAGATAAAATGATAATTGTAAAGATTCAGTCCCGATTCTTTACAATCATTATGCAGAGAATACTATTTTAGTTCCATGAGAATTTAAAATTGGCGGATAAGGTTGGAGCAATCCGGCCTTATTCTTAAATATTCACCAAAAGATAATATATTAAAAACTATTAAATATCAAGTAAAGGTGAAAATGTGCAAAGAAAAACCAAAATAATCTTAATTGTTGCACTTTTATTATTTTTAGGAATTGGAATTTATAATGAACAGACAGAAATTGTCGATTTAGATTTCATATACTACAAGAATACCACCGGAATAATCGGTGAAAACGATTTGGGAACCGTAGAGAAATACGTTTACGGAAATCCTAATGCAACAAAAACCATTGCTCTTATTACTGGAATCCATCCAAGAGAAAAGTTAGCAATAGATCCTGAAATAAAAGCTGCTAAAGAATTTGGAAATGAAACCAACGATACCAAAATCCTGCATTATCAGGTAAACGTAACTAAAAATCCTAAAAACTATAAAAAGGGACGTGCAAACGGTGAAAGTCTTGTTCATGACTTTGTAAATCCTGATGTTACACACTCTGATGCAGACTGTGTAATCATAAGCCATTCCCATGTCGAATGGTATGGCGAAGGATTCTATCTGGCAACTCCCGAAATGGATAAGCCCTCAGTTAAAATAGCTAAAAAGATTAACAATACCACTGATTTCGGATATTATCCGAGAACAGGAAATGAAACATATAAGTCAACATCTGCCATACTTGTATCAAAGCCAATAGCTCAGGCAGGCTATCCTACTTTCGTATACGAAATTCCGGAAAACATCACAAAGCAGGATTCAACGGATATGGCCAAAGAATTATTCAGACTTATGGTGAAATACACCTGAAGATGATTCCATATCATCTTTACTTTTTTTGATAGCTTGCAACCACCATTATAATTAAAATTATCATCAAGGAAATCAATATTTTATATTTTCAGTGCAGGATTATGATAGCTAACTTGAAAATAATAAAACAATTAATAAAAAAATAAATAATTGAATTGAGTAATCTACATGAAGAAATAGAAAAATTAGAATTTCAGTTGAAATCCTTATTCCAATCTTCAGTTATGTTTACTCCATTGAGAAAAACAGATCCATCCGGCCTGAATTCCAAATCATCCCCGCTGGACTTGAATATGGTATGTTCATATCCATTGCCGTCAGTGTATTGTTTAATATAGTCCTCCTGCTGGCCAGACCATACCCAACCCTCATCATCAGAGGTTATATTGACAGAATCTGTGGAAACATCAACGGAATTCCCTGATACCTCGGCACTGACAGTGTCATTGGAGACATTTACGGAAACAGAGTCATTTTCAAGTCTAGAAGCTTCATCAACAGCACTTTGAACATTCCAATAGAGCAATGCACCAACAATAGCTAGAAAAACAATTGCTATTGCAGCAATAATCAAATAATTTTCATTCAAAAAAACACCTGTTAATCTTTATATATTTTATGAAACATAACTTTAATTAATAAAACGGAGCTGTTATTAAATGTTAACCATAAACCAATGTTACATAGATTTTGTAGATAAAATCCTAAAGCAAGGAAAAGAAACATATAAGGACTCAAATCATCATCTAGTGGAAAGTTTAGGTAACTTTTACATTATCGATGATCCATTTGACTTGAAATTCAGAGCCAAATATCAACATTACACCCCGGAAATGCTATTGGCTGACATCAAATCCGGAAAATTCGATATGGAAGCTTGCCCCATCAAAAGTGATGCATTATATGAATACGTAAAATCAGCAGAAAATCCCGATGACCAAGGATTCGTATACACTTACCCAAACCGTATATATGCCCATTTTGATGTTGACCAGTTCAACACCATGAAAGAAAGGATTTTAACAGCAACAGGATCTAACCGTGCAGTGGCTGTAACAATCGACCCCCAATTGGATGCCGATAGAGAAGATATCCCATGCCTTCAGTTCCTGCAATGCCTCGTTCGTAATAACGAGTTAACAATACATTGCATTTTCAGAAGCAATGATATTTTCGGCGCATTCTACTCCAACATGTTCTTCATCGCTTATCTCGGTTTGAAAATGAAAGAAGAAGTTAACAAGGAGATTATGGGTGAAAAATTGAACTTTGGCGGAGTTCACTACCACTCAACTTCCGGACATATTTACAATACAGATTTAAAAGCAGCTCGTAAATTAATTAAAGCAAATAAATAAGGTTTTTTAACCTTATTTTTTGACTAATATCTTTTTACTTATTTTTGCAGATCCATAGCTTGCAGTCAATGTGAACCTGCCTATTTTTTTAAATGATTTGATTTTAAAGGTAGCTATTCCTTTCTTGTTTGTTTTGGCCTTATAGGTTTTGCCCCTGAATTTGACGGTTACCTTTTTGTATTTCAGGATTTTACCGTTTTTGTTAAGCAATTTGACTGTATATTTGAACGTCTTTGATTTTTTAACTGTTTTGGCATACAATATCAAAGTAGGCTTAACGGTTATCTTATTTGAAACAGAATATCCATTATATGTTGCGCTTATTGTATAAGTTCCCGGTTTTAAGTTTACTTTGAAATATGCATTACCGTATTCGTTTGTATAGCTGTAATATGTATTTCCATTTACCTTGAATGTTATCTTAGCATTTTTTATGACCTTTCCGTAATCATCGTATGCCTTCACCATATAATTTTTCCCGGCACCATAATACATTGTTATCGCACTGTTATGGGTAAGCCTTGAAACCACACTGATTTTTTGGGCTTTGGTTTCATATTTTGTTGTTATGCAGACATCATAGGAAGCGGGAGTTAAATCGATTGCTATTGAAACATAACCCTCCTTATCGCTGTAGACTGAATAGAAATTCTTGCCTATGGTCACGTTAACCTGTGAGTTTCTCAAAGGATCCCCCTCTTTGGTCAAAACATTGAATAGATATTTTGAATTTAAGGTGTATTTGGTATTGGTCGGCAAGTTGATTGTGGACTTAACTGAAATGTGTTTAATTATATCATGTTTGCTATTGTCGGAAACGTCATTAAATGAGATTACTATATCATATTCACCTATTTCTAGTTTAGGATTAATGACTGCACTTCCTTTATCGTCTGTCTTTACAATATGCTCTTCATTATTTATTGTAAATTTTAGTTCCTTTCCGCAAACCGCCTTTCCGGCATCATCTACTAAACTAGCATTGAATTTAATGTTAGTTCCATTATAAGAGATTACATTACCTGCAATTATGACAGTGTTTTTAACATTTACGGTTGTGCTTGTTGTAGATGAAACATAACCCAGATTGTTAAATGTTGCATAAACATTATTAGACAAATTGTCAAATAAATAAGTAATCTTTGCATATCCATTTGCAATCTGTGCAGTGAAGTTTTTACCTCCAATTGTGAATACCACCTCACCTGAATCAATTAGAAGACCATATTCATCATATGCACTAGCAGTAATCTCACAAGGATTATAACTGTCGCCAATAGACAATTCAATATTTGAATTAAATTTATCAAATACTGTAAATGCCTTGATACAAGCCACTTGTGAGTTATAGGTATGGCTGGAATAAGCCCATTCTAAATCATAGATATCAACCCAGTTTACACCATCATAGCTTAAATAGGATATATTTCCACTATACAATTCACGGTTAAGGGAAACGCTTTCTGAAATTGGAAAAGCAGCTTCACCATCAACGCTTATTTTAAATACAACTTCAAAAACATCTCCAAGACCAAGCGGAATCAGATTTCTCAAATCAATTGTATAATAACCTGAATGTGAAGAACCGCTTTTGGCATATTTTAATATGCCATTTACATAAATTGACAAGTCCCAATCCGTATTTTTTTCAAAATATGTTGAAACTCCAGCCAAATACTCATCGCCAGTTGATGTGAAAATATTCTTATACCAAACTGTGCTGGATTTGTTCAAGAAGTAATCGGTTCTGCCGGAAATGTCATATTGGTAATTCTTATCGTATCTTATTGTATCATTTAGAATGAATGTGAATGTTGAATCTGGTTTGTTCAATGGAGCCAATTTTGTATCATAATAGGAAACATAATAAAATCCTTTATCGCCACTGCCTGTGCCCCAGCTATTCTTAATAATCCATGCCCCATTTCCTTCGGGTTTATTCTTGAAATTATCTTTTGAATAATTGTCATCCCAACCCACAATGACTACTGCATGATTGGCACCGCTAGTACCATCATAATAATAATTTTTCCCATTCAGATAGCTACTTTCCCACCTGATACAGGTTGAAACAGCACCATACTTCATTATGGCCTTTTTGATTTCATCATTATCAGTGTAGCTAGTTCTTTTTAATGTTAATATATTTTGTATATGTATAAAACTATCAAATATTGGAGACAATAATGACTGATCACTATATTCATCATCGCTATCATTAATAGGGCCCAGCCAAGATGTAAGGTAACCAATGCCCATCCTATCATATCCACCGGTATTAGTTTCCATTGCCCATCCATAATCTGAATACTTTGACATCAGGTTCTTCATGTTCTCTTCGGATAAATCAAATGCAATGCCAGTCGCTTTTAATATACAGGATTCCAGAGAACCAATAGCTGCAAAAGCCCAGCAGTTTCCACCTTTTCCCTGATTTTTAACGGGAGTAACCAGACCTAAATCTCTTAAGTTATAATAAGTTGGCAATACATCACTATCAGATGCATTAAACTTAACTAAAATATAATCATTAGATCCAATGTTTAAATTAGGAAAATTAGCTTCATAAACATCATTATTGAATAATGCTTGATTATTTAAAAATACATTACCAAAGTCTTTATCCAAAACAGAGAAAGGATCTAAATTTTCAGAAATAAGCGAATAAACTGCACCTGCAGTATTTGAAGCATTATTATTGGTAAATGTATTATAAAATGGAATGAAATTATATACCTCATCAACAAATAACGCTGCACCATTTTCAGCAACGTTTTTGTCAAATGTAGAACGATTCAAATATAAATCTCCATACATTATATAAATTGCTCCACCATCATATTTTGCTTTATTATTTCTGGCTTTTAAATCATTGATTGTCAAATAACTGCTAAGGGAAGTTATTGCTCCACCAAATGTAGCATTACAACTAATGATTTCAATATCATCAGCAGCCAAAGTGGAATTCATCAGATAAATTCCGCCTCCAATATCACTTGAATAATCATTTAAAAATTTAGACTTTTCAATCATTACATTTGCATTCTTATCAGTTGCAATAGCACCACCAGAATTGGTTACATGGTTATCTTCAAAAATAGAGTTAGAAATATTCAAATAACCATTTTCCACATAAATAGCTCCGCCAGATGTAGCGGAATTATGAATGAATGTACAATTATCTAAGAATATGTGGGAATCCTTATTTGCAGAATAAATTGCACCCCCTTTTGATGAGGTAGAATTTGAAAAAATAGTATTTTGAGCAGTGATATTCCCATAATTAGTAATTGATATATAATTTAGCGTTAAATTTTGAAGAGTCAATGAACTTGATACAGAAAAGCTACCATAATTTAATACAGTCTTTGAAGAATCTTGACCAATTATTGTTAGATTACTTCTTGAAACACTAGACCCTAAATTATACTCCCCATTAGCCAAATGAATAATGGAGTTATCATTTATTCTAGATGAAGTTATCTCTTTGTAAGGATTTGTAATTGATCCGTCTCCCGTATCATTTTCAATATTTGAGTCAAAATAATAATCTCCAGTAGTAAAATCATTATCCTGAAATGTTGAATCGATTATGGTTTCGTTATCTAGCGCAAATGCAGTTGGAAGCATAATCATTAAACATAGCAATATTGAAAACAATAGAGCAATCTTATTTCTTTTCAAGTTATTGCCTCCATAATACCAATATTAACACTATTAAATTGGTAAAATGTATAGAATACACTTATTTATCATTGTTATAGTATAAATAGCTATTACAAAAAAAGAAAAAAATTAATTAATGAAGTTAAACTGCTCTTCATTAATTAACATATAATTTATCAAATCGGTTGAGTCCAAATCCTCATTATTTAAGCTAACGGCAGTAATCTGCGAGTTGTTATATGTCCTATAGTACAAAACGCCACTATTGGTGTTATAACAGGATGTGTAGATTGTATATTCATACAGATTAGGATCAGCTATGAATGTACAGCCGTTTTGCTGTTCGACAGACCCCAGAATATGGAAGAACTGGCTGACACTGCTTGCCTCGTCACTGCCTGAATATGAATTTGCACGAGTAAATGCAACTTTTGCAAATCTTGAAGCAGAAGACAAATCGCCGGGAAGGCCCAATCCGCCCATTCCTCTTGAATATTCATCCAAATCAAT
Source organism: Methanobrevibacter sp. (assembly GCF_045220775.1). Classification (GTDB taxonomy): domain Archaea; phylum Methanobacteriota; class Methanobacteria; order Methanobacteriales; family Methanobacteriaceae; genus Methanocatella. The sequence goes on from NZ_JBGUWC010000062.1 coordinate 20,816, forward strand.
ATTTCCGCCAAATGTATTATCAGGATTTTTGTTTGACAGGTTTCTGTAGTTATTCAAGTAGAACAACTGCTTATCAAACGGAGGGTTATTTGTCAATACACCTACCGGATTGTCATAAATCTTAAGTCCGTCTTCCAAAGGTTCAACGATTATTGATTCACCAGTGTTGTCTGAAATCATCCAATGAAGAGGAGATAACGGAAGCTCTTCAGCGAAGTTAATGTTCACAAGATTGATTTCAGATAGAAGTTCACGTGCCTCATCTAAATTAGAGGCTTTTCCTAGCAGATATGGAATCAACTCAAATGGAGTGATGTTAACCATATCCTCTTCAAATTCCCTATAAACCGCATTTCCGGCAAAGTTAAGACCCGCAATGGCCAAGCCTTTTTCATTGCAAGCATCATAATACAAAGGATATGCATCAATGCCGGCAGCTATTCCTATCATAGCATAATGTGATTTAATATCGTCTATTTTTCTAAATTTAAATTCATAGTTTCTAGGAGTGATTGTTACTCTCTCCTTATATGAAATCTCATAATCAAAATTTCTGCCGAAATAATGATTCTCGGTTATGTAATTGCTTGCTGTACACATTTTTATCACCTGAAAAAATAGCGATATTCCAAACTATTGTTTAACAATAGTTATATCTCTGTAAAAAATAATTTATATTTACTATAATAAATAGTTATTGAAAAAAAAGAAAAGAAAAAAAGAATCTAGATGTAGCTAGTATCTTGTTTTCTGAAGTGTGCTTGTGGGTGGTCGCATAATGGACATACTTCTGGAGCATCGGTTCCATAATGGATGTATCCACAATTATTACATTTCCAGGCGATTTCTTCGTCCTTTTTAAAGACTTTGCCTGCTTTGATTTTATCAGATAATGCATTGTATCTGTCTTCGTGAGCCTTTTCGGTTGCGCCTGCAGCATCAAATAAAGCTGCAATATCATCAAAACCCTCTTCACGAGCGGTTTCAGCGAACTCTTTGTACATTGAAGTCCATTCTTCATGTTCACCGGCTGCTGCATCAGCAAGATTGGTTAAAGTGTCAGGCACTCCTCCGTTTAAAAGCTTGAACCAGATTTTAGCATGTTCCTTTTCATTGTCGGATGATTCTTGGAAAATGTCTTTGATTTCAACGTAACCATCCTTTTTAGCTTGGGATGCATAAAATTCATATTTTACACGTGCTTGAGATTCGCCGGCAAGTGCGGCTTTTAAATTTTCTTCGGTTTTAGATCCTTTTAAATCTACCATGTTATCATCTCCGTAGAATTAAATATACAGTCATCTTATATAAAGATTTGGTAATAAAACAGTAACTAAAAAAAATAAAAAAAAAGAGAGCTTATTTAAAGTTAGTAGCTCTTTCTTCAAAGTGTGCTTTAGGAAGTCCGCATACAGGACATTTTTCAGGTGCGTTAGGACCTGAGAATACAAATCCACAGTTTTCACATTTCCATTCAATGTCTGCTTCTTTGTTGAATACTGCATCGTTTTCAACGTTAGCGAGTAAAGTTCTGTATCTTTCTTCGTGTTCTTTTTCAATAGCACCTACCTTTTCAAATAAGAATGCGATTGTAGGGAAACCTTCTTCTTTAGCGGTTTCAGCGAATTCTTTGTACATTTCAGTCCATTCTTCATGTTCACCGTCAGCTGCTGCGTTGAGGTTAGCTATGGTGTCAGGAATGTCTTCGTCGTGCAAGAATTTGAACCAGATTTTAGCGTGTTCTCTTTCGTTTTTAGAAGTTTCCATGAAAATATCGTGGATTTGAACATAGCCTTCTTCTTTAGCTTTAGCTGCGAAGTATTGGTATTTGGTATGTGCTTGGGACTCACCAGCAAATGCTGCTTTTAAATTTTCTTCAGTTTTTGTACCTTTTAAATCAGACATAATTACATCTCCAATATAATAATAGTTATAACTATCATTATTAAAAAAGTTTTTTAAAAAAATTTGAAAATTATAAAAAAAGAAAAAAAATAGATTATAAAAATAATCTATATCTAAGCAATGTCAGAATATAATAATCCAGTAGCCCTGTTTGTTGCAAACATCAAGTATGGGGTTACAATTACATTCAAAATTGCCAATTGAGGCACATATTGATAGAATGCACCTAAAATCGCATTGATTACTGCAATTATGATAATCAATAAGACGATTGTTGCAACAACTTTTCCAACACCGATTCTTTGAATGTCTTTGAAAGCTTCAGGGATGTTTAAAGCGTCACCTAAACTGTCGGTGTTAGCCAATCTTGAATTTGCCATGTATTGAATGAATGAGAAAATGATAAATAATATGGCTGCAACAAGAAGGGTTATTGAAACAGAACCTATTACACCGGACATTACATCTTGAGGCACCATTTCAAGAGCAGAGCTTGCAACAACAGTACCGTTGGTGTTTACTGCAGTTTGGTTCATGTATCCAACCATGTCCACAATGTTTCCAGGCACATTTGTTATGAATGCAATGATTAAGGTAATGATTGCTGGAATTATAAAGTAAACGATAGCTACGATAATTGCCTTAATACCTCTGACCAAGTCATTTTTCCAGTCAAAGTCTGGAGCTAGATCTTCTAAATCTATACCTGTTTTGATGATATCTATTTCATAACCGGCTAGTATAAATCCAACAATAACTGCTAAAATAAACAATATGAATGCAATTACAGCATAAATAGCACTGTTTTCAATACCAATAAGAGAAAATATTCCTCCAAATGCTAAAATGCCAACTACAAATGTAATAGCAATATAAATTGCTAGTGCTTTTAAGTTATTAGCCGGGAATTGAAATGAATCCATAATAATTTCTTTAATTTCCATATTATACACCTTTAAAATAATACTCTCATTTAGAGTACATATTACTTTTAAACATACTGCTATATAAACCTTAAGAAAAAATAGCCTTGAAAATTTAAAAAAATGATGATTTGAGCAGTTTAAAAGAAATTAATTAAAATATTAACAATTATAAAAAAAATTTAACAATTTTACAGTTAAATTAAAAATCTAATAAAAAAAAAGAAAAAAAATAGATTTATCTATGCGTCAGCATATAATAAACCTAAAGCTTTGTTAGCGAATAATGTCATGAATGCGCCCGCTAAAAGAGTTACAATAATTACTCCGATATAAGGGATAAATGCAAATAAGCTAACAAGTATAGCTGCAATCATTGCAATGAGTATCAATACAATGACAAATGCTATGATTTTTAAAATTCCAATTCTTTTAACATCTTCTATAACTTCACCGATGTTTAATGCATCACCTAACTCTTTAGTATTTGCAAATCTGGCTAAAGCGATTACCTCAAATATTGCAAATAAAATGAATATGATAATTATAATAATTGAAGCTAAACCTAATGAACCAACAACATGATCAATGCCTGCTCCAACAACACCGAAAATAGCCATTAAAATAAAAGCTATGATACAAGGAATAATCATGTAAACAATACCAATGATTAATGCTTTAACACCATTGAGCAAATTTTCCTTTAAATCTATATCCGGGAAATCATTTGAAGATTCTATACCTTTTTTTATTACATCAACACTATATCCTGAAAGAACTAAAGTAAAAATAAAAGCGATAATAGCAGCAAGGATAGCGACTATTGAATTTTCAATTCCGAAAGAAGTTATAATGCTTGTTAAACTTGCAAGCAATGCAAGAACGCCCACAATAAGGAAATTAGTTATATCAGAGAATGGATATTTGATTGCATCTGAGAAAATTTCACCTAAACTCATATTTTTCACCTATTAAATTTCAATTTTATAAAATACACTCCATTAAAGTGCTATGCATAATATAAAAGTAATAGTATTTAAAGTTTATTGTTGAAATTAGAAAAAAAGAAAAGAAATATGATGAATAAATTTATTCATCAATACCGAAGGATTTTTTAAGCAAGTCTGCGTTGACAAATCCTTCTTTGTACATTTTACCGGTAGTCAAATCGTTGATAACAACTTCAGCAGGAGCAAACATTCCCTTATCGATTTGATAGAAATCAAATCCTGCATCTTTAAATACATCAAAGAACGGTTTGCCATATCCATCAGCTGCAGAAGATGGTAATTTAGCTGCAACGTCTGCAATGTCGTCTCCTTCTTCGGATTCAACATAGTAGTAAGTTCTTCCACCGAACAATACTGCATCATTGGTTTTACCCATAGCCTTAAGTCCGTCTGGGTCAACCGGTGCAATAGGTGCGATACCTGCTGCATGTTTTACTTTGGTTACATCGAATTTGATGAATTCCAACATTTTGTAGGTTCCGTTTTCAACAACTCTTCCAGCAATTTGGATAGATCCAACGAGAGATGATGTAGGAGCTACAAGTAAGTATACGTCTTCAGTTTTAACATTACATTCTTCAGCGATGTAAGCTGCAACTTCTTCGCCAGGCAATACGTCAGCTTCTAATGTTAAAATTGCAAGATCTGCTTCTTTGTCTTCGTATCCAATTTCTTCATAGGTTTCTGCTGGCTTTAATGCAATTGCCCTTGCAGGTCCTGAACCTAATGCAAAGAAGTCACCTACAGATACAGACCAACCTGCCTTTTGGGAACCTAAGGTTGAAATGGAAGGTGAGTCAGTTTTAATTTTTACTGAAGGAAGTGCGAATTTTTCAGATAAATCTCCAGGAATTGAAATTCCAACATCAGCGAGTCCACCAAGACAAACTTTAGTATAAAGTTCTCCTGCTTTAAAACTTCCGTCTACATTTACACCACAGTCGATAACAGTAGCACCATTTTCTAAAGTGGATACGGCGATGTTCAATTCATCTGCCTTTTCAATCATTACATCTACGGTTTTTTTAGCTTCTATGTTTACACTTACCATAGTTTAACCTCATAAAATTCTACTTATAACTTTTAAGTTACTGCTTAAAAATTTATATTTATTATTATTTAAAACTGTCTAAAAGGTTTTAGTTAAATAATCTAAAATCTATCAAAATGAACCTTAGACTCATCATATCTAAGTTTAACTTCACTTTCCTTTTGAAGTTTACATCAGAATTAATGAAAAATAGTCATGAATTGATTATTCAGAACTCGGAAGATAAGGATCAAAACCTAATTGCCTACAAAAATTAATGAAATCTTCTTTAATCTCCTCATTTGATTTACCTTGAGTTCTTTTTTTTGATAGTTCCCTATGATATGAAATTGGTTTTTCACATAATGTGGTGTCATATAACGGGGGTTTATTTTCACGAATGAACTTTATACCACATTTGATTGAAGACATTATTTATACTCCTTTTTAATTAGATTAATATTAATTTTATTATTTAAATATTTCAATAGATTTCTCTCATATATCAAATTTAAAGATTCATCATCTTCAGCAAAATCAAAAGAATGATAATATAATGCTTTTATATTCTTTTTTAGAACTTTAAAGTCCCTGTTATTTACAACACCTTTTGCCTCTAAAATCCAAAATTCATCTTCTGAACAAATTATTTCATAATCTTGAAATGGAAATCTTAAAATTCCAAAATTATCATAAGATGGTGGTGAGAGATAACCTTTAGGATGATTATGAATGGCAACAATTTTTCGCCCATAATATCTAGACTCCAATATTTCACCTATAACCTCTCCTCCAACACCTTTAATATAATCTAGAACTTCTCCAGTTTTAAAATCCAAATATATTATCCATTCATCTTTTTCATTAACTGTCTTACGTCTAAAAATATCAATTTCGTTACAAGCCCTATCACAAAATTCTTGAGGCAAATCCTCTTTTAAAATTGATTCAACAGACTTGTCTATGCTTAAGTTCATATATTTGATGTAATCTGGTTGAACATTGGGGAATAATAATCCTGAACTGTCATCAAAAAAATCAGTTAAATCATCAATTAAATTCCCTATCATTTCACAAAATGTTAATTTTAATAGATTAATGAAATCCATTCTTTTCACCGAAATCTATTATATAAACCAACATTTATAAATTAATCAGTTTTAAATGACTTCAATTTTATAACCCTATACAATTTTTTGTTTAAATTAAAAATAAACTTCATATAACTATGTATTATGAAATTAAACAAAAATATAGTATTAAAATCTATCAAAATGAACCTTAGACTCATCATATCTAAGTTTAACTTCACTTTCCTTTAGAGGCCATCCAACACAAATCACAGAAAATGGAATGCAATAATCTGGAATCTCCAAATATTCCTTTAACTTTAATGTTCTATCTTCAATCGGGTGAAAACCTAACCATACAGCACCAAGGCCTTCATGAGTTGCCTGAAGCAATATGTTTTCGTTGCAAGCCCCAAGGTCTTGCTCAATCATTCCAATCACTTTCGCTTCATTGAGATTTCCAAGAGTGATTATCAGATGAGATGCATTGGCTGCAGGAGCTGCAAACCTGTGCATTTTAGAAATAGCTTCCTTATCCTCTTTTCTAGAAACGACAATGAACTCCCAAGGCTGTGAATTGCATGATGAAGGTGCCTGCATTCCTGCCTTTAGCAAATTTTCTATTAATTCATCACTTACTTTTTCATCCCTGAACTGTCTGACGCTTTTTCTTTTAAAAATTACGCTCATTTAACCACCGAACAACTCTTCAATCTCTTCTCTAACAAATGGATAATCATTAACATCAGTCAAAATATTGAC
>NZ_JBGUWC010000063.1:0-1693 GCF_045220775.1 Methanobrevibacter sp.
GGGGCACTTTTTTTATTTCTATATGTATAAAAAAAGTGCAACCCCTAATTATACAGAGTGTTGCACTTAATGTGTCAATTTAGAAAAGTCTTGACTGTTTTTTACATCAAGACTTTTTGTTGTTTTGTTCCTACTACATTATGGTGTTACTTCTACTTCACAAGTGGCTTTATATAAACCATCTCATGTTGTTACAGAAATTGTTGTTTTTCCTGGCCCAACTGCTTTAACTACTCCTAATAGAGGGTCAACTGTGGCAATAGATTTATTGCTTGAATCCCATGATACGCCACGATTATTCGCATTTCATGGTAAAACATTAGCGATTAATTGATGTTCCCATGCAAATGGTAAAACTAATGATTCTTCAGTTATTTCAATACCTTCAACTGGTATATATTCTTTTACTTCTACTTCACAAGTGTCTTTAAATCCACCATCTTCTGTGATTACAGTAATTGTTGCTTTTCCTAACCCAACTGCTTTAACTATTCCTTTTTTATCAACTGTGGCAACAGTTGGATTATTTGAAGACCATGTTACATCCTGATTATCAGCATTTTTTGGTAAAACAGTAGCGGTTAATTGATGCTCTCATGCGAATGGTAACTTTAATGAATGTTCAGTTAATTCAACACCTTCAACATATACATGTCATTTTGCTATTACTTCACAAGAAGCTGTATATGCACCATTTTCAGTGACTATAGTAATAATTGCAGTACCTTCATCAACTACTTTAACATTTCCATCTTGATCAACTGTAACAACAGATGGGGCACTCGTACCTCAAATTACATTTTTATTAGTTGCATTTTCTGGGAAGACAGTTGCTGTTAGTTTGGCAGTTCCATTTTCACCTAATTCTAATTTATCTTTGTCTAATGTAACACCTTCAACAAAAATTACATTTTTAGTGACAGTAAGCTTGCAAGCAACTGTATGCAAACCATCTTCAGTGGTTACAGAAATTTCTGTATTTCCTGGAACTATTGCAGTAACAAATCCGTTTTGATCAACTGTGGCAATAGATTCATTACTTGAACTTCAAGTTACATTTTTATTAGTTGCATTTTCTGGCAAGACAGTTGCTGTTAGTTTAGCAACCCTACCTTCAACTAATTCTAATTTATCTCTATCTAATCTAACGCTCGTAACTGGAGTTATCCCTTTAGCTACAATAATTTCACAAGAAGCTGTATAACCACCATTTTCAGTGACTACAGTAATAGTTGTAGTTCCTTCACTAATTGCTTTAACATTTCCAATTTGATCAACTGTGGCAATAGCAGGCTTCAATGAACTTCAAGTTACATTTTTATTAGTTGCATTTTCTGGGAAGACAGTTGCTGTTAGTTTGGCAGTTCCGTTTTCACCTAATTCTAATTTATCTTTGTCTAATGTAACACTATCAACTGAAATTGTTTGTTTTTTGGCGCAACTTGATAACACTATAGGAGTAACTACACTTGCAGATAATACACCTACACTAGAAAATAATATTGATCTAATAAATTTTAGTTCCACTCTTTTGATACCCATAATATTTTAGCATTTTAAATTAAAAATACATAAATTTATTTATATTTGGAATCAATATTCCAAACCCAGAATGACATCTTAAGTGCAACACTTGAATTATAGGTGAAGTATTAAAAAAATGTCAGCAAAAAATTATATCCACTATGTGGAT
>NZ_JBGUWC010000064.1:0-11924 GCF_045220775.1 Methanobrevibacter sp.
AGAAGTAATGGATGTTAACTTAGTTCAAAGGATGCATAAATCTGGTAGAAAAGTTAATTTCAGAGTAATTGTTGCTGTAGGTAACAAAAATGGATACGTTGGTTTAGGCCAAGGTAAAGCTAAAGAAGTTGGTCCTGCAATTAGAAAAGCTGTTGATAATGCTAAATACAACATTATTAAAGTTAGAAGAGGTTGCGGAGACTGGGGATGTGTTTGTGGAAGAGAACACACTGTACCTTTCAAAGTACAAGGAAAAACTAGTAGTGTAAGTGTTACATTAATGCCAGCTCCAGCAGGTGTAGGTTTAGTTGTTGGTGATGTTGGTAAAACTATCTTAAAACTCGCTGGTATTAAAGACGTATGGTCCCAAACTTTCGGTCAAACCCAAACTACTGTTAACTTTGCTAATGCAGTATTCGATGCTCTAAAAGAATTAAGTAATGTAAAAGCAAGTCAAGAAGACCTCAAAAAAATGGGAGTCAATTACTAGATGGTGATTACTATGTATTTGGTTATTAGAGTTAGAGGAACTACTGGTGTCATTCAAAAGATTGCTGACACATTAGATATGTTAAGACTTAACAGAATTAGCCACGCAGTCATCGTTGAAGAAAATCCTAGTTATGAAGGAATGCTTCAAAAAGCTAAGGATTACATTACTTGGGGCGAAATTGATGCAGAAACTTTAGCTGCTATCATTGCAAAAAGAGGCAGACTCCCAGGAAATGTGAAAGTTACCGATGAATACGTTGCTGAAAATACTGATTACAAAGATATCGCTGATTTATCTGAAGCTTTAATCGAGTCTAAAGTTAAATTGGCTGATGTTGGAATTAAACCTGTATTCCGTTTACACCCTCCAAGAAAAGGATATGAAGACATCCGTTTATCTGTTAAAGAAGGTGGATCTTTAGGTTACAGGGGAGAAGAAATTAAAGATCTTGCAAAAAGAATGCTTTAAATCAGGTGTATATTTATGATTAGAACAAAACGTAAAATTAACAAACAAAGAGGTTCTAGATCAAACGGTGGAGGCTGTACTAAAAAACGTAGAGGTGCAGGTAACAAAGGTGGTAAAGGAAAAGCCGGTATGGGCAAACAACATTGGACTTGGACTGTAATCCACGACCCTAACCACTTTGGTAAACACGGTTTCAAAAGACCTCAAAAAATGATTAAAAAAGTTAATGCTGTTAATTTAAGTTACTTAGAAGAACAAGCTGATAATTTAGTTGCTAGCGGCAAAGCATCCCAGGAAGGAGATGCTATCGTAATTGATGTAACTGAATTAGGTTTTGATAAAGTTTTAGCAAAAGGTAAAATCACTAAAACTTTCAAAATTTCAGCTCCTCAATTTTCAGCATCTGCTATTGAAAAAATTGAAGAATTAGGAGGAGAAGCTATCGAATTATAGCTTTTCTCTTTATAATTATAAGAGGAAAAACATGTCAGCACTAGAAGTTTTAGAGCCAATATTTAAAGTTATTCCTGAAGTCAAATCTCCTGTTCACAGAGAAGATTTCAATGAAAAACTTAAATGGACTGGGCTTGTTTTAGTTTTATACTTTATATTAACACAAATCCCATTATATGGTTTAGCTCCTGGAGCTATTGATTCTTTTGCTCAATTAAGAGCAGTTATGGCTGGAAGTTTCGGTTCCATCCTTACTTTAGGTATTGGACCAATTGTTACTGCATCCATTGTATTGCAATTATTAGTTGGATCCAATCTTTTAGAATTGGATTTATCTTCCCATAAAGATAAATCTCATTTCCAAGCTACTCAAAAAATCCTTTCTATTGTTTTCACAGTATTTGAGGCAAGCGTTTTGGTATTGACCGGGAACCTTGTTCCTATTGACAGTTCATATACTTTAATATTAATTGTCCAACTTGTTGTAGGAGCATTAGTAATCATCTATCTTGATGAAGTTGTTTCAAAATGGGGATTCGGTAGTGGTATTGGTTTGTTCATTGCTGCTGGTGTATGTCAAGCAATCATTGTCGGTACATTCAGTTTCTTAAAAGGTTCTGACGGATTATTGGCTGGAATTATTCCTAAATTTATCCAGCTTGCTAGCGGCGGTACTTATGACTTTTCCATATTAATTCCATTGATTGCAACCATTATCGTATTTATGGTTGTTTTATATGGTGAAGCAATGAGAGTAGAAATTCCTATTTCCCATGGTAGTGTAAGAGGTCACGGAAGAATTAGGGGATCTGTAGGTAAATATCCATTAAAATTTGTATACTCAAGTAACATGCCTGTAATTTTGACAAGTGCATTGCTTGTAAACGTTACCTTGTTTGCAAATATTTTCCAGAAAGTAGGTTTCCCAATTTTAGGTCACCTTAAGAATGGTAAGGCTGTTGATGGTATTGCTTGGTTATTGTCCACTCCTAGTTTATCCATGTTTATAACAGAACCATTGCACGTTCTTATATATGCAGTATTTTTCATTGCATGTTGTATGTTATTCTCTTACTTGTGGGTTGAAATCAGTGGATTAAATGCTAAAAAGATTTCTGAACAACTTTATAGTTCAGGTATTCAGATACCAGGATTCAGAAGTAGTAAACGTCAATTGTATAAAATTTTGAAAAAATATATTCCTGCACTTACCATTTTAAGTGGTATTTATGTAGGTCTTATTGCTTTCCTTGCAGATTTAACCGGTGCTTTAGGTGGAGGTACTGGCGTATTGCTTACTGTAGGTATTCTTCATAAGCTTTATGAGGAAATGGCTGAGGAACAACTCATGTCCGCAAATCCACTTCTTAGGAAATTCTTAGGAGATTAAATTAACTCCTATTTTTTTCTTTTTAACAACAACAATATATGAGGGATAAAATTGAAATTAGTAGTATTAACAGGCATTCCAGGTTCTGGAAGTACAACATTACTTAAAAAAGCACTAGAACAAGTCGATTATGTACATTTAAACTATGGGGACATAATGACTGAAATTGCTATTAAAGAAAATATTGTTGAAGATAGGGATTCTTTAAGAAAATTACCAGCTGAAACACAAAAAGAAATTCAAGCTAAAGCAGCAAAAGAAATTAAAGAAAGGTCTGAAAATGATAATGTTATTGTAGATACACATTGTACCATTAACACTCCTGGCGGATTCTTGCCGGGTCTTCCAATTTGGGTATTAGAAGAATTGCAACCAGATCTTTTCATATTAGTTGAAGCTTATCCTGATGAGATTATTTACAGAAGATTAAATGATGAAACTCGTTCAAGAGATGTCCAAAAAGCTAAAGACATTCAATTACATCAAGAAATGAATAGGGCAACTTCTATGGCTTATGCGACTTTAACCGGTGCTACTGTTAAAATCGTTTCCAACCATGACAATCATTTAAATTCTTCAGTTTCTAAATTAGTAGATGTATTAAATTTATAGAGGTATAATTATGGCTGACCCACTGGGAATGATATGGGATGTTGTCTTTAATGCATTAAATGCCATATTTAATCCAATTCTTGCTTTGGATCCAAATCCTGCCAATCCGGCTTTGACCGTTTTGATTATCGCATTTATAGTTTCATTAATTACAACTGTTGCAAATAAATACTTAGTTGACCAAGATGAACTTAACAGAAAACAACTTGAAATGAAAGAGTTCAATAAGGAACTTAGAGAAGCTCAAAAAAGAGGGGACGGCAAAAAACTTGCTGAAATGCAAGCCAAACAAACTGAAATGATGCAAGAGCAAACTGCCATGATGTCCGACCAATTCAAACCGATGATTGTAACATTAGTTCCAATTTTCTTGATATTCTTCTGGATGAGGTCATCTGCAATTCATGACCTGGTTATAATATTGCCAAAAACTGTATATTGGATTACCTTAACTCCATTTTGGCATTTTATTGGAAAGTTCATGTATGGCGGCGAAGCCACTATTCCTTATGGTATCGGTTGGTTGTTATGGTATTTCATTTGTACTTTTGGTATGAGCCAGATATTAAGAAAATATCTCGGATTCAAACAAGGGTTCTAAATCAACCCAAAAAACTATACCTTTATTAATAATGAAAAATAAATATTATAGCATTCTATTTTGAATACGCTATTACACAATTATTTAAATTATTAAAAATTATTATAGGTGATTAAATGCCTGCAAATAGGTTTAGATCAAGATCATATAAAAGAGTTCATAAAAACACTCCTGGCGGAGAAAATGTTTTAAGATACAAAAAGAAAAAACCATCCAAGCACGTTTGTGCTGAATGTGGTGCAGTATTACATGGAGTTCCTCGTGGACGTCCATACGAAATTGGAAAATTATCAAAAACAGCTAAAAGACCTAACCGTCCTTACGGTGGTTACTTATGTTCAAGCTGTGCTCGTAAAATTTTCAAAAACGAGGCTAGACAATAATGATAATTACTATCGGCGGATTAGCTGGAACCGGAACAACCACTTTAGCTGAGTTGCTAAGTGAAAAATTGGATATTCCATACATCTCTGCGGGTTTTGTTTTTAGGGAAATGGCCGCTGAGAAAGGAATGAGTGTTCTTGAATTCAGTGAGTTTGCCGAAGGTAATGATGATATTGATAAGGAAATTGATAGAAGGCAAGCTGAAAAAGCCAAATCAGCAGATAATTTAATTGTCGAAGGAAGATTATCAGCATTTTTTGTTGACAATGCCGATTTAAAACTTTGGCTAATTACACCATTTGACGTTAGATCAAAAAGAATAGCTGATAGGGAAGAAAAGTCTGTCGATGTGGCAAAAGAGGAAATCATTACTCGTGAAAAAAGCGAAGCCTTAAGATACAAAGAGATCCATAATATTGACATCAGTAATATGGATATTTATGATTTAATTATAAATACTGATAGCTTCAATCCTGAAAGCATATCAGAAATCGTTACAACAACATTAAAGGTGATATAAATGGCATCAATCGAAGTAGGTAGAGTATGTGTTAAAACTGCTGGTAGAGAAGCAGGTGAAAAATGCGCAATCGTTGAAATTATCGATGAAAACTTTGTAGAAGTAATTGGTGAAGCTGTAAAAAACAGAAGATGTAACATCGCTCACTTAGAACCAACTGCAGATTCCATTGATGTTTCTGGTGATGCAGAATCTATCAAAGCAGCTTTAGCTGACTTATAAGTGAATAATTACTAATTATTCATATCTTTTTTTATTTAACTATTTTTTTATTCATTAATTCAAGGTTTTTTTCATGAAGTTTGATATGGTAACCAAATCAAAAAGTTTCACTTCCCCTGATTTCGGATGCAATCCTGAAGATAGGGAGATTAATGAATACATCTCTAAAGGAGTTATCAATTTGGATAAGCCATCTGGTCCGACTTCTCATGAAATCGACTCTTGGGTAAAACGTATTTTAAGTTTGGAAAAATCAGGTCACGGTGGAACCCTAGATCCAAAGGTAACCGGAATATTGCCGGTCGGTTTGGATGATGCTACCCGTGCAATACAACTTCTTTTGACAGCTCCAAAGGAGTATGTCTGCTTATTGACATTCCATCAGGATGTTGATGAGGATAGAATCCGTGAAGTTTTTGCAGAATTTACAGGCAAGATATTTCAGCTTCCGCCTGTAAAATCAGCAGTAAAACGTGAATTGAGGACTCGTAACATCTATTATTCAACAATCTATGAAATTGAAGGGCGTGATGTGCTCTTTAGAATTGGCTGTGAAGCGGGAACATATGTTAGAACATATTGCCACAATATCGGTGAGGCATTAGGCGTCGGAGCCCATATGGCAGAACTTAGAAGAACACAGGTGGGGTCTTTTACAGAAAAGAATAATCTGGTTACGCTTCATGACGTAACCGATGCTTACCATTTCTGGAAAGAAGACGGTGATGAGTCATTTCTGCGTGAAGCCATCATGCCGATGGAGAGGGCTGCAGATCATCTGCCTAAAATCATAATTAAAGATTCAGCGGTGGATGCAATATGTCATGGTGCGGATCTTGCATGCGGTGGAATCGCTTCTCTTGCAGATAACATTCAAAAAAATGATATTGTAGCTATTGAGACTTTAAAAGGAGAATTGGTTGCTTCAGGTAATTCCTTGTTGACTTCTAATGAAATTTTAGAAGCAGATTCAGGTTTTGCTGTTAAGACTTCAAAAGTGTTCATGAAACCGGACACCTATCCAAGATTCTGGAAATAATTGTTTTTAAGGTATTATTTTTCATAAAATTTAAATTTAACCTTTAAAAGATATTATATATATATATAAAAACAATTTTTAAGTGGGGTTATATTATTTTCAATAGAAAAATATTTTTTGCATTGTTTGCGATATTGATTATTGCATTTTCAATTAGTGCTATTCAGGCAACTGATGTCAATATAACTACATTGAACTCCACTAATGAGGATATTATTCAAATTGATGATAGTTCCCAATTCGATGACTTGGAATCTGTTGATACAAATAATTCATCGCTTTCCATGGATGATGCTTCTTTTAGGGAAACTAGCAAAAATCAGACGGAATTCACTTCACCAACAACTAGCGTATATTATACTGGAAGCTATAAGGTGACATTGAAAGATTCAACTTCCAATATTGCATTGCCTAATAAAACTGTTTCTTTTGTTATAAACAATGTCAATTATACTGCAAAAACAGATTCTAATGGTGTTGCCAGCATAAATTTAAAGTTAACTCCCGGCAGCTATGCTGCAAGCGCATATTTTGAAGGGGACGACACGCTAGAATCCAGCAATTTTACTACTGCTTTTAAAGTGTTGCCAACTGTTAAGGCGAGTGATTTGTCAAAATATTATAAGGGAAGCACAAAATACAGTGCAACATTTTACGATAGCCAAGGAAATGCTTTGGCAAACAGGAATGTTAAAATATCTATCAACGGAAAATCATACACAAGAAAGACTAACAGCAACGGTGTTGTGAAAATAGCCGTAAACTTAAAGCCAGGCAAGTATAAAGTCGTTTCCACCGATCCGGTTACTGGATATAAGTTGACCACTACTTTTAGAATATTATCGACAATCAGTTCATCCAACCTCAATAAGGTTGCAGGGGACAGCAAAAAGTTCAGAGTAAAATTCTATAAAAGCAATGGAAAGCCATTGGCTAAAAGGTATGTTAAACTTAAGATCAAAGGCAAAATTCATAAATATAAAACAAGCTCAAAGGGTTGGGTGACACTATCGTTTAACAGCTTTAAAAAGGGCACCTACAAGGTTGTTTGTTATAATAAGGATGGATTATCAAGAAAATATAAGGTTAAAATCTTTAAGAGGAAGGCATCCACTAAGTTAACCACCAATTTTTACAAATTCCTACCAAACGATAATAAGGAAATCAAAGTTAAGTTATCAACTAGTTTAGGGGATGATTCAAATTCTAAAAGAATTATTAAAATCACAATCAATGGAGAGACTTATTCCAGAAAAACAGATGGCAATGGTGTAGTCAATTTCAAATTGCCTTCATTAGAAAAGGGAATTTATAAGGTTAAATATGAATTCAGTGGGAATAAGTTTTTTAAAGCGTCAAAAGTAACTGATTACGTTACAATATTCAATGACACTTCAGTCAGTTCATTGACGGTCAAAAGCACAACCTCCTTTGGTTATGGTGCAGGCACTTTATTTAAAGTGGCTTATACTGCGGATATGGTTCCTTTGGCTAAAAAAACCGTAACATTTAGCATTAATGATAAAACTTACACCAGCACTACGGATTATAATGGAATTGCGTCCATACATATTGATCTGGGAATTGGAAATTATACTGTTAACTATAAGACAAATAATGATTCTGATGTGAATGGAACTTCCGGGTCCTGTGAAATAAACGTTTTTAAAAGAAGCGATTCTAAGCTTACTTGGAAAAGCGGAAGTTCTTTCAAGGATTCTTCACAAACATTTAAGGTTTTATTAACGGATTTAAATGGCACACCTATTTCTGACGGAACCATTGAATTGACCATTGACGGCGAAACATATTATGCAACTACTGGATCAAATGGATATGCAACAATTAAGACTGATGTTCCATTTGGAAAATACAAAATTTCAGTCAAGTTCGTTGGCAATAATGAATATAAGTCTAGTTCCACATCAAAATCCGTAAATGTTAAGCTTTCTAAATTTGGCAATGGGTTAAATCAAAAAAATGCCATTTCTTATTTGAGGGCATATCTCAAGTCATCCAGTCATTGCAAGGTTGGAAATGCAAAGATTAAAGCATTGGTAAAATCATTGACTAAAGGTTTGACCAATAAGGTGGATAAGGCAAAAGCGATATTCAATTATGTGAGGGATACTTTAGGTTATAGCCTTTATTATAATACAAAATATGGTGCGGCAGGCACATTGAAGAATAAAAAAGGAAATTGTGTTGATCATTCACATTTGTTGGTTGCCATGTACAGAACTGCCGGTTTTAAAGCGAGATATGTTCACGGGGTATGTCATTTCAAAAGCGGAAACACTTATGGGCATGTTTGGGCTCAGGTTTTAGTCGGCAAGACTTGGGTTTGTGCAGATGCGACCTCTTATGATAACGAGTTGGGAAGAATCTCCGATTGGAATACCAATTCTTATAAGATACATGCTAAATATAGGAGTCTCCCATTCTGACCTTATTTTTTTAGTTTGCAGAATTAGATTTTAATATATGTTAAAAATAAAAAAAGAAAATGGAAAAGCTAGAAAGCTCCTCCACCTCCTCCTCCAGATCCTCCTCCGAAGCCACCAAAGCTTCCTGAGTCTGAAGTAGGATTTGCTGCAGTTTGACCAGTTTCGAATGCGGAATTCATCAGACTGTATCCTCCATAATAGTGGTACATGAATACTCCGTCATTGTATTCTGGGATATCTGGCACTTGCAGTTTCATGGATTCGTAAACCTCTTCAGCTACTCCAAGAGCAGCACCATAAATCAAGTACTTTTTCCAAACAGCTATTGATTCTGGAGGGTATTCTTTAATTAAACTGTAGTCTTCGATGAAGTCCCTGAAATTTTTCCATTTGAGATAGAAGACTCTGCCCTCTTCTGTCCATCTTCCAAAAATATCCTCATCAAAGTGCAGTAGAGCCATTGAAAATATGAATAAAAATATGCCTCCGGCCATCGCATAAATCCCATTTCCAAGATTTGTCATAAGGCCTAAAGCGGCAATTATTATTCCGAAAGCAGCGCCTAAAAGAGCAATTGCACTTATCATTGTCGAACCTGTATCATCAAACAGTTTTGATTTGTCAAGTTGGTTCTCAACGTTTTCTTCCCAATCTTCAATTTTTCCGACAAACCATTTTGCATTGGTTTCTGAGGATAACTTTCCATTTAATTTGGACAGATTTAAAACATTGTCTTTTGAAAAGTGTTCTAATGTATTAAATACAATTTTTTCACTGGAACTCAATTCATCTAATTTCTGATGATTGAATGTTAAAAGCAAGTCATTTAATCCACTATCACTGTCATCTCTGAAGATTTTAAAAGCTTTTTTGTCAATTAAGTTCATTATTGAAGCTTCAAATCCTTTCATATTAGGTTTTCCGATATTGCCCTTATTTTCAATAAATGCATTAATCACTTCTGGCGGGTCATCTGTTGGCAATTCTCTTTCGTAAATTCCATCATAATCTACTTTAGGTTCTCTACCATATCTTAAATAGGTAAATACAGCACCTATTGGGCTTAAAATGGATAATAATCCTAAAACCAGATATGATGTGTTCCAGAAGTTCCTTTCGTTGATGCTGTCATTAAGGTTTTTCATTATCATGTCATGGCCGTCCTTATTAACATGTTTTGCATAAGGAGCATCGTTGAAATCATCAATTGGCATCAACACAAGAAGTTCGTAAAATTCTCCTTCTGGAATGGAAGAACTTTGTGAGGTAATTGTTCTTCCCTGCAATGATGAGGACTCGTTATATTCTTGAGGATTTAGGAAGTATTCATTGCCGTCATCCCCTGGCAGATTTATGATGGAGGTTAAGCTTCCAACGCCAACATCCCATTCTTCACCCCAGAGTTTGTATTGGAGTCCTCCAACATCGTTAAAGAGAGTTACCACTCCACTCATATCATAACTGATGTAAACATTAACATTGCAATCCCTGATGCCTTTGGTATGTGCTGCATCAGAGTATAAATAGATTTTCAAATGTTTATATCCGTTATCATCGCTTTCTTTCAGCACAGGATATGCTCCATCAGCCGAAACCTGGATGTTGTCAATGCTTTCTCCTGATTTCAGGGGAATATCCCTGTAGACTCCATTGAATTTTCCTTCAAATGAATAATCATACCTTTCGTCTACATGAAGTAGACCATTACTTCCAACCGTTAGCTCTATAAATGCTTGATCTATTCTGTAACTTCTGTCATCATCTGCCGAAACGAATGAAATTGTTGAAAATAATATTAAAAAAAGTAAGATTATACAAAATGTTCTTTTAACATTCATATAATCCCGCCCATTTAAAATTTAACTTCAGGAACTGCTTTTTCTGCTTCAGGAGCTTGGAAGAATGATTCTTCATTGAATCCAAACATTTTAGCAATAATGCTGCTTGGGAATTGTTGGCATGCATTATTATATTTTAAAACAACGTCATTATAGAATTGTCTTGCATATGAAATTTTATCTTCAGTATCGGTTAATTCGGCTTGTAATTGTTGGAAATTGCTGTTGGCTTTTAGTTCAGGATAATTTTCAGCAACAGCGAATAATGTTTTTAAAGCACCAGTCAATTGGTTATTTGCTTCACTTGCTTCTTCAACAGAAGATGCATTCATTACGCTGGTTCTTGCTTTTGTTACTTCTTCAAGAACTCCCTTCTCATGACCTGCATAACCTTTGACAGTTTCCACTAGGTTTGGAATTAAATCGTTTCTTCTTTTAAGTTGGACATCGATTTGTGCATAACTGTTTTTTACACGGTTTCTGAGTCCAACGAGGTTGTTGTACATGTGAATTATTGTTACAATAACAAAAATTATTATAATTACTATTACTGCGATTAATATCAAACTCATTTTAATCACCTAATTAATAGTATTAATATAGTTAAAAATATACTTTACTTTTTTAATGATGAAAATATAAATAATTATTTGAAAACCGTTATTTTTTAGAAAATCAGTATTTAAGCAATACCTTTATATATAGGTAAGTAAATATATTATCTTATCATATTATTCTAGATGGTATGATGTGCAAGTATTTGCTGACTATTTTATGCCGAGATAGTCTAGCCTGGTAAGGCGCGAGACTGGAAATCTCGTGGGCGCTCAGCCCTCCTGGGTTCAAATCCCAGTCTCGGCGTTTATTAGTTTTTAACTATATTTTTTTAATATCTAAAAATACTTGTTAAACTGATATTTATTGCACTCTTAGTTTTTTTAAGCTAAGTTTATATTGTTGAAAGAACTGTGTTTTGCTAGCCAAAACATTCGAACCTATTATTTTACGTCTCGTAGGTTCGCTCTATAAATGGAGGTTATTTAATGGAAGACGATTTTAAGCATTTAGTGCGTATTTCAAGAAAGGACGTCGATGGGAATAAAACCATTGAACATGCTTTAACCGATATCAAAGGTGTCGGAATGTCTTTATCTAAAACTATGTGCCGTATTTTAGACTTAGATTTAGATTCTAAAATTGGATATATTGCTGATGAGGACGTTTTAAGGATTGAAGAAATTTTAGAAAACCCACAGAAATTTGATATTCCATCATGGATGTTAAATCGTAGGGAAGACTATGAAACTGGTGATGACATTCACTTAATCGAATCTGATCTCGACATGACTTTAAGGGACGATTTGAACAGAATGAAAAAGACCAGAAGTTACAAAGGTAGAAGACACGAAGTTGGTTTACCTGTTAGAGGTCAAAGAACCAAATCTACTTTCAGAAAA
>NZ_JBGUWC010000065.1:0-21865 GCF_045220775.1 Methanobrevibacter sp.
GAATAACATAATGCGCCATGGGCAAATATTTCAAGTTCCATATTTGTTTTTAGGGATTTGATTTCTTCTTTTTTCATCTCACGTGGAAGAACAACTCTTTTAATTCCCTTGCTTTCAAGGTAATCCAGTTTAAGCTGATTTTCACATGTCATCTGTGTTGATGCATGCATTTTCAAATCGGGCAAGTGTTTGTTAATTAACTCAACCAATCCCAAATCCTGCACTAAAACGGCATCCACACCAATCGAATATAGCTTTGAGAGATAATTGATTACGCTTTCCAGTTCATCCTGCTTAATTAGGGTGTTGACGGTAACGTAAACCTTAACGTTATGCATATGTGCTATGTTTACCGCTTCGGTTATTTCATCTAAAGTAAAGTTTTTGGCGAACTTGCGGGCACTGTAATTTTTTCCAGATAGATAAACTGAACTTGCCCCTGCATTTATTGCCACTTTCAAATGTTCCATTGATCCAACTGGCGCAAGTAATTCAGGAATTCTCATTATTTGTCCTCGTGTAATCTGCCTTCAATATAATTGCCTTTGTTAATGTAGGATTGTGAGAAATCCATGATTTGGTATTTATATTTGGTCAGCTCTTCTTGATCTTTATTTTTAAGACTTTCATTGTAAATTGATAAAATTTGAGAGGTATATTTTTCATTTGAGTATCTGCAATCCAGAATCAGTGAATCAAGACCCATTTCCTTAATTTCATTTATCTCTTCAATCAAGCATTGGCAGTCCTTGTTGATGATGTGGCTTTGCCTGTTGTAGTCGAAAAATACTTTATATTTGAATTTTTTCCTTTTTTTGTCTTCTAAGGTTGCATAATCCGCATCATTTGAAATGATAAAGTCTTTTCCATCATTTAAATTGGTGAAATCATCCTTGCTGACAATCACTTCAAGGTTTCCATTGACAATCATTTCCAAGTCAATGTTTCTGTCATGGTTTCTTTTAACAAGTTCGCTGATTTCTTTTCCTGAAAGCTCAGATGATACTATTAATGATTTAAATCCTGCTTGATTCAAATCACGCACACAGAAACTGTTCCATACATTTAGGTTGTGGTTTCCATAAATCGGACAATCGAATATTTCACTCATGCCTGGGAAATCCCCCATGACCGAAATTATGATTCCTTCATCTTCAAGTTCCTTAACGATTTCATTGCATTTGACTGCATCATCTTCTGATATGAATGAGGATAGAACCCAAACGAATTCGGTTGGGGCGGCCATTAAACTAGCTTCCTTCAAAGTCTTTTTTATATTGGCAAAATAGTCTTCAGGGTTGTTGTAATGGCAGTTGCCGTCAAAGTAAATTCTTTTCAAATCAAATCCTGAAGCTGCCCTAATTTGAGAAACATCATCAATAAATACTGATAGTTTTGGTGTTTTCTTTTTGACTTTGCCTTCAAAGGAATTGTAGTCGTCAAAGAATTTTGTCAGATTTTTTCTTACTTCTTTGACAGCTTTTTTGGTTGGCTTGTAATGATTCAACAATAATGTTTCAGCATTTTCAAGTATTTCACGCCTGATTTGATTGATTTCGCCAATCGGAATGAATATGTTTTTAGGCATGTTGTTGAAGCGGATATTTTCAATATAAAACGGTGTTCCACCAGTCTTTTTAAGCTGATTTTCTATTACGTCTTCCGTAACAGGTTTGTTTTTTGCTTTTTCGAATTTATCCATGCATTTATGTCTGAAATTGATTAGTTCATCATCCAGATAGAATTCAACTTTGGTAAATAGGTTCAAATTTTCATCCCAGGTCAAGGATAAGCTTATCGGAACATTATTCTTGATGGTTTCCTTTTCAAATTGCTTTAAATAATCGTGAGTGGATTTTGAATAGCTGATAAACACTTCGGTTCCAACTTTGACAAGGCGGGTTGTGTCTATTATGATTTCATTTTCGTCCTGCTTTATGATGTTTTCAAGATAGATTCCCTTGATTTTACCATTATATTTGAATGCAATTCCGTCTCCCGGCTCCAGAATGACTGGAATCTCTTTATTTTTAATTTCAATTGTAACTTTGGTATCTTCAATGTTTGTTATGTCTCCGATGTATAGACCTTCATGGCCGGAATGGCCTCTGCCCATAACGTCTCCAGGCTTATCGCCCATCATGTATCCGTTGGTGAAATTTCTGTTGAAAACAAGGTGCAGGTCTTTTTTATAGTCCCCTTCATTTCCATCTAGAAGGTTTCTGTAGCTGTTTACGATTGTCCCGATATAATCTCCTGATTTCATCCTGCCCTCCAATTTGAGGGATTTGACTCCTGCATCTGAAATGGCCTGTAAATTATTGTAGGTTGCAAGATCATGAGTTGAAAGCAGGTATCCGTTTCCTATGTTGTATCCTCTGTATTTCAAACGATACTCCCTCCTGCAGGGTTGTGCACAAGCCCCTCTGTTCCCGCTTCTTCCGCTATTGTATGAGGACATGTAACATTTTCCGCTTACACAGTAACATAGTGCTCCGTGACCGAACACTTCAATGTCCATGTTGATATTGTCTTTTTCAAGCCTTTCATGTGTTCTTTTGATTTCTTCGATACTGACTTCACGGGGCAGCACTACTCGTTTTATGTTGTTTTTGCTGGCCCATATAAATGAAGGATAATTATTCAATCCCATCTGTGTTGATGCATGAACCTCCAAATCTGGAATAAATGTCTTTAAAAGCCAGATCAATCCGAAATCCTGAACGATAACTGCATCCACTCCAATTTGATACAGTTTGAATAAGTAATTTAAGACGTCCACTATTTCAAAATTGTTTATTAATGTGTTTACGGTAACATGGACTTTGGCACCATTTAGATGGGCATAATTCACTGCCTTTTCAATCTCTTCCATTGTGAAATTTTTAGCGTATGCCCTAGCGCCGTAGTTCTGTCCTGCAATATAAACGGCATCTGCACCCGCATTAACTGCAATAACCAATACGTCGTATGAGCCGGCTGGAGCCAATAATTCTTCTAAAACCATTTTATTTATACACCTTATTGATTTATTCATTTTTTACTTTTGTAATTAATTATATATTAAATTAAAACATATTCTATTTTATGTACATTGTATTTGAAGGAATCGATGGTTCTGGAAAATCCACCCAAATCCAAATGTTAAAAGAGTGGTTGGAAGCAAATGGATTTAGGGTAGAAACACTAGTCGAACCGACAGATTCTGAAGTTGGAAAACTGATTCGCAAAATCCTGCAACGTCCAGATGCAACAACAGATAGGCTTCAAAAGACATTAGGTCTTCTTTTTGCAGCTGATAGGATGTTAATAATGGACAAATTGGAAGACGAATCAAAAATAATTATTTCAGACAGATCATTTATTTCATCCTTAGCTTATCAAGAACCTGCGGAATGGATTGAGGTTTTAAACAGGTATGCCAAAAAACCCGATTTGCTTATTTTATTGGATTTGGATGTTAAAAAATCTGTTGCAAGGACATCTGGTGAAGATACCTTTGAAAATGAAGAGTTTTTAACCGGTGTTAAAGAAAACTATCTAAAAATAGTTGAAAACTATGAGCACCAAATAATTGATGCAAACAATGGTGTAAATAAAGTATCTTCCGATATTAAAAAAGCAGTCGCACCATATCTTGGAATCTGTCCAGACTGCATAAGATAAGAAAGGAAAAAGTTATTTTTTTCCTTCTAATTCTGCTAATCTTTCACGAATGGCGTTTTCTAAAAATTCTCTAACTTTTACAAGCTCATCGTATTCGCCAATTAATTTTGGTCCGAATTCGGTTTGTTCTAATTTGATATCGAATTTTTCGAATGCATGAGCAAGCATTTGTTCGCCAACACCGTTAGGTAGGCCCATTTCAAATTCTTCTTTTTCTTCAACCATTTAATTCTCCTCCATGTATTCTCTTACCGGAGCAAAGAATTCAATTAAGAAATCTTTAATTCCATTTTTCAAATCCATTGGATGTAAGTTACCTTCACTAAAGTCCTTAATTAACTCATCGTGTGTAAGTTCGATGTCTCCACCGAACTTTTCAGGTCTTTTGATAAGTAGAGTATCCTGATTAGGGAAAACAAAGGTTTCTGCAATTTCAATCATCGGGTTTCCTTCAACTTCACCTTGAGGGCAGAAACTTTTCTTGATTTTTTTGGTAATTACTTCAACGCTGTCATCTACTGCTATGTAGTTTCCTTTGCTTGAAGACATTTTGGCATCGCCGTCAAGGCCGTGCAATAATGGGGTGTGGATACAGACAGGAACGTTTTCGCCTATTCTTTCCAGGTTTTCTCTTGCCAGCATTTGGATTTTCCTTTGTTCCATTCCACCAAGCGCAATATCCACTTCAAGTGCAGCCATATCGACAGTTTGCATAATAGGATAAAGAACGCTAGCCACTTTAGGATTGTCATCTGCACGACTTACCTGATCCATACTTCTTCTTGCTCTTTTTAAAGTGGTCATTGTTGCTAATTGATAAACTTTATCAGTATAATCCGGCTCCAGTTGGAAGGATGAACCTAAAACATATTCTGTTGTTTCATCAAGACCTAAAGCCTGGAAACATTTTTTGTTGTATTCTGCGGTTTCAGCTATTTCTTCAACTGTTCCTTTTCCATTCAAGAATGCATGATAATCCGCTAAAAGGATTTTAATCTTAAAACCTAACTTTTGCAATTGCTTTAATTTTTGCACAGTTACAGCATGCCCCAAATGGATTTTTCCTGAAGGTTCATAACCGGTATAAGCTATAGGTTCTTCTTTTTTAAGAACTTCTTTTAATTCTTCGGTATCTATAACTTCCAAGGTTCCTTCTTCGATTAACTGAATTTTTTCTTCAATATTCATTTTATCACTTAGTTTAAATTAAATAAATGTAATTGTCAAGTCTAATAAGTCTAACTTCGTCCCCAACATTATATTTGCCGTATTCCTCTTTCATATCCAAATCAACGGCAGAATAGTCAATTGGATCTAAAATCTGCATGATTTGTGGAGATTTTGAAATGACTGTTGTAGTTTCTATTTCATCCGCTTTTTTAACAAGTTCAATGTCATCCATATTTTTCATAGGGATGTTATGCTTTTTGTTTGTGGAAATTTCTTCACCTATAAGGCTGTTTTTACCGATACTATGCACATATAATATCTTGTTTTCAAATTTGATAAAGTCCCCAATTTCAAATTCGGGCATTCTGATTGAAATCCAAACCCTATAAAGGCCTTTGCCGGTAGATTTGTCTTCGCTGATAAGTCTTGGAGACTCTTTCATTACTCCTCCGAATTCTTCTTTTAAGGCTTCGGCTACTTTGTTTCCAGATTTAAAAGAGCCTATGTAGTAATCGTATCCTTCTTTAAGTTTTGCCCTTTGAGGACAATATGCTAATTTATCGCTTTTTGATTGCTTTTGCAATGTCCTTTCAACTATTTCATCAGCTTTTGCATATTCTTCCGGTTTTATTTCACGATTATCGGCTCTAAATTGAACCACACTTTCGTAATATCCTGATTGTATTTTACTGCAACTTGGACAAACGGTCTTTAGGATTTTAACTTCTGTGTCATGAGTCTCTTCTATTTGTGTTCCTTCAACTTCTCCGGTAACTTCAACATAGCATTCTGCTAATGTGCCTTTCATTTGATCAATTTCAAGGTTTATAATTTCATTTGAGACTTCATCAGCTACTTTTATGTTTCTCTCAAGTGCTCTGTATATTATCTCTTCTTCAGGAAGGAATTCATCTGACCATTTCCCTTCCTCGAGTTTACTATTGCAGTGGCTACAGATTTGAACTTCTATTCTTTTTGGAAGTTCAATCATTTGAAAATCTTTTAAAAAACAGTCGATGCAGATGTCTCCAACCATTTTTTTATCGGTACTTCCGCACTCCGGACAAAACATAGTATCAATAAAATAAGAAAAAAGGTAGGATTATAATGATTTTAAAGGTGCTGTTGCGCCGCATGCAGCACATTTGAGTAAGAATATTCTACCTTCTCTAATAATTCTTGTATCTGGTCTGTTACATTCGTGGCAAATTACGTATTTGTCCACATAATCTTCAATTCTTTCATTGATTAGGTAATGAGTAAATTTACCTTGCAATATTGCTCTTTGACCTTCAATATTTCCTGCAGTACCTAACTCTCTCATTAAGAATTTTAATAAGTGTTGAGGGTCTCTGTTCAAACCTTCTGCAACATCTTTAAAGTTTTTAATGAATGTTCTATTACCTTGGATATCTGAATAAGCTTTAGGAATTTTGAATCTTTTGTGTTCAAATACTTCAGGAGGTAATTGGTCTATTGCTCTTTCTAATAAATCTTCGTATTTATCCATATTATCTCTCCATAAAATTAGTATAAGTATAATATATTAAATTTTATTTTACTCATTTATTAATGTATTGTTATTAGAGGGGGAAGTGTCAAAAATTTTTTAAAAATAAAAAAATAAGGGATATTTAAACATGTTTAAAGTATCCAGTAGTTGGTTGGTATAAGACTCCTTTTTGGACTAAGTTTCTGACAATTTGTTCTGTTTTGTCTTCACTTACCCCATATTTCTCGCTCATATTGGATATTAATACATTTAAAGGAGCATTACCTGCATATTCTTCTTCAAGAAGTTTAATTTCTTCACTTACTCTTTGTATTTTGTCCCTGTCTGATTTTGGTGGGGCTCCGCTTAATACACCCACTTCTATTTCACCGGTTTCAGGGTCAATTCCCACCTGTTTAAGACAAGCCATTTGCAACCTAACGGCTTTTTCAGCATCTTCTTTTTCAACAAAGTCTTTAAGTTTGATTTTTGCACTGGCTTCTGCTAAACGAATTATTGCTTCCAACTGCCTTGCAGTAATCGGAACAGTGCTTTGTTCTTCAGGATTGCTGTTTCTTGTATTCACATAGAATTCTTTCAATACTTGGTTAGCTTCATCTGTTAAGACTGGATTTGCTGTTTTACGGGCGTATGCAATATACTTTCTAAGCAAATCTGGTTCTATTTCATAATCAATGGTATTTTCTTTGTGTATTTTCAAGATATGGTCTGCTAATTTTGAATCTCCTTCTCTGGTTGGCTTGTCTTCAATAACGAAAATCAAGTCAAAACGTGAAATGATTGGAGCGGGAAGGTCAATTTGTTCTGCAAGTATTTTGTAGCTGTCGAATTTTCCAAATTTAGGGTTTGCAGCCGCAAGAACAGAACATCTTGAATTTAATGTAGCCATGATTCCTGCTTTTGCGATACTTACTGTTTGTTGTTCCAATGCTTCGTGCAGTGCTGATCTGTCTTCAGCTCTCATTTTGTCAAGCTCGTCAACACAAACATTACCTTGGTCCCCAAGTACTAATGCACCCGCTTCAAGAGACCATCCTCCAAGTTCATCTCTAACGGCAGCTGCAGTCAAACCTGCGCCTGTTGTACCTTTACCGCTTGTATAGATACTTCTTGGAGCCAATCTTGAAACGTATTTTAATATTTGAGATTTACCAATACCCGGGTCCCCTACAATAAGGATATGGATGTCTCCCCTTAGTTTGGTTTCATCTTCGAGCTGTTTTGCAGAACCTCCAAATAGCTGCAATGCGATAGCTTCTTTCACATCCCTATATCCTCTAATTGAAGGTGCTGTTGATTTGATTATTTTATCATAAATATTAGGGTCTTTGGATAACTCAAGAATTTTCTCTTCATCTTCTTCGGAGAGTTGGATTTCTTCAAATTCCTGTTCTAATGGTTCAATATGATTTACATATATGTAATTTTTAAACTTGCCGCTTCTTTCTTCTCTGAATGTTTTTAATGTTCCTGTAATTCTTACTTTATCTCCAGGATTCAATTTATCTACTAAATCATCTTCTAAAATCATCAACATCTGCTTAGGTTCGCTTCCTCCGGACAAGTTTTCCAAAGGTTCCTGCATCCTGGCAGTTTGAGTGTCAATATACTTTGATTCTTCCTGAAGCAATCTGAATGATCTTCCACCACATTCACTACATAATGACGGTTCTATAATCCTGTTTGCAGAAGTCTGTTCAACTTCATGAAGTCTCATACATCCCCTACATTCAAAAACACCGGTTTCAATACGAGGCCTGATTTCATCTGTCTTTCTTACAATCCCATCAGCCGCAACGAATGTTCCGATATATTTGCTTAAAAGAGTCTTTAGAGGTATGACATTGGAGAGATTTGCAAAACGGATATTGATGTCAGCATCTTTTACAAGAGGGTCAATATTTTTGATAGCTATTTTTGCAGCATTAATAACTTCCTCTGGTTTGTCTATTAATAAATCTGCTAAGTCCGGATCAAATATTTCTAATGCTTGGTAATCTACATTAAGTGATCGCTCATCAGGATATTTTTCGAGTATTTTAAATACATCATCTTTGTATGATGTTGCAAAAAATTCTTCAAATTTTGCAATTGATGTTTGTGATTTAGTAGTAGAATTCATTATCTAAATATTTTGATTTTCATAGTTAAAAAGAATTTTGTTATGCTGAAAAATGGGTAAAAATTATATACTAAAATAATTAATATACTATATACGAATTATAATTTATTTAATTATTTGAGGATAATATGAGAAAATCTAGACTAAGCTTATTCAAATCTACTTCTATGATGATTTCCGTTGTTGGAATCATTATGATAGTATCAACGATTATTGTTGTGGCATATGTAGGGTATAGCATGGTTTCATCTGATATTACAAATGAAATATCCTCTGGAACACAATATGATGAGCTTGCCGAACTTAAAGCGGAATACGGTAATTTGTCTGTCAAGTTTGATAATATAAAGGCTACTTATTATGCGGGTGGCCCTGATCAGGTTAAGATATATAATGATGCAAAACTTGAATTGACACGGGCAAATTCAGCTATTGAGAATGTTCAAAGTGCTTTGGATGCAGGTAAACCATCTAATGACGTTGATAGCAGAATAGTTTTCGCTAAAGAAAAACTCGAATCTGCAAATAAGGCATACAACAGCCTTTAATTTTATTTTCTTTTTCTATTTTTTTTGTTAGGCATATACTCTAAGCCAACAACATACATTTCAGAACTTTTTTTACGTGATGATGCTGGTTTTGTTGTTTTCACTTTTCTAAATTTGCCTTTAAGTGAGTCTAACATTTCTTTGTATTCAGGGCCTTGAAATACTTTCATGACAAGATTTCCTTTAGGTTCTAAAATGTTTTCGGCTATTTCTATTACCACATTTGTCAGGTCAATTGATCTGAGCTGGTCAATATGTTTGATTCCGCAGAGGGAAGGTGATGCATCAGACATCACAACTTTTGCTTTTCCTCCAAGGTATTCCATAATCTTTTCCTGGACTTCGGGGGTTGTAAAATCACCTCTAATCCCATAATAGTTTTCTTCGTGGAATTTTTTAAATCTGTTCAAATCCACGCCAACAACGACACCTTCTTCACCGACTTTCTCGAGTGCAACTTGTGACCATCCTCCAGGTGCGGCTCCAAGGTCAACTACAGTGTCCCCTTCCTTTATGAGTTTGAATTTTTTATCGAGCTGCTTGAGTTTATATGATGCCCTTGAACGGTATTCTTCTTTTTTAGCTTTTTTATAATAAGGGTCATTATGCTTTTCCATTTGCCATTTGCTTCCCATTTCAATCCCTCTTATATTTGTCAAAATCAAGTGCGCTACATACTGGGGCTCCAATTTTAATAATTTCAACATCCACTTCTTTATTATTAATTCCAAGTAGCATTACAGTTCTGTCTGCAAGTCGTGGTACAACTGGGCTTCCAGGGTTTAATAATAACACTCCCTCTGTCTGTTCTATTTTTGGTTGATGTGAATGTCCGGTTACCAGAATGTCTACATCTAATTCTTTAGCCAGATAAACTAATTGTTGTGTATCGGCTCTTGGATAAACTTCTCCGTGTGCAATTCCAATTTTCAATCCTTCCACTTCGATTGTTTTAGCAATCGGGAGTTTAATTCCTCTTGCCCTATCCATATTTCCCTGAACTGCTAGTACAGGGGCGATTTCTGATAATTCGTCAATTACATTAACGGATGTCAAGTCCCCTGCATGCAATATTAAGTCGACTTCACTGAATGCTTCTAAAACTTTTTGGGGAATTTCTTTTGCTCTATCTGGAATATGGGTGTCTGAAATTAAACCTATTAACATTTTTTCAACCTAATTAAATTTTTACTTCAATTTCTAATATGTTTTTTATCCTTTTTAATATTTTTTTCAGTTTTCTTGCAATTAAATAAAAAATATTATAAATTCATAATTATATATTTATAAATATCATTCTTTTAAGGAGAAGATATAATGGGAGAAGTTAAAAAGGAAGACATTTTAGATATTTTGGCTAAATATGACAAAAGCGATATCACAATAGCAACTCTCGGAAGCCACACTTCTTTACACATCCTGCAAGGTGCTAAAGAAGAAGGATTTAAAACAGCTATTGTATGTCAAAAAGGAAGAGAAATTCCATATCAACGTTTCGGAGTTGCAGACGAATATATCATTGTCGATGAATTCAAAGACATTGTTAATGAAGAAGTCCAACAACAACTTAGAGATATGAATGCAATCGTTGTTCCTCACGGATCTTTTGTTGCATATGCTGGATTGGATAATGTTGAAGATAAGTTCAATGTACCTATGTTTGGTAATAGGGATGTTTTAAGATGGGAAGCTGAAAGAGATAAAGAAAGAGCATTGCTTGTTGAAGGTGATGTAAGAATTCCTTTCAAATACAGCGATCCTTCTGAAATTGACAGGCCTGTAATGGTTAAGTTCCCTGGAGCAAGGGGTGGAAGAGGTTACTTTGTAGCTTCATCTACTGAAGAATTTGATGCAAAAATTGATGCTATGAAAGCTCGTGGATGGTTAGATGACAGTGATGTTGAAGCAGCACACATTGAAGAATATGTTTCAGGCTGTAATTACTGTATACACTACTTCTACTCAGCACTTGATGATAAAGTTGAATTAATGGGTATGGACACAAGATATGAATCCAGTATTGACGGATTTGTAAGAATGCCTGCAAAAGATCAGTTAGACATTGACTTAAGTCCATCTTATGTTGTTACTGGTAACCACCCAGCTGTAATTCGTGAATCTTTACTCCCACAAGTATTCGATATAGCAGATAAATTAACAGAAAGTGCTAAAAAATTAGTTGCTCCTGGATTAAACGGTCCTTTCTGTATGCAAACATTGGTAAATGATAATTTAGAAGTAATTTGTTTTGAAATTAGTGCTAGAACCGACGGTGGAACAAACACATTCATGGATGGTTCTCCTTATTCCTACCTAACTTATGGCAAGCCAATGAGTATGGGTAGAAGAATTGCTTTAGAAATTAAACGTGGTTTAGAAAGAGATGAATTAGAAAAAATAATAACATAAAGTTATTATTTTTACTTTTTTTTATTTTTTAAAGATTTTATTTAAAAATCCTGTTTTTTCCTCAGTTTTTTGAATATTAGCTTGTTTATTTTTCTTTTTAGTTTTACCAATATTCTGTTTTTTTTCATATTCTTCCAATGCTTTCGCACGATTTCGTTTAGCCAATGCACCAACAAATCCTACAAATGCTCCAACAATAAGAATAAGAAGGGTTACAGCCAATATTCCAGTTTCAGTTAAGAAAAAACCGCTAGGTTGGCCAAAGTATCCTTCTAAATATAGAATTATTATTGGTGTAGAAGCTAATGCTCCAAGGATTGTTCCCAGTGGTAGGTTCTTTTGCCCATATCCGGCATATAAAAGTCCTATCGCTGAAAATGGATAAAACCAATCCCAATACATAAATCCAAATATTATGAATCCGGCAGCTATGGCTGCTCCAAATATTAAAGCTTTAATATTTATTTCTGGTAAGTTCGCCATTTTATCTCTCCCAAAAGATTATTTTTTAGAAGCCATTAATCCTCCAAATGCTCCTGTAATTCCCATAACAATTGCATAATAGATTAAATAGCCGATTATCACAGTTATGCTTGTAATTCCAGAAAGTGTAAATCCGGTTAATCCTCCGAAAATACCGAATAATGCACCTCCAAAAGTTGCAATTATGACAAATAATATTGCACAAACAATAGTGCCTAATGCTCCGGCAACAGCAGCATTCCACATACCGCCGATTGTTCCTTCATGAGCTATGTATCCAGTTATAAATCCTACAATTAATAATCCGACAAATTCATATTGTGCGAAAAATGATTTAACAATTACAGCTAGTATGAAACCGATAATTACTGCGTTCCATTTGGTCATAATAATCACCTTGTATATAATTATTTGATGTTGTTAATAAAGGTATCTATTTTTTCATCCGGATTTTCAAGGTCTTTGGATGTTAAAAACATTGTTGAAATTTGTGTTTTCCCGGAAACTTCAGCTATATTGGTTAATGCTTTATCATATCCTCCGCCCATGCAAGTGCAAAATGAAGCCATGTTTTTAATTTGGTCTTTATATTTAATCAAATATGTGAAAATTGGTGCTGCCATATTAGAAGACCAAACTGGTGTTCCAATTATCACTAAATCATAATCGGATGGATCTTTTGAAACAGGGTCAATGTCGCTTGCTCTGCCCATTGTAGCATTCATTCCACCTCTTATGAATCCAAATTTGCCTTTGTATTTGTCACCATCGGTGATTTCTTCAATATCGCAACAAGCTCTTTTTGAAGCTTATTTGCAATTTCTTTTGTAGTATTTGTTCTTGAGTAGTATACGATTAAAGTTTTCATTTTATCACTAATATATGTCTTTTAATTTATCTTTAATTTGATCAAGAATAGCTTGATGCATTCTTTTTGTAAATTCTCCTTTGTCATTTTGATTTAGAACATCCAAATAACCTTGTGAAACCAAATTAAATGCAAAAGGACTTGGTATAATGGTATTTATTGTTTTCACTTCCATTTCTCCGGTTGAAACCATATTTATAACTTTTAAAGCGTTTTTAATGTCCATATAATCTTCCAAAGCCTCTCTTCTGGCTTCCTTTAGGATTGAAAAGTCGTTGTCCATTTCCTGAACAAATTTCAGCAGTATCTTTCCACGGACTTGCTGGCGGCCAACGGATTTTGATTCGCCCTTATAATGCCTTAAAGTCATTAAAGACCTTCCGGCACAGTGTCTGAATCTGGAAGCCAATGTTTCTGTTTTATTCAATGAATTTGTCAGTACGGTTTCAAAGTTTTCGGGAGTCAGTTCTCTAAAGGATTCCAATCCTCCGATTTTGCCGTCCGAACTTAGATAAAAGCCATTGTCCGATATTGAAATTGTTACGTTAATGTTATATCTCTGTGCAACTATATAAGCAACGGCTCTTGACAGTGCATCATTGACTTTTCTTCCGAACAATGAGTGGAATATTATAAAACGCCTTCCTCCAAACCCTTTATAGTATTCAATTAGCAATAAGCGGGTGCTTGGTATTTTTGCATATTTGTACTGTTCAACAAAGTATTCATAAATCGAATTTGCCGCAAAGTCATCGACATACAGATAATCATAGATGAATTCCATAATCTCCTCTTTGCTTCGGCGGTATTCAAATTTGGTTTCCATATGGGAGCGGAACTTTTGGATTTCCATTGCAAGGTCAAAGGATAATGGCAGCTGCTGTGAAAACCAGGAAGGTATTGTCGGAGGGCCGCTTGATGGGGTTACATTAATTGTCATTCCTTTCCCATAGTTGAATCTGTATGTTCTGCCTCCTAGAACAAATGTGTCTCCTTTTTTCAATCGTTCTAAAAATGATTCTTCGATTTTACCTACGGTTTCCCCATCGCATTTAACTAAAACGCCAGAGCTGTCAGGTATTGTACCGATATTTGTCGAATAAAGCATTCTGGCCAGTTTTCCACGTTTTCCAAATGTTTTTTCTTTATAATCAATCCAAATTTTTGCATAGACATATCTTTCTTCAAGTTCCGGATATTCTCCGGCCATATAACTTAGCACATCTTCATAGTCATCTCTTGAGAGATCTTTATAGCAATAGCTTTTTCTGATTACCTCATAAGCATAATCAATGTCCCAGGTATTTTCAATGCTCATCCCATAAATGTGCTGGGCTAAAACGTCTAAACAGTTGGTGGGAATGTTTATCTTATCAATTTTTCCCTCTTTAGCATTCTTAAGCAATACTGAACATTCCACCAAGTCATCACGATTGGTTACGATTATCCTTCCTTTTGATTTTTCATGTAGTTTATGTCCGCTTCGCCCGATTCTTTGAAGAGCCCTTGCAACTGATTTCGGCGAGTTTATCAAAACGACAAGGTCAATATATCCGATATCGATACCAAGTTCAAGGGATGTTGACGATACAACAGCTTTTAGTTTTCCCTCTTTCAGCTTGTTTTCCGTTTCCAAACGCACTTCCTTTGAAAGTGAGGAATGGTGGGCCATTATATTGGAATCATTGTAATTCATAGGATACATTTTCTTTAAGTTATAAACGAATCTTTCAGTTCCGCTTCTTGTATTGGTAAATATTAGTGTTGTCTTGTTTTCCTGAATCAAATCGTCTAATAGGTCATACATTCCAAGCCGTGTGTCTTCTTCATCAGCAAGCACGATATCGCTTACAGGACACATTACTTCCATGTCCAGCTCCTTTAGATAATTTATATTGACTATCTTGCAGCTTCTTCCAACTCCATATTCATAACCGACAAGGAATTTTGCAACTTCTTCAAGCGGACTGACAGTTGCTGAAAGGCCAATTCTGGTAAATTGCCCGACTAAATGCTGTAATCTCTCTAGAGATAAACTTAAATGAACACCTCTTTTATTTTCAGCCAAAGAATGTATCTCATCTACAATAACATATTTTACTCCGCTTAGTTTTTCCCTAAACTTCGGAGCTACGAGCAAAATGGATAATGTTTCCGGAGTAGTAATCAGGATGTGTGGCGGTTTTTTAAGCATTTTTTGTCTTTGGTATTGTGTAGTGTCGCCGGTTCGCACTGCTTTTCGAATTCCAAGATTATGGCCTGCAATTTCTTCGATTCCTTTTAGGGGCTCGTCTAAATTTTTTTCAATATCGTTGTCCAGTGCTTTTAGTGGTGAGACATAAATGCAATAGACTTTATCTTCTAATTTGCCTTTCTCAGCAAGTGTTGTAAGTTCGCTGATCACCGATAAAAATGCAGTCAATGTCTTACCTGACCCTGTTGGTGATGAAATGAGGATATTATTCTTTTTGTGGATGTCAATGATTGATTTTTTCTGAGCGGGGGTGAAATCCTTGAATTGTGAGTCAAACCATTTCTGAACCCACGGATGCAGGGTTTTGAAAATCTGCTTTTTGGTATATGATTTGGTTTGCTCTTCAATCATTTAAATTTCCTCAAGTTTTTTATTATAATTGTAATATTAATTGATATAATTATATTAATTTTATTAATTTTTCAAATTATCCGTGTTTGTTTAATAGTTATTGTTTCAATTATAATTTTATGGCTATTATTTTATACATCTTGAAAAATTCAATTGTTATAATTTAACCAGTTTATTTAATTTTTTTGAATATTTTAGAATAATATTCAATTTAACTTATAATTTAATTGAATTTCATTAGATTTTGTAATAAAAATAATTAAATAGTTTAATTTTTAATATATTTATACATAGGCTTATGCCTTAGGTGGTATATAAAATGAAAAACTATTTCGATATTAAAGACAAAGTTGCAGTCATAACTGGAGCTTCCTCCGGTTTAGGCTGGCAAATTGCACAAGCATATGCAAGCCAAGGTGCTAAATTAGCATTATTCGCAAGAAGAGAAGAAAGATTACTTGAAAATGTTGCTGAAATCGAAAAAGAATTCGGAACTGAAGTAATGTATGCTGTATGTGATGTCGGAGATTACGACAGTATCACTGCAGCTGTTGACAAAACTATGGACGCATATGGAAGAATCGATATTTTAGTTAACGCAGCAGGTATGGGAAACAACAAAATGGTAGTTGATCAATCCAACGAAGAATGGGAAAGACACATCCACATTGACTTAAGCGGTGTATACTACATGTGTAAAGCAGTTGGAGAAATAATGATCAAACAAGAATACGGTAAAATCATTAACATCGGTTCAATCCACTCAAGAGTTATCTTCCCTGGAGGAGGAATCAGCGCATACTCCTCAGCTAAAGGTGGTGTAATGAACTTAACCAAAAACTTAGCTGTAGAATGGGCTAAATACAACATTACCGTAAACGCTATTGGTCCTGCTGTATTTGAAACAGAATTAACCGTAGAATCCCTCGGATTACCTGGATTCATGGACCTTATTGCAGCATACTGTCCTGCTGGCCGTTTAGGTAAACCTGGTGAATTAGACGGTATTGCAATTTATCTTGCATCTGACGCATCCAGCTTCTGTACAGGTCAATTAATCTGTATTGACGGTGGATGGACAGCAATCTAAATAAGAGATTTTTTCTCTTATTTTTTTCTATTTTTTTTAAAAGATTATATATTCTTAAAATCTAATTTAATATCATGTCAAATTTAAGTTTTGAAGAAGCTATTAACAATTTATCAGATGATGATGTTAAAGTTAGAAAAGAAGCTATTGAATCATTAGTTGGAATTACTGATGAAGAAGCTATTGAACCATTAATTAAAGCCACTACTGATGATAATGCACAAGTTAGATTTAAAGCGGCTGAAATTTTAGGAAGCATGGGCGATGTGGCCGTTGATAAATTAATAGAAGAATTTACAAATGCGGAAGGCAAAGACAAAAGATTTTTAGCATTTGCACTCAAAGAAACTGAAGATGAAAAAGTCATTCCTTATTTTGTTGAAGCAGTTGATGATGAAGACTTTGGAGTCAGAAAGGTTGCTGTACGCGCACTGGGTGAACTTCAGGCAGATGACGAATTGGATACAATTGCAAAATGCCTTGAAGATGAGGATTGGGGCGTAAAACTTGCCGCCATTCAGGCATTGGGCGATCTTGCAACTGATGAGGCAATCCAATTGATTAAAGATGCTAGAAAAGGTGAAGATGATAAGGACTTCAAGAAATCCTGCAATAAAGCCATTAAAAAAGCTGAGAAAAGACAAAAAGCTAAGGCCTCTGGTGAAACAGTTGTTAAAGTAATACCAATGAGCACCATTAAAGAAATGGAAAAAACCAATATGCAAAAGGCGATTAAGGAATACGAACGCTATGTTGAAGCAAAAATGGCTAAGGATGCTCCTTATAAAAGATTATGCGTCCTATACAGGAAAGAAAATGACTATGACAATGAAGTTAGAGTCCTAGAAACTGCAATTGAAGTGTTTGCAGATAATGACAAAAAGGCATCTTATTTCAAAAAGAGATTAGCTAAATTGAAATAGCTATTTTCTTTTAATTTCGTATAAGTCTTCCCTTTTATTTTTTAAAAGCGGAAGTTCTTCTCTTGTTTTTTTTATTTCACTTAAATCTATTTCAGATATTATCAAATTTTCTTTTTCATCAGCTTCAGCTATTATTTCTCCCCAAGGATTTGTAACGATTGAATGGCCAAAGCTATGATAGCTTGCATCTTTGTTTAGAGCCGGAGCAACACCAACGCAATAAACCTGATTGTCCAAAGCTCTTGAACGGAATAACAACTCCCAATGTGCAGGACCGGTTGTCATATTGAATGCACCCGGATAAAAGAGTATCAAAGCCCCATTTTCAACCATGAGTCTTGCAAGTTCCGGAAAACGAATATCATAGCAAATTCCAATGCCTATTTTTCCAAATTCAGTATCTGCTATTGTAACCTCATTTCCAGCAGTTAAAACATCAGATTCCTTAAAGGTAATTTTTCCCTTAACGTCTATGTCAAAAAGATGCATTTTTCTGTGTTTGGCTATTACATTCCCATGTTTATCAAATAGATAGCTGGCATTGTATAATTTGTCATTTTCCTTTTCTGGAATTGATCCTGCAAGAATGTAGACCTTATTTTTTTTAGCCAATTCAGAAATTTTATTTAAGGTAAAACTGTCATTTTCTTCTTCCGCATATTCGATGAACTTATCATTTGAATATGGGCAGTTAAACATTTCTGGAAGAACAATAAAATCAGCATTGTTTGATTTACTTTCTTCAATCATAAAAGTAGCATTTTTGATATTCTCTTCTTTATTGTCAATGACATTCATCTGACAAAGTGCAAGTTTAAGTTTAGTCATTTTAACACTTTAAAAAAATAGAAAAAGTATGATTTAAATCATACTTAAGCAATATTTGCGGAATTTACCACAGAGTTGATGTCATCAGTTGTAATTGAATTAATGGAGTCCCCATTTATTTTAAATACATACAACTTTCCTTCACTAAACATTGAAACAAATCTAGTGTAGTCCCCATTGGCATTTTCCAATATTATATTTGATGCATTTCTACCATCAATAGTAACTGTTTCAACAAGTTCTACATATGAACCGGTTGATTGCGCATAGCTAAGTCTATCTTGAGTTATATCTTTTAAAGATTTGGAATCATTAGAAACATTATAATACTCTATGGTAGTGTTATCACTGTTTTTGAAAAATTTAGCTCCATGATGTTCATCATCTTTTTGTTTAATTTCTTTCCAGTCTTTAGGATATTTAAATGAAAAGTCCCCTGCACTAAATTCAGCTAAATCAATAGATTGAATTGGTGTGGAGTTATTATCTGACCCGGTAAGGACAATTCCACAAATTACAATTAAAGTTATAAGCAATATTATTCCAATAAGTAGTTTCTTTTCTTTTAATATATCAACTACACTTTTATCATTGGAAGTCTTTTTAGTTTTTTGTTCTCTTTGGAAAATATCTTCTCTATTAGTTGCAACTTTTGCTTTAGGGAATTTGTATCCACAATTTCCACAAACAGGAGCGCCGTCATAACTAGGATTTCCACATTCAGGACATTTTTTCACAACTGAACCTCCATTGAAATTTACGTTTATATTAATAATAATGTTTTTATTTATATAAATAGATATTTAATATTCGTGATATTATGGATAAGATTAATGTTGATGATATAAATTATGCAATCTATAAAATTGGGGATTGGAAAAATGATTATGAAATCAACCAGATTGGATTGTCAAGAGAAATTCCAGTCACTGAAGCTACCATATTTCATGTAAAATTTTCCATGGAAGAAATCAGAAATACAAAATTTGACATGTCAGATAAGCAGGTAAACGGTTTTGTAGCTATTGCAGAACAGCTAAATCCAAAAATTCAAGAAATGGAATTGGAAGATGTTATTGAACTTGAAGAAAATGAATATCAAAATATTTTAAAAGAATTAGATGAGTTAGAATTGTTAAATAATGATGAAACAGTTCCTCTTGATGGTGAAGAATATCTTATTTATAAATTGGAAAAAGAGCATCATGTAACCAAATCCTTTCCAGCAAACGAATTCACAAGACAATTTTATATAAGTGAGTTAAAAAGAATTAAGGATGCATTAGGTTAGAATGCATCTAAAGTAACTTTCTTATCCCTCTTTAATTCACGAGGAGGTTCAACAGACACAAATTCGATTCCTTCCTCTTCAATCAATTCTAGTGCATCATCCATGATTGAGGGTGCAATGAGTAATCCTCGTATTTTCTTTTTTTGAGCTTTGCATTCTTTTAGATAATCATTTTCAGTATTTTCTAAATCCTGCAAGTATCTTCTGAGTTGTTTAACTGCAGTAACGCCTGCTTTACGGGCTTTTAACTCCAGAACCATCAAGTTATTATCCTTATCTTTTCCTAAAATGTCAATAAATCCGTGTTCGACACTGTATTCGCGAGTAGTTGGGGTGAAACCTTCTTCTATAATGTGAGGCTTTTCCATAATCATATCACTCATGTCTTTTTCATATCCTGCCTGTTCAAGTTCCTCAAAGTCTTCAATATTTGCATAACTAATAAATTGGATTTGCCTTATCTCAACAGTCAATAGTTCTTTTGGAGTTCTTCTGTGACTTTCTAAAAATAGATGGTCATTTTTAATATAGCTTCTTGTTCTTGATTTAGGAGGTTGCCAATTTACAGGTTCCACTTTCTTTTCCTGATGGATTAAAAACGCTCCATCAGGTTTAATCATGATAATGCGTTCTCCCCAGTTTAGTTCGCTTAATGCCCTTCCTTCATAATTGACTTTACAGCATGCAAAAATCACGATTGTTGCCTTTTTACGTAGGGCTTCTTGAACCAAATCATACGCATCTTCGCAATTAGGTTTTTC
The DNA here is from genome assembly GCF_045220775.1 of Methanobrevibacter sp. GTDB lineage: Archaea > Methanobacteriota > Methanobacteria > Methanobacteriales > Methanobacteriaceae > Methanocatella. The sequence continues at coordinate 20,278 of NZ_JBGUWC010000065.1, forward strand.
TAAAATTTTATATTTCATCACAATAAACATTGTTTAGTTTAATTTAAATATTTTGTTTTTTATAGAATTATTTGATTTATCTTGATTTTGTTGGAGGAATTAAAATTTACGATGAGGAATATTTTGAAAGTAAAAATCAATATTTTACATTGGATTCATTTGAATTTGAAAATGGTGCAGTCTTAAATGATGTTAAAGTTGAATATATGACTTTTGGAACTCCAATCTATGACGAAAATGGAATTATAAAAAATGCAATAATCTATTGCCATGGATCTTTAGGAAGGTATTCTTCAATGAAAAAAATCGCTCCGTTAGTGGGCAGTGGTGATGCATTTGATGAGAACAAATATTTCTTCATTTGCTTATCAGCTCTAGGTTCTCCAGGGTCATGCTCCCCATCAACAACCGATTTAAAAAACAGATTTCCAAAATATTCAATCAATGATGTTGTAAATTTCCAGAAAAAATTCCTGGCCGAAAAGTTCAATATTGAACATGTTTTAGGCATGATTGGAAATTCGATGGGCGGTTTTGTATGTTTGTCATCGGCTATAAACTATCCTGACTTTGCCGATTTTATCATCTGTGGTGTAAGCAGCTATAAAGTTGCAGGCCATGATTTCATTCTTTCCAAATTCGTAAATGAAATCATAGAATCCGACCCCGATTATAACAAAGGCGATTTGACTTATTCCCTGATTAGGACATTAAGAATGGCTTGTCTTGCGGAATTTAATTTTGGGCTTTCTAAAGAAGCATTAAGAGACATGTCCAATGATGAGTTAAGTGCTGAATTTGAAAACTTTGGAAATGAGAGCATTGAAACTGACATTTATGATTTGAAGTATTGCAATGAGTCCTGCATGTACTTTAATGTAGAAGGTGATTTGGACAAGATAACATCAAAAGTCCTGATAATTTCCTGCGAACAGGATCCTCACTTTCCACCGGAATTGGATGCTATTCCAATGTCTGAAATGATTAAGAATTCTGAACTGATAATTATGGATTCTGAGTTGGGGCATTTGTGTTTTAATGAACTTGAAACAATTTCCGACCAGTTAAAAGAATTTGTGGGTGGTTTTGATGGATGTTAAGATTTCTGATTATGGCGATGACGATAAAAAATATGTTGAGTATTTAGTACAAGGTTTGTCTTCAAATCAGATGGAATTTCTTAATAGTAATCTGGAGGAAGAAACATCTGTTGAAGGGGATTTTTTAAGGATTAAAATGTATTTTGATGATGAATTATATCCATTCCAAAGTGATGCTGCCAAATTTAGATTGGATGATTTCATAGCGCGTGAAGAAATAGAAATGAATGTTTTTCTGTCTAGTTTTTTAGAGGATATGTAACATTGGTCGGTTCTGCCATATTATTTTTTTTATAATAAAAATTTTAGACAACTGTGAATTATTTTCAACATAGTTAAATAGTTCAAAAAGATATTTGATTTCATTTTTAATGCTCTTTTTAAATTTTGAAGTATTTTTTTATATTTTATTCATTTAATTAGAAGTTGTTATCTATTTTTTATAAATTAATCCGTACTTTTTTTAACAAGTAGTAATATTTATATAT
>NZ_JBGUWC010000066.1:0-30846 GCF_045220775.1 Methanobrevibacter sp.
CCGGGATTTGAACCCGGGGAATGGGATCCGCAGTCCCATGTGTTATCCAAACTACACCACCAGGGCTAAACAAAATAAGATAACATTCAACTTTTTATTGTTTATAGTATTTAATAATTACCATGTTGAAAGACTATATGAATAATCGCCGTAATTCCTTGTTGCAACTGAAACATCACCGGCTTTGGAATAGTCTCCTGAAGATGCCAAAACCTTGCCTTTCAAAACATTGTTTTCACTGAATTTATAATTTTTAAGCCCATATGAACCTAACTTTTCCTTGCAGAGCTTTGAAACCTCACGGACAGATTCCTTTGAGTTTTCACCCTTTTGCAGAACTTGAGAGATCTCGGCCAAAAATGTCTGGTCTGTGAAATTCACTTTTCCGCTTAAAATCTCCATAATATCCTGTGCAGTTTTAAAATCATGAATTTCATAGGAATAATCTGGACTTGGAATGGAAATGGTAGCATTAATGACTAAAAACACCATTAGCAGTAGCATTACTGCAAGAATCGCATCGATTATGTAAAAATATCCTTTATCATCTAACATGAATGAAAATAGGATTTCAAAGTATTAAAAAAATAGTAAAGTGTGCAAAAGTTAATTTGCACGGATGTGATTAATCACTTTTTCTTTTTTGCGGATAGCCGCATCTGAAGCCTTTTGAACTTTTTCTTTCATTAATTCAAAGTCTTCAGGAGTAGTTTCTCCGACCAGTTTTTTGATTTTAGTATAAGCTGCTTCCCTGAATAATGGAATCAGTTTTTCCTCAGAGGAATCTTCCTTAATTAAAATCGGTTCGCCTGAATTGTTTACTTCACCGATTTCAGAGATTGCTACATCATATTTGCCGACAGCCTTTTTGATGTCACCGACAATTTCCGGAGGTGCAATAAGCATCAATGAATCGGTTGAAACACCTAACGGATCGATGTTTAATGTTTCAAGCATGTTCAACACGTTTGGAGCGACCATCTTTTTGATTTCTGTTTCATAGAATTCCAAACCGACACCGGTTGTATTTGAAATTTCATGAGCGTCACCCCTAAGTCCGCCGTTGGTTACATCAGTCATTGCATGGATGTCTTTTACCAAATCCGCTTCAAACAATGCTTGTGATGCCTGAACGAAATTTACGTTCATTGTATCCCATACGACATCAAAGAAACCGTTGTAAAGAGCAGTTGTAGTGATTGTTCCTCCACCGGAACCTTCAGTTAAAAGGATTACATCCCCTTCGGTTGCACCTTTTCTTGCGGTTGGAGGATGTGGTGATACTCCTACACTTCCAACAGCTGATACGAACCTGTCTCCTAAAACCATGTCCCCTCCGATACGCAGGGTACTTCCTGCAACGATTGGAACGTCGACAAGTTCTGAAACTGCCGCAACACCTGCAGTATAGTCAAATATCTTAGCGACATCACCGTCATCTGCAAGGTGAACATCACTTAAGATAGCTACAGGGTCTGCTCCCATTACACAGACATCCCTGAGTGTTGCCCTTGTAACGTGGAATCCTCCTAAAAATGGATATTCACTTAAACGTGAGTGGATTCCATCGACAGCTGTTGTGATATATACTTCATCGTTTTCGACTTTTGCCTTTACAACACCCCCATCGTCCTGTTCTGATGGATTGACTAAAGACGCAGTATTTGTTGATGATACGATTTCGGCTATTTTTCTGTGAACAAAGAAGTCTCCGGCTCCACGGGACCCTACTCCCATTTCACCCATTCCGACATCCGCTTTGTTGACGGTAGCCAATTCCTTTAAGAATTCATCATCGCTTTCCTGCAATTTCAAGGTAGTTGACACTTCATCGATTACTGCCTTAGCCATTTCAAGAGAGTTTTCTTCGTTGATTTTTTTGTATTCTCTAATTCTTACAGCCAAAATTTCTGCCAGATCATCATAATCATAATCATCAATTCTAGCCCTTACAAATCCTTCAATATCCATTTTTATTTCTCCAAATTAGTGAAATTCTTTAAAATTTTAAGTCCAGCAACACCGCTTTTTTCAGGGTGAAACTGTGTAGAAAACAAATTATTCTGAGAAAGAGATGCAACCACATCTCCACCGTATTCACATGTGCCCGCAACAATTGTCTCGTCATCGGGAATCACATGATAAGAATGAACGAAATAGAAATATTCCCCATCGATGCCCTCTAAAATAGGTGAATCATTGCATACATTCAACTTATTCCAACCCATATGAGGAATCTTAACGCCTTCGGGCAATAGTTCAACATGCCCTTTGAATAAATCCAAACCTTTGACACCTGGAGACTCTTCGCTTGAACTCATTAACACCTGTTGTCCTAGACAAATTCCTAAAAATGGCTTGTCATCATTTACGTGCTCATGAATGATGTCTTCAAAAGGCTTCAAATTCTCCATTGCACTTCCGAATGCTCCAACACCCGGCAGGACCAAATAATCGCTGGCTGCAATTATGTCCTTATCATCTGTTATCTGGTAATCAACACCGATTTTCTTAAATCCGTTTGAAATGCTTTTAAGATTACCGCTTTTATAATCAATAATTGTTATCATTCGTTTAACCATCCAATAGCTGCTCTAATCATTCCGCCAAAGTCGGAAAATACTATCTCATCTGTTCCCAATGTCTTTGAGTGCGCATCAAGCTCCGCAACGACGTGAGTGAAACCCAGCTCCCTTAAAGGCTGAACTAAACGTGGTCCATCGGTTACAGCAACTGACTCCACGTCAAACTCCTCAATCGGAAATGCATGAGGAACACCAAATACTACAATCAAATCAACATCCTTGTCCTTTAAGTATTCCGCAGCCTTATTCGCAGTGATAGGATACTCGTCAAGTCCCCCAGTAATGAAATCCGGTTCCATATCCAATTGATTCTTAATGTTTACCGCATGCTGCCTGATTCTAGGAAGGCCTATGTTTTCATCCAAATTGGCTACAAATATAGGCTTATTGTCCGGATTGATTTTCTTGTAGTCAAAGTTAATTATATCTGAGAAGAGATATGAGGTTTCCTTTTTAACGTTCAGGACAAAAGCAACTTTTTTATTATCTTTCAGTGCATTAACAACTGTTTTTGCAACAGCCTCTTTTGAATCTCCGAAATTAGGTTTGATATACTTGCCCTGCGCCATTCCACGGGTCTTTTCAACTTCAGTTGCCTTTTCAAGCATTTCAATTTGCCTGTCTGCCTCTTCCCTTGGAATTACACCGCATTCGACTGCTGCATCCAAAACCATTATCGCACCAACGGTATTGTCACCTTCACCGGATCCTCCATGTGATTCGACCGGAATGACTGTGCACGGAAGGTCAGCTGTTGCAATTGCCTCTTTCAAGTCTTCACCGATAATCATGCTGGCGCAGGTACCTGCTATGCCCATCAATTTCGGATGAAAGGCTTCATAAGCTTCAGTTAAAGTTTCAACTAATTTATCACCGGCACCCAATATAAAATCGTTTTCGGACATTCCTGTAGTTACGACACGCACGCCATCGCCTTCTAAAAGCCTGGCTGTTCTAAAGCAGCAGCCTGTAGGCCCATGCATAACAATAACGTCGACATTCATGTCCCTTAATGTGTAAAGAGTAGCTGCAATCGGACTTGGTCTTGGATGTATAATTTTTATCACCTAATAACTTTTTAACAAATAAATATTTAAAATTCTTAATTAATATAATTAATTAACTAAATTGGGAGATATTATTATGAAGCTTGACGAGAAAATTTTAGAGGAAAAAATCAGGGAATACAGAAAAACCAAAAGCTGCTCTGAATCCACTTTAATGGGCCTTTGCGAAACCGCCGCTGCCGACATTACTAGCGATGAAATGACCAGATTAGGCTGCGGATTTGCAGGCGGAATGGGCGGAACATTTGATGAAGGAACATGTGGAGCGGTAACAGGTGCATTAATGGCAAACGGTATTGTTTTAGATGATCCGGCTAAAATCAAAGCTAATGCTAAAGAGATTTTCAATGCTTTTAAAGATGAATACAGAACAGTACGTTGCGATAAGATAACCGATGGCGGTAAAGACAAATCCCCTTGCGTTGACTGCTGCGTGTTTATTGCAAAAAAAGTAGCTGACTTATGGGATGAATAGCTTTATTCATGTGAGGAAATGTAGGTCAAATTTTGGCGAAAAAACGATGTCCTCAAAATCAGACAAAAACAAGCTCGATTTACGAGTCAATTACTATGATTTTGAGGAAACCTACCTATGATTTTGGGGTTAAAATTGAAGTCCTCACGAAATTTTTTAAAGAAGAAATATTAATGCTTTAAAATGTAAAAATAAGAAAAATTTTGAAGTGTTTGAAATGAATGTTTTGGGGTGAAATATTCAAAACACAAGATACCTCTAAACATTAAATATTATTTAAAACTCTAACTTAATTGTTGTTAGAACTCATACATGAATCAATTGTTCCAATTCTTTTCCACATATCGCTTTCTGCATATCTACGACTGTCAATGTTAATTATTGTTTTGTGGTGACAAAGCATATATTTGATTGTAGGTCCAACAATCTTAAATCTTTTATAACTTTCTTCATTCTGATTGGGCCGTTGTTGCATTTCTATTAACTTTATTTTGTCGCGGGTTCAATTCCCGTCGGGCCCATCCTTTATTTTTTTCAAAACTTCAGTTATATGAATTGAATTACTTTAACATGCTATTCCTTTGCCGATACCATATTTTTAGATAAATCCAAGTAGTGCGATTATGAAAATAAACTCATCCGTTAATAGATGACAAAGGTATGAAACCATGATGTTTTTAGTCTTAATGTATCCGTAAAACTCGAATATTGAACCAAATCCCTGTATGCAGAGGGCAAATAGGAACATGATAGGATTATACGCATGGATTGATGCAAACATCAACATTACTAAAGCAACGGAAATGATTACAGATAATTTACGGTTATTTGAGTATTTGTAAATCACTCTCAAGAAAAACATGAACGGAATGAACTTAATGAATTCTTCACCCAGTACTGAAAATATAGACGTAATTAGTGTCATGACCCCTAAGGATCCTGGATCAACGGTTCCGCTGCTGACTATTCCAACTTGGTCCAATACTGCACCAATGACGATTGCATATATCATATATCCCACAAAAAGAGCTACTACAAGAAGAAGGTCTCTGCTGGATGGAATTCTTAATATTGCCTTATAATCCCATTTTAAAAAATACAATACTGGAACAATAAACACTATGCAACCCAATATTGCAAAATAAACCTTATCAGATATTGACAAAAAAAATCCGATGAAAAATACTAGGAATAAAACAATCCAACCCCATTTGGGAATGTATGGATTCTTATTATAGAACGGAAAGTCATAATCCCTATCTTCAAATTTAAACCAATCTATTTCTACCATATTATTAAATAATATTTGAACATATTTATAATTTTTGAATTGTTTTAAACCATTCTGTTATTGATTTTTTAAATAAAAAGAAAGATTATTCATAATTGAATAATCATATATCTTGAGAGTTTTCCGGGATTTCGCCAAACCAATCAGTTTTCTTGCCGACATAATACATTATGATGTATAGTACTATTAAAAAAACGATTGCTACGGCAACTTCCGATAATTGCGGAGAGGAAGATGATGCCTGCAGTCCAAGCATGACAAATAAGCCAACAGCAAAATTATTCGCAGTGTGAAGGGCAGAACTTACTTCTATACCATTTGTTTTCCAGGCAAAAAATCCGAAACCAAGACCTGAAACCAATGTTTCAAAAAGTCCAATGCTGTTATATCCATGGCCCATTGCAAATATTATGGCTTGAAGAACTATCGCCAAAACAGGAATTTTAAACCATGATCCCAATGTCTGCATAATCAATCCACGAAATATGTATTCTTCTGCAATACTTTGAAGAGGTATGGAAATCAAAATTACAGCAAGAAATGCTATTGATAAATGAGATGTGCCTTCCGGCCCTCTAATAGCAGTGTCTGCGGCCATATATATTATGTACAATATTAGTGGAATTACCAATGCCTTGAAATAGAGTTTGAAATTCCATCCTCCGCGTGAAGATGAATAAGAGGAAAACGGCCTATCCTTAACAACCTTAGATGCAAGATATAATGAAGGAATAAATACTATAATAATCAAATCGGCAAAGAGTATCGCCAGAGGAGAGTTGAATGCTTCATATCCTCCCTGGAAAACTAACCTTATAAAATCAAATCCGACTATTAGGTAAAAAACCGCTAAAATTGCTGCACTGAGTATGAGCATTATTATGAAAGTTAATATAAAAACAAGTATCGGTTTGTACCACCTATAGTTTTCAAAGGTTCTGGGAAACGTGATATAATCAGATATTTTATCATTCGTTGTCATAATTATAAGTTACACATTAGTTATATTTAATATTTACATTAATTCTGAAAGTATTTGTCTTAATGAGGTCTAATATTTCTTACAAACGGAAAAAAATAATCTAAAAGAAGATTATGAGAGTTACATACAGAAAAAATAATTATGTGAAAACCTTAAATTATCATGTGTTGTAAAAAAAAATAAGTCTAGAGAGAACATAATCGGCACAGCTACATTAGGATTTTTCATACACATCTCTCCAGATTATATGCCCAATTAATAATATTATTTTTTAATATCAGAAATTAAGGAATTACAGTAACATTGCCTTCATAGGTACAGCCCTGATATTTGCCATTGCCTGCAAATGTGAAATCACCATAATAATTGTCTTTACCCGCATCAGGCAGATATTCTGCATTTTCAATCGTGAATTCACCATTTTCATCTGTAACCACATCAACAAGGGTTCCCATTTCATAACCTGGCTTGTGGAAAGTGATTGTTTGGTTTGGAACACCATAACTATATGCATCCATCAGCATTCCTGAAAATGAGCCGTTTTCAGTTTGAAGTGAATGTTTTCATTGTAAATATTCAAAACTTCATATAACATCAGACATTTCAAGAAATTGACAAGCATGGATAGGCTTGACAGTCAAGGGATTCCACCATTGATTGACTGTGGACAGTATGTATTGTGCAGTTCAGTTTCTCCCTTGATAAGACGAAAGCATTTCACCAAAGCGAATATCTGCCAAACCTTGGAGTTTCCTACTTTCAGAGGAGAGGACTTAAAGCTCAGTGATGATGAATTATATGAGAAATATGAGTTCAATTATGATGACTCTGTTGAGGAATACATGTCCTTCCTAAGATTGATCACCTTAAGCAGGGATAGGGATGATTTTGAAAAAAGAGTGTTGAAAGATTATAAAAAACAGGCCGATCTTGCATTGAAATATGTAAAAATTATATATGGATTGGATTTTCCTAGATATTAAAAATAGTTTTTAATTTTTTTTCAGTTTAGTCAAATGAGTGTTTAAAGAAGTAATTTGGAGGAAATGGGGAAGCTAAAAAATTCTCCCCACATACATTATTATAAGGAATTAAAAAAACCTACCAAGGTCACCAAAGGCTAGTTCTTTAATGAGGTATTCTTCAAAAGAGTCAGAAAATTTATAGTGCCCAATTAACTCAGTTCCCTTTACTACAGTCCATGATACCCCATATGCGAATTTATTAATAGCTCCTGAATCATCGAGAAAATCTACGAAGTCATTTCCTGTATCTGCTACAACACTTCCCCCTGCTGCATTCAAGCCTGAAGAGCTTGCTTGGAAACATAATACTCCCTGATTTTTTGGAACTTGTATTTTTGGACCATTTCCATTTACTTTTGGACCATTGATTTGGAGGTTACTTGCATTTATTTTTGGGCCGGTAATGTTTAATTTAGGGACATTTTCACTAGCTGCACTGCTTTTGTTTTTTTGGTTGAGATCACCGTGGATACTAATGGTTTCATTAGGATTGGTGTTGTCTATAGAGACCATATCTGCAGAAATGGAAAGATCTCCATGTGGACTGTTTGAAATTTCTATAGAGGCATTGTTTGCAGAGACGTCTAAATCGCTTGTTGCGAATGATGCCCCTACAATGATAAAGAATGTAATCAAGCCAAGTAAGATTAAAAATATTTTCTTCATATTATCTCCTTTTTATTTTTTTAAGCATTTTTCGCTATTTAATACTTTAAAAAACAACATATATAAAGTTTTTCGAATGTAAGTGCTTACTTGCATCTTTAATAGTCAAAATAATGAATATAATAAGGTATTTAGTAAAAATAGATTTTTTTGTTTGAAGTGAATGTCTTCATTGTAAATATTCAAAACAAATAAATTAATTATTAGTCATGGCCTAGAATTCAATACTACTTCTAACAAAGAGCCAACAATGAAAAACGCAGACCAACCAGTATTTACACAAGATTTAAATGCTGTAATGATCGAATTTGCAAAAGAAGAAGGTATTGAACTGACACTTAATCGTAAAGGCGAAATATCTTCAAAATTTTTAATCGGAACAATAAGGTATGAATTTGATTTATCCGATTTGTATGTTACACAAACAACTGATGGTAAAAGATATTACCCCGATTTGATAACAAACGATACCTACTGGACGATACTAAATAAAATTTCTTCTGACAATGTTCCACCAGAAATTAAAGAAGAATTAAAATTAGTAGAACAAGAACAAGAAGCAAATTACAAAGAAGGTGAAAACACAGCCTAGAACACTTCGAACATTTGGGCAAAAAAAGTGTTTTCTGCACAAACAGGTTTAAATCAAAAACAGGTCCATTAAATTTGAGTTAATATAGGTAAAACAGAAGAACATTAAATCTTCAAAACTAGCAAGATAATTTCCCAGTAAATATTATAGTTGTTCAGGGGTGAAAAGTGTTCTTCTGTTCTAGCCATTTTGAAACACCTTTGTTGGTCTTTGTTTTTTTATTTATAAGTGATTTTTTGTGCTTTTGAATTGTATCTGTTGGTAGGATTATAATGATGAATTATAATATTGCTGGACTTATAAATCAAGTGAATATTGACCATAAGTTTATAGATGTTAATGCAGTTTGTGTGGAAGATCTTATAATCAAAATTATTTTATTGCAACATTATGTTTGGGTTTTGGTTTATGGATTTTTTATGCATAAGGTTCCAGTCAGATGTGGTGGACCAGTTGGTCTTTTTACTTGTTATCTGTACCTCCAACAGTACAAAGGTAATAAGGAATTTGTGGGCTTGAATTGTTCTATAATCAATCATTATAAGCTTAAATGTGAAATTTTGGTGTTGGCAATTATTGAAATTATTATCTGCACTTTTGGTTTGAAATGAATGTTTTGGGGTGAAATATTCAAAACAAAAAAATTGATATGTCACCTAAACCTATGAAAATATATGAACAGCATAACAAAATTCAAAGATCTATTAATCGAATCATTGAAACAAAATAAAAAGCTGATTTTGGTATTATATATTCTATTTATTGTATCCTTTGCTCTGGCATGGGCCTTATCAAGCGGAGGGATGGATACTGTCATAAACAGCTTACCCGCTTCAACCGACAGCACAGTAAATGATACTGTGACCGTAACGGAACTTCTCATACAGAATGAAAGGGGAGGGATAATGACCTATATCGCTTCGATATTCTTTGGAATCGCTGCCGTTGTAGGATTAATATATAATGGCGTTAATCTTGGATTAATGGGAGCATTGCTTTCAAACATTATGCCGAAAGGAGGAATCCAATACATAACATATCTCATTCCTCATGGAATATTTGAGATAACTGCACTTGTCATTCAGTCAGCTGCGGGAATCTTATTGTTCCTGTTCATATGGAAATTTGTAAAAACTTTCATTAAAAGTGAAAAAAGCGGATTTAAAGAAAAAATCTTAAGTTCATATGAAGAAAACAAGAAAATTATTATACAAAGCCTAATATTGATGGTTTTCGCTGCAATCCTACTGCTTATTGCAGCACCAATCGAAGCATACGTTTCAGTTCCCCTATCAGAGTTTATATTGGGAGTTTAACTTTCATAGGATTTGAGCAAAGCTCCCATCCTACTATTTTTTTAATTTCATTAAAATCATGATAGCTGCGATAGCAAATATGATAATCCAAATTTAGGGCTCCACTTTAGAACTTTACCTTTCAATAATATTCTAAAATACTTGAAAAAGGATTCCATTACCCATTAAAAACTTATTTTCTGAAAAGAAGCTTTTTAAAAAAAGATAATTATGAAGGAATATAATTCCCCATAATTCAAAATATGATTATAACGCATATCTCCTAATGCCAATGATGGCCAAGATTATGACTATTATATAACCAATTAAAGAAATCACCGGCATGCCGAATGCCATTGGTCCGAAAGAAACTGTTGAAGAACCAATAAGGAGTGCACAAATCAATGCAACAATTGAAACTTTATCGTTGATGTCGACTTCAAACTTAAATTTCAATTCTTCATTGTCAATCTTGTGAATGGTTCTTGTAAGAAGTTTCGGCAAGGCCTGAAGCATGTGTTCATACAAAATTATGTTGCTTTTCTTGCCTTTAAGATACTCTTTAGGATTGATTCTTTGTCTGGCGATTTGTCTGGCAATCGGTTCGATTGATGCGAAAATATCAATTTCCGGATCTAAATTATGTGCAATGGATTCGACAAGTGTTATTCCTCTTGCCATTGTAACCATTTCATTTGGAAGAATGACACCATAGTCCTGCATAAGGCTCATCAGCTCTTCTACAATTCCATCGAAACGATTGAGTTCGACACCGAAATATCTGCCGAACAAGTCATTCAATTCCCTTTTCAAAGGCCTTGTTTCAATATCATAATCCAAGATATCCATGTACATAAATTGATTTATCAATCCGTCAACATCCTGGTCAACCAACAATATCATCAGTTCGGAAAGATTCTTTTTGAATTCCTCGTCAAAGACTCCCATCATTCCCAAATCAAGATAACATAAAACATTATCCTCTAAAATCATTATGTTTCCTGGATGCGGGTCTCCATGGAAAAACCCATCGATGAACAGCTGTTGAAGATAGGAATCGATAACAGTTTTTGCCAAAAGCTTTTTATCGAATTCATCACCTTCGCTTTCATAAACATCATTCAGTTTTGTACCGTCTATAAATTCCATTGTTAAAACTTTTGAGGTACAATATTGTGAATAGGTAGCTGGAATATGTACATTAGGATTATCTACAAAATTCATTTCAATGCGTTGCATATTCATGAATTCATTGTTGTAATCGATTTCCTTGTGAATTGAACGATCGAATTCCTCCATGATTCCAGGAAGATTTAATTTTCTAAGACTGGCATTCCATTTATCGGCACGATTGGCAATATATTTCATTATCCTTAAATCAAGGTCTATTTTATCGGTGATGCCTTCTTTTTGCACTTTAACTGCAACCCTTTCACCAGTAATCAAGTGGGCTTCATGAACTTGTCCTATGGATGCAGTAGCCAAATGTTCATGTGAGAAATCTTCAAATAGCTCGTCAATGTTTCCGTCAAGTTCCCTTTCGACTATTGCTTTAACCTGATCATAGGAGATGGCTGGATTGTCATCCTGCAGGTTAGCCAATTCATTTGCGATGTTTTCACCAACAATATCCGGCCTGGTACTTAACAGCTGCCCTAACTTAATAAAAGTGGTTCCCAATTCCTGAAGCATCAACCTTAATTTTACTGGAATTTCATCATCCAGCAAAAGACTCTGTGCATCATCATCCTCGTCATCTTTTCTGCGTACTTTGCTTTTTACGGTCTGGCCTAAAATTTCATCGAAGCCATATTTTTTTAAAGCTTCCCTGATTTCACCCAAACGCTCTTTGGTTTGCTTGTCCATGTTTATCACTTTCTTTAAGAAACTATTTAAATGCTTTTAACATCATCACTCACAAAGAATGCAATACCTTCCATAATTAAACATATTCCAACGAGAATTGCAGCATATACAGGTTGTGTAAGTGAATAATAGGCGCAGCAGATAGCTACTATACCTATGATGAGAATTAATAATGAAACAACTTTTGTTATCATAGACCCTTCCAAAACAATACCAGAAAGACCTACCAATACCAATACAAATGCAATTAAATAAAATTGGTATGCAATAAGGAAAGATAATGCATTTACCTCATAAATAAATAATATTCCCAATAGTATTGCTATAATCCCTAATGGTATCTTTATTAGGGAAATCTAGTCACCATATTAAATACAGAAAATCCGTCAATAATAGAAGCAAATCCAAATGCTATTAAACATAATCCTGCAATCCAGGATACTGCTTCGGCACTATACATTGGGTAAACTGCAAAAATCAGTCCCAAAATTATGAATAAAATTCCAAGAATTGTCTTATAATTCATACAAAATCACCATTAATATACAATTCTGTATTTAATATTTAATATATGTGATGTAAAAATAAACTGATATATTACCATTTTTCTTTTTTTAATTCTCATTTTTTAACATCACATTAAACTTTTAACATCTATTTAAATTTTTAATTTTATTTAAAATAAATACCATTATGTTTAACAAATTTTAAAAAATATAATATTTTATTCAACGAAAAAGAAAATATTATATAAATTATTTCATATAATTTTAATTGGTGATATCATGAAAGGATATGCTATAATTAAAGCTGGTGAACACGGATGGATAGATGTTGACGAACCTGTTGCAGGTCCTTTAGATGCAATCTGTAAACCTCTTGCAGTTGCACCTTGTTCTTCAGACACTCACGCAATACACGCTGGAATGGGACCAGCAGGACCTCTCGTAAACAGAATTTTAGGTCACGAAGCTATTGGTGAAGTCGTTGAAGTTGGAGAATTGGTAACCAGATTCAAACCTGGAGACAAAGTTGTAATCCCTTGTACTACCCCTGATTGGGCAGGCCAACCAAACTTGCAAGAAAAAGGAACCAACAACGCACACGACTTTGATGTAATGACAAGTTTCAAATTCTTAATCCAAGAAGACGGCGTATTCGCAGAACGTTTCAGAGTAAACAACACTGACAACAACATGGTCCTTCTTCCTGAAGGAATGGAACTTGCAGACGCTTTAATGGTAACCGATATGATGTCTACAGGATTCTACGGCGCAGAAATGGCAAATGTCCAACTTGGTGATACAGTAGTCGTATTCGGTATCGGTCCTGTAGGTCTAATGGCCATTGCAGGCGCTAAACTCATGGGAGCAGGAAAAATCTATGCTACAGGAACCAGAAAAAACTGTGCAGACTTGGCATTAGAATACGGAGCAACTGAAATCATCAGTTACAAAGATGGAAACACTGTAGATCAAATCCTTGAAAAACAAGGAGGTAAAAAAGTAGACTGCGTAATTATCGCTGGAGGTAATTGCGGATCCATGAACGAAGCATTGCAATTGGTAAAACCTAACGGTGCTATCGGAAGTATCAACTTCTACGACTTAGAAGATGTCTTCACTGTCCCTGCATTCGAATGGGGTCTTGGTATGGCGGACGTAACAATTCGCGGAGGATTCTGTCCTGGTGGAGCTTTAAGAGCAGAAAAATTATTAAACCTCATTAAATACGACAGAATCAAACCAGGAAAAACATTCAACTATGAATTCCACGGATTTGATAAAATCAAAGATGCATTCATCCTCATGGATGAAAAACCAAGGGACTTAATCAAACCTATTGTATACATTGACGATTTAGATTAGATTTTTAAATCTAATCTTTTTTTAAAAAAGGTGATAATATGATTAGTGTTATCGGTGGAACCGGACCACAAGGTCTCGGTATTGCTAAAAGGCTGGCTCTTGCTGGCGAACCTGTTATTGTAGGTTCCCGTAAAGAAGAAAAAGCCCTACAAATTGTAGAAGAAGCACTCGAAGAGTTGAAAGACTATGACATTGCTGAAATGAAAGGTATGTCAAACGAAGATGCGGCAAAAGAAGGTGACATCTTAATCATTACAGTACCTCTTGCAGCACAAAAACCAACTCTTGAAGGAATCAAGGAATTCTGTACAGACAAAATCGTATTGGATGCAACCGTACCTTGGAAACCGCAATAGGCGGAAAACCATTCAGATTCATTGACTTGATGGAAGGATCAGCCGCTGAAAGAACTGCAAAAATCCTTGAAGGAACCGGTGCAAAAGTAATTTGTGCATTCTGTAATATCAGTAATTCCCATCTTGCAAACATTCCGGAAGAAATCGACTGCGACTGTTTGATTGCAGGTGACGATAAGGAAGCTAAAGAAATTGCAAGTGAAGTTATCAACAAGATTCCAGGAATAAGAACAATCGATACCGGTATTTTAGAAAAATCCAGAATCATTGAAAAGATCACTCCATTATTAATCGGATTGAACATCAAATACAAATCCCATTATGGTGGTTTAAGAATCACTGGTATTCCAAAATTAGATGAATAATTATATTCATCTTCTACATATTTTTTTCAACCCCAAGTTAACATAATTAGAAAATCATGTTTTCTAGTTATTTTAACTTAATCTCCTTTTTTTCTACAATAAAAAATAAACACCGAGCAATATGCTCAACATAATAACATTTAAAAAAGTGAAAACCACCAAATATCTTATTTTAAATTCATCATATTCGCGAACAAGAATCTTATAAGAAATGAGATTTGCCATAGATGCAATGAGAGTTCCAAAACCACCGATATTAATCCCAACAATAATGGCCTCATAATTGCTGCTGAAACCGCTGAGCAGCATTGCGGCAGGAACATTGGAAATAACCTGAGAAGCGACAACACCCCATAAAACCTCATTTCCGACAATCCACTGGGTAAACAATGAATTAAAGAATGGAATGTTTTCCAGATTGCCAATCAGAATAAAAAGAGCAATGAATGTCAAAAGCAGATAATAATCAACACCGACAAAAATTCTTTTAAGGAAATTTTTTCTCTCAATTTCGATTTTACTCATTTTAGGCAATACAATATTGTCTTTTGAAACATAAAATAACATTATTGCTAAAAATATCAAGGATACGACAATATACGGCAAAAGCAATAGGAAAAATGACTCAAAAGGTATCTGAGAAACTGTATACATTACAATATTGTGTGGAGCGCCAATTGGAAGAACCATACACCCCACATTGGCTGCGATGGTCTGTAAAGATACTGTCAATATTATTAAATCAGCTCGACCAACCTTTTTTAAGGCCAATATGGCAAACGGAACAAATATGATTAAAGAAACATCATTTGTGATGAAAATGGAACTGAAAAAGCAAATGAAAACCAATACTAAAACAAGCTCACGCGCATTTCCGATTTTTGTTAACAGTTTACGGACCAGTATCTCAAAAATAGCCAGATTTTTAAGAACCTCTACAATGAGCATTATCACAAAAAGCAGCAAAATTGTTTCCCAATTAATATAATTAAAATAATTGAGGTTTGGTTTGACAAAAAAGCAAGAAACAATAGCTAAAATTAATGATATTGAAAATATTATCTCTTTTTTAAAAAAATTAAATGCATTATCTATTAATCCAGCCATAGTATCAGTTAAAAATCATTCGGCATCTTCATCTAAAGTTTCTAAAAGAAAACTTACAGGCCTAAATCCATCATTGCATGAAATCATGGCGGACTTTTTATTTTTCATCCACCCGTCATAGAAATCTTCAGCGCCATTGGCCAGTGCCAATACAAATGCTGAAAGGCTTTCCCAAGCGCTATCACAGAAATCTTCAGGTTTTTCCCATCCATTTGCAATATAGACTTGACCCTCTTCAACATCACATTCATGTTCTAGTGGATTTTCATATTTTTCAATTAAATCATCGTGCCTTACCTTTTTCATGACTGTGATTTTTACTTTTTTCAAGTTATCACCTTAATATAACTTAGTTCAACTTATGAATGATGCTTTACTCAACTACAAAATTTTTAAAAATAGATTTTTGTAATTGAATAAGGATAGATTTGATAACAAATATTATTGCATCCCTATTCAACACACAACAATTAATGGTTTGCATTTAAGCAATAACATCGTTTTGATGTCATTTAATGATATGATTATGACTCTATATAAAACTTTCTAAATTTTCTTAATCTCAATATTGGAGCAATATTTACAACTGAAATCAATATTTCATAGTTAAATCAATATTAATAATTGAAAATAATGAATTTTAAATAGTATTAAAAATAAATAAGCAATTCTAAAACACTAATAATAACTTGACAACGATTAATGGTGTTTTTAATGATATTGAGAAGTAAATATTATTTTAACACTCCAAAAATATGGGGGAATTGCATATAGCAATTGAAAATATCTTGCTCGCAATAGCATATTTTGCAATTGCGAGCTACTACATATTGTTGAGTATTAATTTGTTAATGTCTTAACAATCTATGATGTGGAGGGAAGCATAGTTTGGATTTTTCCTAAATTTTCCTAATATGATGACTATTAAATAAGTATTAGTTTTTAATATGTGTTTTATAGCTTCCTTTTTACACATAGCAAAAAAATAAAAAAAAGTAGAGGAATTAACCTCTTGTAACAATACTGATAATGTCGCCGTCTTTCAGCTCATAGTCACTGGCTACACGCATGTTTTTCCTTGCGTCCACCGCATGCATGAACTTATCACCAATATCTGTGTGAACGATGTAAGCCAGTTCGCGAGGAGTGGTTCCCCTTTTAACTAAAAATCCGTCAGGCAATACATTACCCTTTTGATCCGTATATTTGTGCTCATCCTGAACAGGATATACGACTATATGATCCAACAATTCAAAAATGCCGTAATTTAGAGCATCCTGAACACCAGTGCTTCCATACCTATCCAGAATATTGGTCTGAATATACTCAAGCGCCTTGATCTGGTTAGGATTCAATTCATCAGGCTTTAAGATTTCAAAGCTGGAATCCCCAGGCAAATAGCTGATTAGACCTGCTTCTGCAGCACGAACCAACGCGATTTCAGATTCCGCTGAAGTTGGGATTACATTCGGATACTTTTCCTTAATCCTTTCGATGTTGGCTGCGGAAGTCGGCAAGTCTGCCTTATTTGCGATAATCATCATTGGCTTGGCAATGTGCAGTATATTCCTTGTAAGTTCGATCAAATCTTCCTCTTCCCACTTATTGAAATCCGGTTTAACATTTCTTTTAGCTTCAATGATGTCTTCAATAGCTATTCCGGTACCGGATAACTGATCAAATAATACTTTGGAAATATCTAAATGTTCAGCACTTATTTTCCTTACGAGCCTGACCCAATTTTTTGATAATATTCCGTGCATCCACATTACGATTTCATTTTCTAGAAATTCCAAGTCATCAAGCGGGTCATGGCTTCCCGGATCGACCGGATTTCCTTCAAGGTCGGTTGAACCTGAAGCATCAATAACATTAATGAATACTTTAGCTTGCATTAAATCGTCTAAAAACTTATTACCTAATCCTTTTCCTTCATGTGCTCCAGGAACGAGCCCTGCAACATCTATCAATTCTATCGGAAGCAATCTTTTTCCATCAATACAAATTGAATTGTGAGGGTTGCAAGTGACTCCCAATTCCTTGCATGGACAATCCTTAATTACGTGTCCTACTGCCTTATTAGCATCAATTGTTGTAAATGGATAATTTGCCATTTCTACGCTAGATGCAGTTGCTGAATTGAAAAAAGATGATTTTCCTACATTTGGTTTTCCACAAACTGCAATTTGAAGCATGATAATCACTTAATCTTTAATATCATCTAAATGTTTGTTGTTAAAATTATAAATAGTTTCATGAGTAATATAAGGTTGGAAGCATAATACAATATGCATATAACTTTTAAAGCAAATTCAAAATATATAATGATTAATCCTAAAACAATGAAAAAGATAGAATGAACAAAAACAGCACTATATCCACAATAAAAACGGTTATTACAACTATCTTGATAATGTTGGCCAATGTGATTGCCATCATGTTCGTAGATTATATCGGTGCGGATTTTACATTGGGCTACTGGTACAATGCTATAATCATCGTCATAGCAGTCAATATTGCAAACTCCATATTGTGGCCCATCTTCAGAAGATTTTTGATGAAATTCATCATTGTGACAGTTGGCCTTGGCGCACTGCTTATAAATGCAATCATATTCTATATTGTCGCTTATTTTGTTCCTGGAGTCCAAGTTGGGATTTATGGATTTTTCATTGTTCCGATAATGATGGCAATAGCTACAACATTCATGACAAACATCACTAACACAAATTACTATGATATATACATCAAAAACATTTTAAAATACGCTTTGCAGCAAAAAACACCATATAAAAAAAGGTATTCAGGAGTGATAATGCTTGAAATCGATGGTTTGTCAATAAATACCCTGAAAAAGGCTATTGATAAAGGCATGATGCCGACGGTCAAAAGCTGGATGGATGAAAATACCCATACATTAAAGCAGTGGGAAACTGATCTGTCTTCACAGACCGGAGCAAGCCAAGCCGGAATACTGCATGGAAACAATAAGAATATCGTGGCCTACAGATGGGTTGAGAAAGAAAACGACAATAGGATAGTGGTTTCGGGAAAGTTGAGCGATACGCCTGAAATCGAGAAAAAAATAAGCAACGGTAAGGGACTGCTCGTGAATGGAATAAGTGTTGCAAACATGTTTTCAGGCGATAGCGAGTATTTCACCTTAACTTCATCCAAGCTAACCGGCCTTAAAAGGCTGTATGACAAGTCCCTTGATACAATATTTTTGGATGCCTACAATTTCCCAAGAATATTTGTCCTCTTTTTATGGGACATTCTAATTGAATTTACATCACAGATAATGCATATCCTAAAAAATATCCGGCCTAGACTAAGGCGCACTGCAGTATATGCTGCCGTCAGGGCTGGAGCTAATGTGGTATTGCGGGAAGTCACTACTGAAATCCTGACAGGCGAAATACTAGCCGGAAATATCGACACAGCATATGCAACTTATATGGGATACGATGAAGTGGCGCATCACTCCGGAGTGGAAGACGATGACGTTTGGGGTGTATTAAAACAAATCGACCTGCAAATCCAAAGATTGACTTCAGCCGTTGAAATGAGTGACAGGGACTATAAATTAGTGCTCCTATCAGATCATGGACAAAGCAATGGAGCAACATTCAAGCAAAGATATGGAATAAGCTTAGGAAACTATGTTAGAAGATTGCTTCCGGATGACTTGAAAGTGTTTAAAACCGAATATAACATTGACCACTTTAGAGATGCAGTCATACCTGAAAACAAGAAGTTAAAAACAATCAAGCAAAAAGTCGGGAATGTTCGTGATGACCTGTTTGAAGAAAATGAATCAATACAAAGCATCAGGGAAAGAATCAACAATAAAAAACCATCAATAATCTTTAAAAACGAACAATACACAAATCTGAGGAAAAGATACTCAAACAGCCTAGAGTACATTACTGGACATGAAAGCATTGAACACAGCACAAAAAAGGCTGAAAAATCCGAACTGATAGTTTTGGGTTCAGGAAATCTGGGTCTGATTTATTTAACCCAATGGACTGAACGCCTGAGCTATGAAGAAATAGTAATGCTGTTTCCTGATTTGATTCCTGGCCTTGTAAAGCACCCTGGAATCGGATTTATCTTAGTAAATTCTATCCAAAACGGTGGAATGGTCATTGGCCAGAAGGGAATCTACTATCTGGATAATGACAGGGTTGTCGGTGAAAACCCCCTTAACGGTTTTGGTGAAAACGCTTCAAAACACCTCAAAAGACAGAACTCCTTTGAAAATATGCCTGATATTTTAGTAAACAGCTTTTATGATGAAAAATTGAATGAAGTATGCGCATTTGAAGAACTAATCGGCAGCCACGGGGGCCTAGGAGGAAATCAAACCAAACCATTTATTTTATATCCGTCCGAATGGGGAAATCCAGGAGATTTAATTGGTGCTTCATCAATATATAACTTCTTGAAAAAAGAAATAGAAAATCTAGACTCTTAAATCACTTTACTAAAACATTTATAATTAAATCACCAAAGTATTATTAGGGATAGTGATATTGCTTGTCCTATGAGAGAATTTAAAGAAATAGTGGAAATTGATGATTGAAATGACTGGAAAAATTTATATTATCGGAATTGGACCCGGAGCAAGCGAATACCTAACCAAAAAAGCGGTTGATACCGTTAAGATGAGCGATTACACTGTTGGAAGTACCCGTGCAATCGAACTGTTTGACGACGTTCAAAACAAGATTGCCTTCAATGTGAAAGAATTGCTTGACAAGCTTGAAGAGGGAGTGCAGTTGGCTTGCGATGGAAACACCGTATCAATACTATCCACAGGAGATCCAGGCTTTTCAGGAGTATTAAATACAGTTTTGAGAATCTCAGGCGAGAAAGGATTCGATAAGGAAAACATCGAAGTGATTCCGGGAATCAGTTCACTTCAGCTTGCCGCTGCAAGATGCCATATCCAATGGGACAATGCCAATGTGATGACCTTCCACGGAAGGGAAAACATCGAAGATATCCTGCCAGTCATAAACAACGGAAAAACCACAATAGCACTTCCTTCAAGAAAAGTAAAAGACATGGCACAGTTTTTGCTCGACAATGGAGTTGAAGAGGACCGGGAAGTTACAGTCTGTGAAAGGCTAAGTTACCCGGATGAAAGAATTGTCGACGCCACATTAAAGGAGATTGCCCAAAGCGAATTTACCTATATGTGTATTATGGTAATCAAATAGAACAATTTATCCCTAAAATTCATTTTAAAAATCATTTACTATTTATTTTTAAAATCAAAGTTTATATGTTCGAGATATCATACTTTAATCGTTGATTTATTGAAAATTGACTTTAAAGGTAGATATAATGAACATGAAAATAAACACCATATGTTTCATTTTCTTATTCCTTTTTTTGATTGGTGCAGTATCAGCTGCAGATTTTGAAAATGAGACAATAACAAGTATCCAACAACCTGACCCCAATCAGGATTTATGTAAACTAAGTGCAGAAAACATCGAAGAAAAGCTTGAAGCAAGCAATGTCGAAATTGAAAAATTGGGAGCTGCATCCAAAAAAACAACTTCAACTAAAAAGGCCACGGTCAAGAAAGAAAAGGTTACATTAACCGCCCCCAATTTAAAAATGTATTATAAAGACGGAAGCAAATTCAAAGTAACAGTAAAAGACAAGAATAAAAAAGCGATATCAAAAGCAAAAGTAAGCATTACCATTAATGGAAAAAGCTATGAAAAACAGACTGACAGCAAAGGCATTGCATCCCTCGGCATAAGTCTAAAAAGCGGAAGCTATTCAGTTTTAACAAAGTTTGCGGGAACCAAAAAATATGACAGCGCCTCAGTTAAAAGTACAGTTACGGTTAAAAGCACAATAAAATGCAGCGATTTTACAAAATACTATAAGAATACGGCCAAATATTCTTCAACATTTTATAATCAAAAGGGAAATCTGCTGAAAAATACTAAGGTTAAATTCATAGTGAACAGCAAAACATATTCTGTCAAAACAAATTCCAAAGGTGTTGCAAAACTATCCATAAACCTAAAGCCCGGAAAGTATAGCATTTCATCAGTAAATTCCAAATCTTCGGAAAGCATTGCAAAAACCATTACGATAAAATCATTGATTGAAACAAAAGACTTGACAATCAATGAAGGGAACACAGGCAAATTTAACGTAAAAGTCCTGGACAGCAATGGAAAAGCATCATCCAATAAGAAGGTAACACTGAAAGTTGATGGTAAAACCTATACCAAAACCACAAACAAAAATGGAATTGCAACTCTGAATATCAATCTGGAAGCGGGCAAATACACCATAACCACAGAATACAGCGGACTTAAGAATAGCAATAAAATAACCATCAATAAAGTGGTGATTCCAAGCGAATACATACATACAACATTAATACCGAATTATGTTAACGTTACAACAAACTATGTATATGATAATTCCGCATATTCCCTAAAAACAGGATATAATGGAATTATAAAAATGCCTAAAAATGAAGTGTTTACCATTCAAATCGGATCAAACGTTTACAGGTTTTCAACAATTAAAATCGATGGCATCGATTCCACAGTAATCGGATATAAAAGCCATCTAATACCATTAGATGGAAGTGGAATAAAGACTGATATCGATAAGAGCAAATTAAAAGGCAACGGAATAATCATCTCTAGAGTAAATGGATACACTCAAATCGATTATCGAAGCGTGACCAAAGACAATACTGCATTGTTCGGATTTTATGCAAGCAAAGGACTGGATTCATCAGAAATACTCACATATATGGAAAATGACAAGATAACCGCCAAAATCGGCTTTCAGACACTAAGCTATGATGAATTGGGTCTGAAATATAGCTTATCCAAATTTTATGGAAAGACAATCTATGACTTTAACTACAAAAGCTATGATGAGATAACACATCATGACACAGCATCCATAAAATTTGCAAATACAGGCAAGGCTGTAACATTCAGCTATTTTGGAAATTATATTGTAGGATACCCTTCAAAAGAGGACATTAAAACCATATTTACAGTCAATGGTAAAGAGGAACTTGAAAGAACCGAAACGATAAGCTATGGCCTCAGTGAAAACTATAGGAATGCAATGGGTTTTGAAGTTCTACAGTCTTACAGTATAATAAATGAAAAAATAACTAAAGACATTCTAGAAAAATGGGTATCGAAAAGTTCCGATTATTTAAACAGGTTTGGAGTCATGAATGTTTATGGAATGCATTTGGCTTCACTCGAATGCGTCTGGATTGCCGATGAACTGGCAAATAAGTATTCAAATGAATTCAATGTCAAATGGCAAAGAAATAATGCAACAACAATACTTGGAGGAATAAACCTTGAAAACACATATCTGAATATTTTAAATGCTGATATGGGAATGGATGTTAAAGGAACTGATAAGAACACTGTTTTATTCAGATTATTAAATTCCCTATACTTGCCATACATCGAAGATTACGTCCTAATGCCAATTGCGGAAAGGTATGGAGGCAATAGCATTGATTCTTTAGATAGCATATTTACGGCGATTTCTAAAAATAGCTTCAGCATTGCCCAGTTAGGAGATTTGTTATACCTATTTGGACAGGAAAACACATCCGCAATAATCTTAAATTGTACAAATGGAGTGGCAAGCGTGATTCTTGTTGATGAAAATTCCGTGTATAAAGGATCAAGCATTTCCACAACAAAGGATTGTTGCGGTGTTGGAATAATCCCTCAGGACGTGATTAAAGGAATTAAACAAACATTCAGTCTGCTTTCACCAGGAGTGTACAAAATTACAGACAGATTAAACAACATCCACCCATTTAACCTTATGCTCTATAAAGGAATTACTTTCCTGCTTGGTAAAACACTGGAAGGCGCATCGCAAGCAAGCTTTGGATTGTTCACAGCAATGGTTGTTGTGCAAGGTGCCGGGACAATCTATAGGGATGGACTTGTAGATGAAAAGAATTGGCATGAAACAATGGATAAGATTACATTTACCAGACCCGGATATCTGCAGTCAAAAAAGGTTTATAATATTCCCAATGAAAATGGGGGATACGACTATATCGAAGTTAAAATCAAAGATGACCTGACATTGGACAGGAATAACGCAACATACATCAGCAATGGAAAAACAAAACAATTAACCAAGTCAGAAACATATCAATACTTCTGTGAGGACTACTGGACTCCATTTAGTATGCCTTCAAAATATTGGGATGAAAGTTGGAAAGGGGGTTAAAATGAAAATCATCGATAAATTTAGGAAACAACACCCATTAATACAAGCATTGGATATAATGTTCATAATACTATTAACATATGAACTGATAACAATGCAAAACCTTTCTATAACCTGGATTGTATTATTTCTAATAATATTTATCCCATTTTGTCAATGGTATTTAAAAAAAGAAGATTAAAAGTTAAAATAACTAATTATTTTAACTTATTTTTTATTTTTATAATTGAATAGCTTCTTGGGCAACTTCATCGTTGTCTTCACCATCATATAGGATGTGAGCCAATTTCAATAGCTTTTCCTGACCTTTGACTTCATCCTTGAACAATGGAACTTCAGCGATATGCTGGTCCGGGAACTTTTGGTCAATCAAGGCCAAACGTTTTTGCTGCAATTTGTGCCTTGAGTGGCAGAAATCACAATCAGTAATATCCGGCATTACCTGATTTACAATAACGCTATCAACAGTGATGTCATATTTGCTTAATGCTTCTAGAGCTCTTTCGGACTCATAAATTGACATTTCCTCCGGAATTACGACCATCTTGAATGTGGTTCTGTCCGGATCAGACAAGACTTCTTTTGCCTTGTCGATTTGCTCTTTGGTCCTTTGCAGTTCTTCAGAAGTTTGAGGATCATCAACCGCATCCATAAATGGCATGATTTTCTTTAAAGCATTTGTAGCAGCACCCAATTTGGCTTTTGCCAACATTAACTTGCCTACCCAGGAATCCATTACTTCCGGGAAGGACAATAATCTTAATGTGTGTCCGGTCGGTGCGGTATCAAATACTACAACGTCATATTCATCGGAATTCATTACACCCATGAACATTTCAAAAGCGGCCGCCTCATCAGCACCTGGAGAGGATGATGCCATATCTAATTGGTCTGATAAGAAATCCAGACCGAATAATCCTCCTTCATCATCAGGATTTGCCAGTTTTTGAGCTTCCAGTTGTGCCTGTTTTTGAGCCATCGCTTCATCAGGGTCAATCTCAACGGCGAATAAGTTGGTTTTGATTTCACGAGGATAGCTTCCGATAGGCACTTCAAGGGAATCTGCTAAAGAGTGTGCAGGGTCGGTTGATACAATCAATGTTTTTTTGCCTTGTTCGGCTAACCATAATGCAGTAGCAGATGATATGGAAGTTTTTCCAACACCTCCTTTTCCGCCTACGAATATGAATGTTGTTTTATCTTTATTAAACTTAAAATAATCTTTAAATGCCAAATGATTACCTCCTTAATAAACTTACTTTTAGTGTGTACTCGGATTTTCGTGTACTTACCACTCTTTTTCATGAAATTTTTCCACTTATGAGTGTAAAAAGTATATGATTTTAATTAATCTTACTTTTGGTTACTAAATGATATTTAATGTTTTATAGTATATAAAGTTAGTTATTAATAGTGATATTCCAATCTTTAAGTTTATTATAATTAAACATACAATTAATTAACCATTAATTAAATTATTATGGTGAGGAAATTTATTGGATAATCTGTGAATTTGAAAAATTTGTTAAAGAATTTTAGGAGTTTAATTTGTAAAATTACATTAAATTTGAGTTTATATTTAATTTAAAAAGGATATTGCATAAAACAAATACCATTAATGTTTTAAAGAATAAATTTCTTGGTAGATTAATTCCATCATATTATCAAATTTTTGAACTAAAACATGGGTTGCATCATCATATTCGACAATATTGTACTTTTTTCCAGAAAGATTAAGATAAATCCTAAATTCCACTTGATCTATATCGTAAGACCTTGATAAAATGTATTTTACATCTGGTTTATATGTGTAATTAGCATAATATTCTCCTAATTGACCTGTTTTATGACAATAATCTTTAAATTTTAAATAATCATACTTGTTTTCTTCCCATGATTTTAATAGGAATTCTTTTTTATCTTTTTCTTTCAAACCAATGAAAAAATTTATCTTTTCATCAAAATCAACATCTGAAGAAGTTTTTAAATAATCAAATGGTTTTAAAATAACATAAAAACTATATTCTAAACCTAAATAATCGTAACATTCTCGTAATTTGGAAACAATCAACTCTTTTAAACTGTATAAATCTTCTTCATAACTTGAATCATATTCAAATATGAATTCTATATCTTTCCACAATTCTTCAGGAAAATTTTTAATATGGAAATCAAGTAAGGAAGCAATTTTAATAATAATTTCAGTCATTATATAATCTTTAATAAAATTATTATTTACAACATCAATAAAGTCCTGTTTATTCTTTAAAGCTATTCCAGATATTTTTTCATGCTTGTCGATTTCAATATAATCAAAAATTTCAATTTCACTAAATCCCATACTTTTAAGGATTTCATAATTTGACCTGACATTCGCATATGTGTTTAGTTTAGGGATTTTAGGAACTCTTACTCTAATCTTATCTGAACCAACTGTTTCAAGCAGATATTTTAAATTAGATAAAAATAGATTATAATCTCCTTTAGTATATAGTTCATATCTTGTTTTATCCATATCTTTTGTATCTACTATAAAATAATCAATACAGCGAATTATATTTTCTAGATATTCTTTTTTAACACTAAGTGAAGTTTCAAGTGTGAACTTCCAACCAGTTTTGGCATATTTTTTTATGAATTCTTTTATAAAATCAGAGTATAATAATGGTTCTCCCCCACCGAAAACCAAACCTCCCCCAGTTGCAAGAAAATAAAGATTATCAAGTTTCACTTCATCATATAATTCATCAATAGAATATTTTTTAGGTTTGAGGGAATCATCCCATGTAAATGGATTAAAACAATAAGCGCATCTTAAGGGACAGCCCATAAAACCAATCAATGTTGAAATCCCATCTCCTTCAGAGTTTATTCTTAATCTTGAAATTTTTGAAACATTAACATCATGCATATTTATCATTTCTTTTTAATACAAAATGACTAGGGTCACCACTCGGAGTGTCTGTTCCAAACAAATGTCCCAAAGCCATACTATTATTATCTGAAGGTTTTCTTACCAAATGCACATCCTCAAATGGAATTTCAATTAGACTTTCTTCATCATCAAATTTAAAAATATTTTTTAATTTGATTTTTTCGCCTGCCTCTTGTTTCTTAATTAGTTCATTTTCAAGATATTCTAATTCTGCTTCACATTTAGGGCAAGTTCCTAAACATTCACCTTCAAAAGTGCATTTTTCAATATGAAAATCAATATTATTTTCATCCGCAATTTTTTGTCTGAGTTCATTTAATAAATCACACTTTTCCTTTCCTTTCATTTTAATCACAATAAATACATTTATTATTAATATGTTACTTCATATGCTTAAATACTTAATATCTTATTAAATATGTTATTTACTATGTCTTAAGAGAAATTAGGTGCAAATAATAATTTAATTTATGTTAGACTAATATATTGACAGGAAAATTAAACTTGAAGCATTAAAATCCTCAGACCATCATATTTATTCTGTCTTTTTTGTTCAACAATTTCATCAGTTATTCTTCGACCCTGCTTCGAAACTCCAAAGTTTCCAGGCCTATACATGACAATTATTCCACTATTACACAAATTAGAAAATGCCTTTTTATAATTTTCCAAATCTTCATTGCTTAATTTCTTTTTTAGGGAATGTTCATTAACGTTTTTGTTAACTGAAATTCTCATTTTGCCTAAAATAAATAAAATGTTTTTCTCAGTTTCGGACAATTCCTTGACTATCTCTTTTGGATCATCATCAATGTTTATCATAATGCCTCCAAAATAATCAAAAAATTATTCATCCCCATATTTTTCCAATTCTTTATCAAGCAAATCCCTTAATTGTTTTGCAACAACAGGAGACATTGTAAGCTCTGTTTTTGCAGTTCTAATCATGCCCACATTAGGGCCATTTAAGATATCATTGTTTTTTTCAATTTCATCTTTAAATAAAATTAGTCTTATGTCAAATGGTGATGAAGCGATTGCTCCACCTGTAATGTAATATTCTGTCAAATCTTCCGGAATAAATAAGTTTAATTCTTTTTTATCTTCACTCATAGTAACACTTCCTAAACTGTTATGGAAAATTCTAAAGTTGGAGCTTCATCAATCATTATTTCAATTTCATCATAATTGGAATATTTTTTAACATCAACAGGATTAACTTCGCTACTTTCAAAAGATAACTCCTGCTTATTTGATCTTCTTAAAAATTCATTTGCTTCAATTAATCCTAATGCTAATACCCTTTCATCATTAGAGTTTAATTTAAACCTTTTAGCACCTTTTTTTTCAACTTCTAAAATACCAATTTCTTCTAATTGATTCATGTGAATATAAACTGTTTTTGATGAAACATCCGCCATTCTAGATATTTCTTCAGCAGTTAAAAATGAATCAACATATGTCAATAGCTCTTCCAATATTTTTATCCTTGCATTTTCACCAAACAATTCATTTAATAGCATATCTCTCATCTCTACATCTCTCATCTAAAAGGTAATTTATAATTTAGTATTGATTATATAAATATTTTTACTTTTACTTCTAAAAAAATTGTAATTTACTTCTAAAAATTACTTGAACATGAAATATTAGAAAAATCATTTTAAAAACAGATTACAACTTTATGTTAATTGACCAAAAAAAGAAAGGTTTAAATGTAGAGAATCATTTCTACTCAAATCCATAATTTTTATTTAGTTTTTTTAGGTAACCATATGAATTTCTATTTGTTCATTAATGCTCAAACAAAAGTAATATTTAATACTGATAAGGATAATACAGTATTCTATAAATTGTCCACGAAAAAGTGGTAACCTTATGAAAATCAGTACAGAAACTTTTAGTAACTAAATGTTATTTAATTCTTTTTAGTATATAAACTTAGTTGTTTCCAGCAATCATCTATTTTTCATATTAATGCTTTAATTAAGAGAAAACATTCAGTTTTTAAAAATATACACCAATGAAAATTTAAATATTAAATATTTGTAAAAAGAATATATCATCATGACGTTCATGAACAATGATGCAAATATAAAACAGTTCCAGTTGATTAAATTCATTAATGAAAATTCTAGCGATGACCATGTGATATCAAAGATTACAATTGTGCTTCGTCGAGACAAAATAGAAGCCCCTTATTATATGATTAGTAAAATTAGACTGTCTTCCTGTATTGACAGACCAGACAATGGACTTATTCATGCAATGGATATATTGAACCATGCTAGACGGCATAATTTAACTGAAGACACCTATAATGAAATCAAATCATTAATTGTTGATAACGATTATGAATCCGAACAGGTGAAAATCTCTAAAGACGATACCCAACTGAAGATGGATTTAATGTCTAGAAATGATGATGAATTCAAGAATATTTTTGAAAACTATCAGGAACTTTTCAATAAAATAGACAATCTGATTGATTAGAAAATTCATCATAAGAAAATCCTTTTGAAGCA
The DNA here is from genome assembly GCF_045220775.1 of Methanobrevibacter sp. Classification (GTDB taxonomy): domain Archaea; phylum Methanobacteriota; class Methanobacteria; order Methanobacteriales; family Methanobacteriaceae; genus Methanocatella. The sequence goes on from NZ_JBGUWC010000066.1 coordinate 29,275, forward strand.
GTGGTGTTATTGGATTAACTGAAACCGCTAGAACAACAAGTGGCAACAATAATTACAAAAAATATTAAAGACATAATTGTGGCAATCATATGTTAATATTATGTATATCTTAATATTTAAGATTTTCATAAAATCAATAAATCCTCACGAAATTTCAAACACTTTTTCACGACATAATTTATTAATTAATAATTACAAACTATTTACTGTATAAATGATAAAGTTGGTGAAAACATTAGTGAAATTCCAGAATTAGACTGTGAAAAAACAAAAGAAGATATTGTTGACTTCATAAGATCAAAGATTTCCGAATCTAAAACCAATGGAATTGTCATTGGTTTGAGTGGAGGAATTGATTCTACCCTCGCAGCATATCTTTCCTGCGAAGCAGTTGGAAAAGAAAATGTATTTGGAATTATAATGCCATCCCATACAACACCAAACGAAGATACAGTTCATGGAACTGCAATAGCTAACCGTTTAGGAATTCAACATGAAGAAATAGCTATTGACAGTATTTTAAAGGAATATATGTCTGTAACCGATCTCAAAGAGAATTATCTAGCGGTGGGAAATCTTAAAGCTAGAATTAGAATGTCTATCATTTATTATTATGCCAATCAGAGAAATTACCTCGTTTGCGGAACAGGCAATAAAAGTGAGATATTAATCGGTTACTTTACAAAGCATGGGGATGGAGCATGCGATATGGAGCCAATCGGAGATTTATACAAAACCGATGTTTATAAATTAAGCAAATTTTTAGATGTTCCACTGGAAATAATCAGTAAGCCTCCCCGTGCAGGTTTATGGAGTAATCAATCAGATGAAGATGAAATTGGAATGTCTTATGAATTACTTGACAAAATTCTCTACCTTCTCACTGAAAAAGGTGAGAAAAAAGAAAAAATTGCTGATGATTTAAAAATCCAACAATATGATGTTGATATGATTATTAATAAAATTATCAGGAACAAACACAAAAGCAAAGTTCCTGAAAGTCCACAAAAAACAATCTTATAAGGGTGATTTAGTGAGCGAAAATATAGAGAAAAAATGGCAGAAAAAATGGGCAGATGCAAAGTTATTTGAATCTAATCCCGATGAAAGAGAAAAGTTATACCTTACCGTAGCTTTCCCATACCCTAGTGGTGCAATGCATATCGGTCACGGCCGTACCTATACCGTGCCTGACGTTTATGCAAGATTCAAAAGAATGGAAGGCTACAACGTATTGTTCCCAATGGCATGGCACGTTACCGGTGCGCCTGTTATTGGAATAGCTGACAGGATTAAAAGAAAAGACCCATGGACACTTGACTTATACGAAAGGGTTCATAGGGTTCCTAAAGAAACCTTGCCTAAGTTGGAAGACCCTGAATTTATCGTAAAATACTTCTCTACAGAGTATCATGAAGTGATGGAAGAGATGGGTTATTCAATTGACTGGAGAAGGGAATTCAGGACAATCGACCCGACCTACAAAAAATTCATCGAATGGCAAATTACAACCTTGCATGACAAGGGATTAGTCGAAAAGGGAGAACACCCTGTAAAATACTGTCCAAACTG
>NZ_JBGUWC010000067.1:0-2125 GCF_045220775.1 Methanobrevibacter sp.
AATCCGCAAAATCGAGCGTGATATCGATTTTGAGAGAGAAATGATTGTGGCAGAAATGGATTTTTGGAATAACTATGTTATGACGAATACACCGCCGCCTTTCACAGAGAATCCCGAACTTTGTTTTGAAACGATAAACAAGTATGTTCAGGCACAGCTTAATAAAAAGCCTGTTGCAATCGAGGGTTTTGATGAAGAGTTGCCGAGAATTGCAGAGTTGAGGGCAAAGAAGAAAGAACTTGAAGATGCTGTAAAGGCGGTTCAGGCGGAGATAGATTCGCTTGTACTGCCGTTGCTTGACAGTATGGGAAATCAGACTTCAGCGACAGCAACCGTGAACGGCATGAAATATGATATTTCTTACAAGCCCGTACCACGCACGACCATCAACAAGGATAATCTTGAAAGGCTGAAAAACAGCTATCCCGACATTTACGACCAGTTTGCAACGACAACAACAAACAGAAGACTGACTTTCAAATCGAGTGCAGAGTGATTTAAAATAATTTATTGAAATCATCTTAAAAATATTGACATTATAGAAAAAATGGTGTACTATGTCTACAAGTGAATAAAATTTAAGTAACAATGAAAAGGTTGTGCAACATCATGAGAAAGAGTTTGTTAGTATTGGTTGTAATGGCTGTTACTTTTACTTGCGTTGGATGTAATAACAGTGAATCTTTAATAAGTACTATTAGTGGCACACCAGAAGTAACTTCATTGCCACAAGAGGATAATGATAGTGATTCTAACAATACAAGAGATTTGGAATCTTTTACTGTTGAGCAGTCAAGGGTATCTGATGTATCTTCTGTGAAAGAAAAATCTCGAGCAGAACAAAGTGACACATCATCAGAAGAAACGGATTTGCAAGAGGCATCAAGATTATTAGAAGAATTAAAAGCAGAACGTTCTAAATTGATGGAAGAATCTCGATTGTTAGAGGAAGCAAAGAAAGAACAATCAAAATTATTAGAAGAATCCCGATTGAGAGAACAATCAAGGTTAGAATATTCAAGATTATTGGAAGAGTCAAGATTACAAGAAGAATCAAGATTGAAAGAACAATCAAGGTTGTTAGAGGAATCGAAAGCATTGGAAGAATCAAGATTGAAACAAGAGTCCTTACAGAATGAAGTTTATGGTGCTCAAAATTCGATAAAAATTACAAATTGCAGTGTTAGTTCACCAAACTCTGCAGGAGGAGTAGACGTTTATATTGATTTCTATAATAAATCTGGTAAAACTATAAAATATGTTTACTATCAGGTACAAGCGTATAACGCTGTTGATGATCCTGCAAATTGCGAAATTAGAGGAACAAGTATAAGTCAAAGATTACAATTTACAGGACCAGTGGATTCGGGGTGCTATTCAAATAACCAACTTGAATATGAACAAGCGAAAGAAAGATGGGAAAATAGACCAACCAATTATGATGAACTGGAAATGCCTATGGAACTTCCTACCGCTTTGATAAATACGTGTTGGGAATGTGTTTGGTACAATTATTCGATTAAATACTGTAAATTAATTGATGTGTCTATTGAGTATATGGATGGAACAAGTACACATATTAGCAAGGAGAACATATCATATCTTTATTAAAGACAAATCTTACTCTGAAAGCTATATTTTGGAGTAAGATTTATTTTTGAAAAAATATATTATCTGTTTTTGTTCGATAAAATCAAAAGGACTGAACTGCGTCAATGAATATAACAAAGTTATCCAACAGAAAATAAATCCGCCTGCACCGGATAAGCTCGAAATGAAAGTAAAAACTACGGTATTCCGTCAGGGTGACAGGGTTATGCAGACGAAAAACAATGAATTTGTTTCCAACGGTGAAACGGGAATTATTGTCAGCATAGAAAAAGACGAAGATGAAGAATTGTTGTGCGGTATCAAGTTTGATGGAAAACATGATACAATCTGGTATGATATTGAGGATATGAGCAATATCACGCTTGCTTACTCAATTACAATACACAAAAGTCAAGGGTCCGAGTACAAAACGGTAATTATGCCCATAATGAAAAGTTTCTTCATCATGCTGAAAAGGAATTTGCTGTACACAGCCGTAACCCGAGCGAAAAGCAAAGTGATAATAGTCGGTCAA
>NZ_JBGUWC010000068.1:0-1741 GCF_045220775.1 Methanobrevibacter sp.
ATTCTGAGTTGGCCTGGTTGTTCGATTACTATTAACTCGGTTGAGTTTCTTACTTCTTGTGCGAATTTTTCTAGTTTCATATTCGGGTTTCTCCTTTGGGTAAGTGAATACTTTTGTATTCCTATTTGTCTATAAGCTCCACTTAGTATATAAACCTTGTCCCATGACCCTAAAATAAGAAAAAAAGAAAAAATATTAATTTTTACAAATATTAAAAGAATAACTGTAGCCACTACAACTATCCTCATCAATATTAGGATAATCATCAAAACTATAATCCACACCAGGAGTTTCATCCAAAATTCCTTTAACAGTATTAATAGCTTCGTCCTCATCTTCACCAGTACGCCTATTAAATTCCAATATGCAATGAGCCTCCTCAGCGTCATCGTCTAAGTCAAGGATATCAAAGCAGGTTTTGCTATGTAATGCCTGGTGGAAGTGGTCAGCTATTTCACTATTGATTTTTTCAAGTAACTCTACGATCCATTTGTCGGTTTCATATAGAATGCAGCCGTAGTTGAATTTTGTTCCAGTGATTGTTTTAGGGGAGTTCATCTTAATGACCTCCCATTTGTGGTAATTCCACTTTTTCTATCCATTCGAATAAGTCAGCTTCGCATTCGCTGATGGTCCAGTCTGTTGGCATTCCGTGTTGGTATATGGTGTATGTGCCGTCTCTTTTTTGGTGTGTGTATACGGTTCTGAAGGTGAATGCGAATGGGTGGTTGGTGTTTTTGCATTTTTCGATTAGGTCTGCTACGCTTTGCCATGCTTCAGCCATTTCTGGGCATGGTGCTTCGGCTATTAGTTCTGGTATGTTTGGGATGTAGCCGTTTTCGGTTTTGTGTTCAGCAGTCATGATTTGGTATTGGGTTTTTAATGTTTCGTTGTATGCCATTGTAATCATCTCATTTTTCTTTGGGTTTTTTGTGAATACTTTTGTATTCTTGAATATAAGTTTGTAAAAACTAATATATAAATGTTATGGTTATAAATTTAAAAAAAAATAAAAAAAAGCCACATCCTCCCAAAGGAGAATGTGGCTCTTTAACATACGAAATTATTTAATAAGAGTAATATGACCTTCCTTAAAAAAAGGAATCATATTACATAATAATATATGTAAATACTCATATATAAAGATTTCCTGAAAAAAAACATGAACGCAAGGGGAGGGATTTGAACCCCCGAATGTTTAACCATCACTCGATTAGCAGTCGAGCGCAATACCAAGCTATGCAACCCCTGCACAATAATTAACAAATTAAAGGATTACCTCCAAACCCACACCATTATTATTTTAACACCAAAAAACCATCAATTTAAAAAAAAAATTTAATTTATAACATGATTTAGAGATAACCCTTCAATACTAACTCTTACCACAAAAACATATATATACTCCTTATCATATTAACTTAACTTGAACCGTCTTCTTCTCTTTTTTACCATAATATTTATCAATCCTTTTCTGACGTGACTTCACAAATTCAGGATTCCTTAGACAATAAAAATACTCCCCATTATCCTGACAATTACCCGAACCATACTTCGCCCTTAACAAACACGCATGACATATCACACGATGCCAACCCTCCAAATCATATTCAAAATAAAAACAATCCAACTCATCATCAGATTTGCCTTTATTATATAATCTGGCATAACCAATCATAATATCATTCGGAGGATGAGGATTATTTCCTGGTGTAAAACCGGAAGGGTCTTCCAAATCACT
>NZ_JBGUWC010000069.1:0-38066 GCF_045220775.1 Methanobrevibacter sp.
AAAGCTGTCAAATCTGAAATTAAGTTTGCTCAAGAAGTATTCGGTGTTGAAGGGGATATTGGTACTGTTGGAAGAGGTATTGCTTTAGTAGGTGCTTGTTCCATTGCTAATTCAAATGGAGCGATAGTTGCTAAAGACAGTACAGGTCCTGAAATGGCTAGAGTTGAAGAAGCATTAGGCTTTTTGGATGATGATTTTTAATTAATAGATCTTGAGGGATTATATATGATAACAAAAATTTACAGAGTTAAAGGTACTTTTGTAATGGGCGATGAATATCATAAGTTTACTAAAGAATTCAAAGCTACCAGTGAAGCTGAAATCGAAGAGAAAATCTACGAACGTTTCGGAAGTAAACATGGTATTACCAGGAATCAAATTTCTATTGCTGAAATCGAAGAAATTGCTCCTGAAGATGTTTTAGACCCAATTGTAAAAGAAATTTTATAGGCACGTCGAAGGTGTAACTATGGAAGATCAGCAAAGATTAAACAGTATTCTTAATGAAATGAATGCATACGGACAACAAGCGGAATTAATTCAACAACAAATTGAATTAATCAGAGCTTCCATGGCCGAAGTGGATGCATTATTTACTACTTTAGAGGACATTGAAGGTAAAGAATCCGTTGAAGCATTCGTACCTGTCGGTGCAGGTTCCTTCATTAAAGGAGAACTTAAAAGTACTGATGAAATTATTGTAAGTATTGGTGCAGGTCTTGCCGTTAAAAAAGATGCTGATGGTGCTCGCGATATCTTAGAAGGGCAAAAAGAAAGCTTAAAAGATAGCTTAGATAAAATGTTAGCTAACTTACAGCAATGCAGTGACATTGTAGCAAATCTTCAAGCTCAAGCTGAGCAAATTGCAGCTGCAGCTCAAGGCAATATGACCCAGACAAGATAGATACTTTACAATTTTTTCTTTTTTTCTATTTTTTTTATATTTTACTTGCTTTTTTTGACTCTTTTTAAATAAAATGAAAAACATAATATTAATAATTAAATTTTTAACTAAACTAAAAGGTTGGGTTAATTTTGTTTGAATCATTAAAAAAGAAATTTTCACGTACAAGTGAAAAACTAGAAGAGGAGCTTATTGAAGAAGCTGAAAAAGAGGATAATCTTCAAGAGGAATCAGGTAAGAGATTTTCATTTTTCTCATTTGGTAAGAAAAAAGAGGAAGAACCTGAAGAAGACGAATCAAATCTACTTCCTGAAGCTCAAGAGGAAATCGAAGAGGAGCCTGTTGAAGAACTTGTTGAAGATGAGGAAACAGTTGAACAGGAACCTGTTGAAGAGATTGCTGAAGAGGAAAAAGAGGAAGGTTCCGGTTTCTTGTCTAGGTTCAGAGGCGGTTCCAAAAAAGAGGATGAAGTTGATGAGGCTTCTGAGGATGAAGAGTCTGGCGAAGAAGAAAGTGAAGAAAAATCTCACTTCTGGAGCAGGAATAAAGATAAGAAAGAAGATATTTCTGCCGATGGTGAAGCTAAAGGAGGGCTGTTCTCTTTTGTTCGTGAAAAAACCATTTCAGAAGACCACGTTGAGGATATACTATTTGAACTTGAAATGGAACTTTTACAGGGCGACGTTGCAATGGAAGTTGCAAATGCGGTTGTTGAAAGTGTAAAGGATGACCTTGTAGGCAAGAAAATCAAAAGAAGCAATGACATTACAGAATACACTTTCCTTGCACTCAGAAATGCAGTGGCGGAAATCATTGACATTCCGGGAAAATCCATGACCGAAATGATTGAAGCCAAAAAGGCCGAAGGAGAGCCATTGGTCGTGATGTTTGTGGGAATCAATGGTACTGGTAAAACAACAACCATCGGCAAGTTAGCTAATTATTACCTTAAAAAAGGTTACACTCCTGTAATTGCAGCTTCAGATACATTCAGGGCTGGAGCAATTGAACAGGTTACATATCATGCCGATAATGTGGGAGTTAAGATTATCAAGCACCAAAAAGGATCAGACCCTGCAGCCGTTGCATATGATGCCGTAGAGCATGCAAAGGCTCAAGGAAAGGAATTGGTTTTAATCGATACTGCAGGAAGAATGCAGACCAATACAAATCTTATGGATGAAATGAAAAAGATCAAAAGGGTTTCCAATCCTGATTTGGTCATATTTGTAGGTGATGCATTGACAGGCAATGACGCAACCGAACAGGCTAAAAAATTCAACGAAGCCATTGACATTGATGGCGTTATTCTAACTAAGGCCGATGCGGACAGTAAAGGAGGAGCTTCACTTTCCATCGGTTATGTAATTAAAAAGCCTATCATGTTCCTAGGTATGGGTCAGGGATATGACGATATCATGGAATATGATGCCGAATGGATGCTGAATCAATTGTTCAGCGAAGATGAAGAAGCAGCAACCGCAGAGGAATAGACGATGTATTTTAGGAGAAAGCTTTTAATAATTGCAATAATTCTGGCATGTTTGGCTTTTTTAGCCATTAATGTAACATTTAACAGCTCACAAGATTCTCCAAGCATTTTTGAAAATAAGGAAAACGTTTCCATTGCAGTTACAGGAGATGTGATGTTTGCCCGTAACATGCCAAACGTTTTAAGCATGGATTCATCCCCTTTTGCAGGAGTCAGCAATGTAACTTCAAATGTTGACCTGTTGCTGATTAACTTTGAAAATGCGGCCACCTACTCAGGCGATGCATTAAAGGGTGATGTTCCGCTAAAATGCGACCCAAGTTATGTCCCTCTTGCTAAGGGAAACAACAATACTGTAGCATCTCTTGCCAATAACCATGCTTTCGATTATGGGATAACCGGAATGAAGGATACAATATCCTATCTTAAAGATGCAGGAATCACTCCAATCGGTGCCGGCGAGACAGAGGATGAGGCTCATCAGGCAGTAGTCCAGGACATCAACGGCAGAAAAATCACTATACTCAATTACATGGATTCAAACAACTTTGCCGAATATTCATATGATGTGATGCCTTACGCTAACGGATCATCTCCAGGATATTCCGCATATGATTCAGAGGATGCCCAAAAGCAAATCGGCGAAAATAATGATTCAGATTTAATTGTTGCTTACCTGCACTTTGGAAACGAATATTCAAATTCCCCAAATGAGGACCAGGTCAGGATAGCGCATGAGCTAATAGATTATGGTGCTGATGTCGTAATCGGATCTCACCCTCATGTAACTCAAGGAATTGAGATGTATAACGGCAAACCGATATTCTACAGTTTGGGTAACTTCATATTCGACCAGTCAAATCCGGCAACCCACTCCGCTTACTTTGTCCAAATAGATTTGGTAGGCGATACCGGTGAATGCACCGTTTATCCGATTTATATCTCAAATTACCTGCCGCAGTATATGGATGAGGAAAGCGGCAATTCCTTATTGAATAACATGTATCCTAAGACTGATGAATTGGAAGTAGATAATGGTGTAGGCAAGTTAAGTTTTAATTTAACAGGTGATTAGCATTAAGATAAACTATTTAGCATTAATTTTAATGTTTCTGCTGCTTTTGCTGGCAGCATCCAGTGCAAATGCACAGGATTTAAATTCAACTGATGATAACATTTATGAAAGCGTCGAGGAAAACATTGAAATTGATACCTTAAATCAAAATGAGATTGCAGAAGAGGATGTTGTCTGTGATAGCTCAAGTCAAGGAGAAACTGAAGGGCAGACAGAAGCCCTTAAGAACGCTTCCTTTAGTGAGGTTACAACAACTTATTATGCGCCGAATTCCACATTTTGTGTGAAGCTATTGGGCGACAATGACACTCCCTTAGCCGATAAAGATGTTGAATTCACGGTTAATGGTCAAACATCCACTGTCCAAACAACCAGTTATGGAGATGCAAATTTGCTCTTGAATCTTAATAAGGGGTCATATACAGTTAAATATAGCTTTAAGGAAGATGGATATGTTTCCTGCGAAGATTCAACTAAAATAGTTATTACAAATACCAAAACTCCAGTGATTAAAGCTTCAAATTATGTGGCTTATACAGGATTTAAAAATACCTTTGTCGCCACATTAACTATCGACGGCATGCCGATGGCTGACCGTGAGGTAATCTTCACAATCAATGGCGTAGACTATACTAAAAAAACCAACTCAAAAGGACAAGCCAGCATTTCTATTGGGCTTAAAAAAGGAGTTTACACTATCAAGTATTCATATGCCGGCGAAGACAATGTCAAAAAAGCAAGCGGCAAATCCAAAGTAACTTGCATTAAGGGAATGCCGAAAAAGATAACCAAGGTAAATTCTGTAGTGTATAGGCATAAAACTTCCGGATTATTTAAAATTAAACTGTCCGATGCAAGAGGAAATCTGCTTAAGAATAAAAAAGTCACATTCACAATCAAAGGCAAGAAATACGTCAGGTATACCAACAGCAAGGGCATTGCCACTTTAAAGATTAAAATGAAGAAGGGGACTTATAAGCTGAAGGTATATTCCGGCAAGACTTCCTTATATAAAAAAGTGTCAAAAACATACACAATTAAAGTCAAACCAAGACAAACACGCCAAAATGGAATATGGCTTTTTGGCGCTGACATGAAAAAGGTAAATCTCAACACCCTTAAAAAATATGGAACAAAACATATTTTCCTCAATTTCAAGGCATTGGAATTGTGGGGACAAAGCGATGTTGAAAAATTTGTTGCAAAAGCCAATGACAAAGGCATTAAAGTCCATATTTGGATGCAGGTATTCTATCAGGGTGGAAAATGGTATAATCCTGTTAAAAATAAGAAAATCAACTACAAGCTAATTAATTCAAAAATAAAACTTGCTAAAAAATACGCTAAAGTCAAGGGAATATCCGGAATTCATTTTGATTATTTAAGATATCCTGGAACCGCTTACAAGTACAGTAATGGTGTAAAAGCTATCAATTACTTTACAAAGCATGCTTCCAAAGCGGTTCATAAAATTAACTCAAATCTAATAGTTTCTGCTGCCGTAATGCCTGAACCGAGTTCAATGAAGCATTATTATGGTCAGGACATTCCAACAATGAGCAAATATCTTGATGTTATTGTTCCTATGGAATATAAGGGCAATTATAAAGCAGGCAATACATGGATTACGAAAGTAACTAAAGCGTTTGTCAAAAAATCTAAGGGAGCCAAAATTTGGGTTGGACTTCAGTCATATAGCTCCGATTCAAAGTTAACCAAGCGCTCTTCTTCATCTTTGATGAACGATGCATACTCTGCTTCAATGGGAGGAGCAAGAGGTGTAATGCTGTTTAGATACGGTTTATTAAATTATATTAACTTCAATAATGTATGAGGTGTAAAATGAAAAGAGAATTGATTATTGGCCTGATTGTTGTTCTGGCATTGATGTCAATTTCTTTTGTATCAGCAGATGACAATGCAACTGATGCAATCGAACTGATGGATGATGGAGACAATATTCCAATCGAGGAAGTCAATGCTGATGATTCTTCAAATGATGATCAGGAGACAGGTGATTCATCCGGAGAGGTAGCTAATGAAACCACCAAGCAAGATTCCTCAATATCTGCTTCGAATGTTGTAGGATATGAATCATTTTCAACCGAGATTGTAGTTAGCCTAACTGCAGGAAATCAAGCGTTGGCTTTTAAGGATGTCAATATTACAGTCAACAATGTCTTATACAAAAAAACTACAAATGAGAAAGGTAAAGCAACTTTAAATGTTAAGCTCAATAAAGGAAATTATAATGCTGTCTTTTCATATGCTGGAGATGAAAATACGACCTCTTGCAGTGGAAGTGCTAAAATAACAATTAAAGCTCCATCAAAAACAACAATTAAAGTGGCGGATAAAAACATAAACTATCGTCAGGGATTAAAAAATGCATTCATTGTTAGGCTACTGGACGAGAATGGCAATGCGGTCAAAAACCAAGTGGTTACATTTACAGTCAACGGAAAAACATATACAGCCAAAACTAATAAAAATGGCTATGCTGAAGTCTATTTAAAGTTAAAGAAAGGAACTTATAAGGTCAAATATTCCTTTGCCAAAAATGCCCCTTATTTGTCCTCCAGCGGCTCTTATAAAATTAAGGTGAAAGCACCTATCGCTAAAGGAAATGGATATTGGGTTTGGTCTTCACACATGAAGAGCGTCAATCTTAAAAAGCTTTCTAAATTGGGAACCAAGCACATATTCCTGCATGTCCATTCAATTTCAGTATACGGCAAACCTGCTGTTGTATCCTGGATTAAAAAAGCACATAAGTACGGCATGAAAGTCCATTTATGGATACAGGTATGTTATAATGGCGGAAAGTGGGTCAGGCCAGTCAATAAGGACGGATCCATCAAATATTCGTTTTTAAACAAAAAAATCGCAGAAGCTAAAAAATATTCAAAAATTAAGGGCGTGGATGGAATCCACTTTGATTATGTAAGGTTTGGAGGAACAGCCCATTTATACAAGACATCTACAAAGGCCATCAATTATTTCGTTAAAAAGGCCAGCGTTACAATACATAAATCTAAGCCGAATTGCATAGTTTCTGCTGCCGTAATGCCTGAGCCGGAAATGATGATTTATTGGTATGGTCAGGACATTCCTACAATGGGCAAATACCTTGATGTAATCGTGCCGATGGTTTATAAAGGCAATTTCAACAAAAAGACTTCCTGGATTACCAGCATCGTTAAAAAATATAATACCCAATCAAAAAGCGCAGTAATCTGGGCCGGCATTCAGACATACCATTCTGAAGAAAACACTAAGAAATTGTCACATTCACAGCTTTTGAAAGACGCAAGGGCAGGAAAAGCCGGTGGCGCAACAGGTTCAATTCTATTCAGGATAGGATTGACTCATTATTTGAATTTTAAAAAGGTTTAAGTGATTTTTTTCACTTACCATTTTCTTTTTGACAAGGCTTTTAATCTCTTTTTTTCCAGATTTTTCCTTTTATCGGACTGGTACTGTCTGTTTTGGCGACTGGTTGTTGTTTCATTGTTTCTCATTATGGTTACAAGATCAATGGAGTTTCCGCTGCATGCCATCAAAACCCTGATTTCCTTATAATCCTTATTTTCCGGCGCTTCAAAAACGGCAGCATAGGTGTTTCCTTCAACACACTCCCAGCTTATTGGCTCTTCGTTCATGACGCAGTCCACGACATACTGCTTTGATATTCCGTTATCCTGCAGGCGGTTGATGAAGTGCCTGTTTTCAAAACACCAGTTGATGCTTGCAGTATCACCCATTATAAATTTGTCAAATACATTCATCACAATTTAATTTGTAAAGTTTATTATATAACATTTTATAAATTGTATATTATGTCTGAACGAGCGCAATGGGATTCATCATTATCATTTATTTTTGCTATGATTGGAGCGGCAGTCGGTTTGGGAAACATATGGCGTTTCAGTTATGTGCTTTATTCTAATGGTGGGGGATCATTTTTCATCCCTTACTTTACGGCAATAGCCATTATGGGAATCCCATTTTTAATTTTGGAATATGGTGTGGGATTTTCATTCAAGGAATCCTTTTCAAAGATTTTGAAGGATATCAAACCGGAGTTTGAGCTGATTGCTTGGATTTTGGTTTTGTTTGTATTTGTTGTTACAATATATTACATGGTAATCTTAAGTTGGGATTTGGTCTATCTGTTAAGCAGTTTCACATTCAATTGGGGAACAGATACCGCAGCTTACTTTGTAAATACTGTCGGAGGAAGTTCAAACCTTGCCGACGCCAGTTTTCTTTTAATTCCAACCACTGTCGGTGTTTTGATTTTATGGGTTATTTTATGGGTCATTTCCCACAAGAATGTTGATGAGGGTATCGGTAAAGTTTCCAAAATCCTCATTCCTGCCTTGTTTGTCATAATGGCAATAATAATCGCTTATGCTTTGACATTGCCGGGTGCAGATATTGGAATCTCAACGCTCCTGACTCCTGATTGGAGCATGTTGCTTAATGTAGACATTTGGCTTGCGGCGTTTGCACAGATTATCTTTTCATTGAGTATGGGTCAAGCTATTGCACTTACATATGCAAGCTATCTGCCTGAAAACGCAAAATTAATCGATAATGTTTTGATTGTAGTATGTTCAAACTCCTTATTTGAGATATGTACCGCATTCGGAGTATTTTCTATTCTCGGATTCATGTCATTTACAAACGGAACCCCAATGGTTCAGCTGATTACCGAGGGTACCGGATTGGTATTCATTGTTTTCCCAATGATTTTCAACATTATGGGACCTATCGGCCGTATTTTGGCTCCGTTGCTTTTCCTTGCTATTCTGTTTGCAGGAATCACATCTGCACTCGGATTTTTCGAGCCGATGTTGAGTTCTACCAGTGAAAAATTGGGATGGTCCCGTAAAAGGGCGGCTACCGTACTGTGCATTATAGGCTGTGCATTTTCCGTACTTTTGACATCCGGAATCAGCAGCTACCTTGTTGGTATAATCGACACATTTGTCAATGAATTCGGCATATTGCTTTTAATCGGCGTTCAATGCATAATATTTGCATGGTTCTATGGTGTGGAACATTTCCTTCCTGCATTAAACGAACATTCCACATTTAAGGTTGGAAAGACATGGACATTCGTAATCAAATACCTGCTCCCTGTTGTATTGATTATCATGTGGGCTGTCGGAATTTTCCAACTGTTTACAACCGCAAAAAGCTTTGAGATAATGATTGATTCAATCATCATTGTTTCCGTATTGGTGGTTGCAGTTGTTTTAACAAAACTCAAACCTTCAGGTGAATGATTTTTCATTCATGCTTTTTTTATTATTAAAAATTCCCTCAGAATTTACATGCTCAATAATTGATTTTAGCTTTAATTTAAATGATGGTTTGGTGAATTGCTACATCAATTATTGATTACATATTTAATATAGTGATAGTGTTAGCATAAACTAAAACATTGATTTTACAATAGCTATATTCAGAAATTAAATTAGTTAGTTTTTTTAAGATTTTGGCAAAAAAGTTAGTGGAGATGAAATTTCCAAATCTTCACTTGGCCGCTGAGTCAGGTTTTGAAAGCGCTTTGGGAATTTCAATAATTGATGTATGCATCATATCCCGCATACAGATGATACGCTGTTGAAATAACGCTTCCGATGGCGTTGTTTGCCAAATAATAGGCCGCTGCATGAATCACGAGCATTCCTATGAATAGCATGATTCCCTTTTTTGAATTTCCATGCAGTGCCTGGCCCAATCCAGGTATTATGAATGAGAGTATTCCGTTTGCTAAAGCTTCATTTTGCATCTAATCACCTTAAGCTAGTCCTATAAGCATCATTAAAAATATAAATCCGTCCGTCAGCAGATGGCATAAGTAAGGAACAAACATGTTTTTCGTTTTTATGTAACCGTAAACCTCGAATATGGATCCCAATCCCTGAATGAGAAGCACGGATAGAATAGGAGTCACTTCCGCATCATAGTGAAGCAGTCCGAAAAAGATCAGGACTATTGCCGCTGAAACGACAATCGCCAATTTACGGTTGTTTGTATATTTGAAGACAAATCTCATGAAAAACATGAGTGGAATGAATTTCACAAGCTCTTCACCGAGCATTGAAAATACCAATGCAAACAGCATCTCCCAGGTCACGCCCAAATAATCTCCGGTTGCTGTTGAGGCCTGACCGATTAATTCTAACACTTCACCTACGGCGATTGCATAAATCATATAGCCGATAAAAAGCATTACCGCAAGCTTTATTTCACCTTTTGTCGGTTTATGGAATATCAATGAAAAATCCCAGTCTGAATAGTACATCAGCGGCACCAGCATTATTAAGACAAATAATATGCTGCCTGCCATCTCTGATTCAATGCCCGCAATCATGTAAACAATAAATGAAATAGGTATGCTCAGCAACAGGACAATCCAGGCGGTTTTTGACAGTTTAGGATTGTGTCTGTAGTATGGAATGTCTCTTGTGGTATCCTCAAATTTAAAAAATTCACTCATTATATCACATCTATAATAGTTAATGTTATTTTATATTAAATATATATTTGTTAATGTGAGGTAAAACATGAATTTTAAGCATATGATTTTGGCGGGTTTGATAATTTTCATTTTAATGGCATCGGTTTGTGCAAGTGAAAATGCTGATGATTTTAACAATTCAACTAAAATAACCTTTGAAGGTATTGAATTTTCGATTCCTTTGGGATTCAACGAATCAAAGGACAGTCAGGATTTCGATGAATTGGGATCTCAAGGAAAAACATGTTTCTACATCAATGAATATGGCGGTGAGATTGTAATTACTGTCGTATCTGATTGGATGGGAATGTCACTTGATGAATTATACAAGGATGGTGCTTCAAAGACTGAAATCAATGGTCATGAAGGCTGGAATTACACTGAAGGCAATTTGACATACTTTGGATATGTTCAAGAAGACAATGGAATCATAATCGGCGTAACCAACGAAACAAGACTTGCTCAAGTGATAGTCTAATTTTTCTAAAACTCTAATAAGCCTAAAGGGATAAATCCCTTAGACTTAAACTAAAAATAATTTTTTTAGTGTAACACGGGAGTGTGTTACAAATAGTATTATGATTTAAGCTATTATTTATACATTTACTTATTTTTACATGCCTAAAACTGCTTGTTTTTCACTTGATTTTTAGAAAAGTATTTTATATCTAGACATGATATTGTTAAATATGAAATTCAAGTATGTCATTGCAGTATTGCTCCTTTTTGCATTGGTCGGTTTCGTGTGTGCCGAAGCATACATTCCAACTGAAGGCAATTTTGCATTCAGGGAAGTTGAAAATTACACATTGCATGGAATCAACTTTACTGTTCCAACAGATTACGATCTGAAGGATAGTGGGGATGATTTTTTACTTTTTAAAGATGGAAAAGACAAATTAAAAATCACGGTTGAGAAAAACGGCACGATTAAAAAAGTGAACTCCACTAATAAAACCAAAGCCGGAAAGACAATGGTCGGGTCTGTAAAGGGATATCTGGTTGATAAAAACTCCACAAGCTATACCTTTAGTTATAAGGAAGGCGAATATCTGGTTGTTATCAAATCAAATGACCTGTCTTTAATAATGGGAATAATGGGAAAGGATTAACTTCTTTAACCGGCTCAAAATCAAAACAATAAATTTATTTTTATCGAATGACAGATTATTAATCACTCTATTATGGGGGATTGTATATGAATAGAAAAATAATATTAGGACTATCTTTAGTTTTGATTGCGATTATGGCAATAGGATCAGTATCTGCATTTGATTTAGGTTCTATTTTAAGTGGAGATGAGGATGCTGCTGAAAATGAAACAGTCACAATTGATGGAATTGATTTCAATATCCCAGCAGGTTTTACAGAAGATCCGGCTCATGCAACTGACAATCAAACAAATCAACAAGGTGGAATTACCTACATAACCAATGGTAAACTCTATGAAAACAACGACACAATTGTTGCCCTTCTTGTTGCTGACTATGGCGAATACAAAGTAACAGATGAAATTGCACAAAGCGTTGGTGGAGAAGCTGAAACCATTAACAATGTAAGTGGTTATTTAACTACTGACGGCATTTATAAAGTATTTAATTATGCAAAAGACGATAAATTAGTTGTTATTTCTGCAAATGACGAAGACGTAATTGCTGATTTCATAATAGGATAATTTAATTATTCTATTTTTTTTCTTTTTTTAAACTTAATAATTTATATCTATCAAATCACAATACAATATTAACGGTGATTATATGGATAAAAAAATGATGGTTATCCTTGGAGTGATTGTTTTTATTGTGGCAATTTTTGGAGCATTTGTTCTTTCTTCATCTGCTGGAGATGCCGGTAACAGTAATCTGGACATTCTTGGCAATGGCACCATCGAAGAAAACGGCACTTTGGATGTCAAATTATCCAATGAAGATGGTGTGGCTTTGAAAGATAAGGAAATTCATGTTACTGTTACAAACTCTAAAGGCAAAGTGGTATTTGAAAAATCAGCTAAGACATATGTCAATGGTGTTGCCAACGTTAAGTTGGAAAAGGTTAAAGCCGGCAAATACGATGTCAATGTAACATTTGATGGGGATGAAAACTATACTGCAAGTAGTGCTTCCGGAAAATTGGTAATTGCTAAAGGGGTCGTTGAAGAGGATACGGATAATGAAACTGACACTTCCATCGTCGTTGAGGATACAAGTAGCAGTAGCAGCACTCCAGCTCAATCAAGTCCATCACAATCTCATAGCCAATCTTCACATTCCAGCTCATCAAGCAGCAGTTCTTCTGATGAAAGTAGTGAAGACACCTATTACGATGAAAATGGTAAGGAGATAGAGCCTGTTTATGATGAAGATGGAAATCCTACATACGATGAAGGGGAAGAAAATTAAAAAAGGATAGTGTACTCTAGAAATACTGAGTACTACTATCAGGATTTAGGGTTACTGTTTGTGTGTGTTGCAGATTGCCGTCAAGGTCATATAATTCGATATGGGCTTTATCAGGATAATATTTATATGCATCAGCACTGTTTATGCTAATATATCCATCATCTTGGATGGTTTTAGTAACCATATTTCCCTTATTTAAACTGTTGCCGTCACGATAATATTTAATTTTAATAATGACTGATTCGCCGGGATTTCCTCCCTCGATATAGATTTTGGCATTTGTCTTGTCGTTAAGTCCAGAACCTGTTTTGAAAATACCTCCGCCAACATAGATTTGGCCTTTGGTCTTTTTAAGTGAACTGGATTCTGCTTTTTTGGTTGTATCTTTAGTGGTTTCCACCTTTTTGCTTGTATCTTTTGTAGTTTCTATCTTTTTGGTTGTGTCTTTTGTTTTATCGGATTGTTTGGTTGTTTCCACTTTCTTTTTGGCTGTGTTATTTTTATTTGCCTTTTTGACTTCCTTGTTTTTGTCTATTACCTTTTCAACAGGGGTTTCGTTTACAGGTTTTGGGCTTGTGATGTTTTTGGTATCCTTGATTTTCGCTGATGTAATCATTTCATTCAGGACATGCAAATCGGATCCTGTAATGATGATGTCTGTGTCGTTTTCGGTTTTGACAATCTGATAAACGCCGTTTGACTCATAGACTTTTGTTTTGGAATCGTTGGTCAAAAGATTCATGTTTTCGTGAATCAGCTGGTCTGTGAGGTTTTTGTCGATGATTATTCCTTCAACTTCCTTGGAGTAGTTGCCGGTATTTTTCCAGTAGACCATTCCCTTTGATGTTTCGTTCACCGCATTTTTGACTGTAAAGTTTGAATTTTCAGGAGTCTTGATTTCGAAATAGCTGAAATCTGCACTCTTTAGGGGAACATCATATGCTGTGATGTTTTCCTCCTTTGGGGCGGAGTCCTGTGTCAGCATTATTCCTCCAAAAATGATGACGATAAGAGCGATAGCAGCAATGATTAATGTTTTAGAATTCATTTGTTTTCACCTAGTTGATATTTTGGTCATGGTGTTATTTAATATTGGTTATTTGATTATTGATTTGAAATTGCTTTAACTCAATATTATTGCTTTAACTTCGTAATATTGATGTTAAATCAAAGTAAATTTTAAATAAGGTGTCATAAATACATATTTTCACATATATGCTTTGCAGCACTTTAAAAATCTTAATTAATCATTTAAAGGAGGTGAGAATATCTTGAGAGATTTTAATGAAATCATTGTTCAAAATCCTGAACCATATAATTCAATATATGTGTTTTTAAAATCAAATGTGATTCCAAAGTATCCCTGTTTGACTTACTGTTTTCAGGATAATTTTGATGAAGAAGGCAATCCTAGGATTCAGTATTATATTCGTTATGCCGCTGATTTATCCGTAAAACAGAGAAATGAATTGTATTTGAATATCTTAAGAGATATTTGGGATTTTTGTGAATCATGTGGCATTGTTTATGATGAAAATTTGTGTGTTGATTTTATTTTGACAGTTGACGGTGATTTTGTTGAAAAGGAAGAAAAATGATTTTGGGGATGTTGAACCCATCGAATTTTTTGATTTTGCTTGTGAATTAGAAGAAATTAAAAAAGATTTAAATTCGACGGAATCTGCAGTTAATCGAAACATATACATGAGAATTTACTATGCGGTATTCCTATTTTTAAGGGAATGGTTAAAGAAACATACACCATATCACTCTTGGCCGAAAGGAGAGCATAGGAGATTGGCGAATTATATTAGATTTAATGGTCCTTTTAATAAAGAAATTAATGAACTGATTTATCAGAATCTGATTCTTTAAAAAAGATTGAGACATCAAGCAGATTATAAACTAAAGATTCCGAGCAAATCTTCACATTATTATCAAACTTGGGATTTCACATCCATAAATTCTGCATTTAAAATTGCAGAAGATATTTTTAAAATTTTTAAGGAATTTTAAGCTATTTTTTTTTAAAGTGTTGATTTTTTTTCACATCAATTTTTCACTTATAATTTCTAAATGGCAATGTTGTCTATATTTATAGTATTTTGATTAAAGTATTAAATATGAATAAAATGATTTTCAATCGGAAAAATATAATTATACTTTTAATCTTATTCAGTGCTTTTTTAGTTATTGGGGGAGTATGTGCACAAGGCGATGGCTTTGCACTTGCAGGCATTGCAAAGAAAGCTTCCGCCACCAAAACAGTCACCGTTAAGGTTTACAACTTCAAGCCTGGCGTATTGTGGGGACCGAAAGCTACAAAATTTAAAAATGGTGATGCAATAGCAGGTTATGTGGAGTATAAGGGAAACATGCAGTTCGATAAGGGAACTGGAGTGACCGCATGGTATATCGGAAACGGCCTTAATGGGGATATTGAGCCTCATCACACAAAGCTTATGAAAGCGAAATTCTTCTTCAAAAACAAAAAGGGCAAAGTTAAAACCAAAACAGTTAAGGGAAACGGCGGAGGCCACATTTCTACTAGTTTGATTAAAGGATATACTCCTTATAAGGTTCAGGTTTGGTATAAGACCAAATAGAATCTTAATTTTTCTTTTTTTCTATGGACTTCAGCAGATGTGATTTAGAGCACTTCAATCTCATCAAACAGTGCAATGTCGCTAGTGTATATTGTAACCAGCATATTGTTTTTCACGAATGAGAATGAATATGTGTCATGGCTTTCATGAAAAAATCCGCTATGGCCTAACAGACTTTCCTTATGACCTCCAATTTGATCATTGACCCTGTTGGCATCGACATAAGTCCCGTTCGAATACATTACGGTAATCTTGATTATGTCGGCTGAACTTTCCCAGGCTTTGGAAATGGTTATGATACCGCTGTCGTCTTCAACTGAAAAAAACGAAGGGTTTTCCTTAAACTCAGACGGTATTTTAAAGTTGATTGTGCCGACATTGATGGTTTGAGTGTCGGAATTGTCAACGAATGAAAATGCTGTGACGGCAATGGCTGCCATAATCAAGACGATTGCCACGAACATGATTGGGGTGCTGTTCTTTTTAAAAAAACTTTCTTTTTTGGGTTTTATTTTAAATCCGCAGTTTCTGCAATATTTGGCATCCTCTGGAAGGGGTTCACCACAATTCGGGCAGTATTGGTCTTTTTCATTTGGGTTTTTGGAATTATTTTTATAGTTTTTTTCCAATTTTATCACTTGGTGTTGTTTGAATATTATATGTTAAGTTCAAAGTAGTTGTTAAAAACTTCTTACATTTAATCTAAATAATATATGATTCTTTAGATTCGCTTGCAAAATGGTTTTTTATAAGAAACAATTTTAGTATATTTTTTTTAAATAATCGGGGGTGGTGATGTAATTTCAAGTAACTATTGCTTTTAGTTTGTATTTTTTAAAGGTTTAAAAAAAAATTATTTTTTCTATTGGAATGTTAGATTGTTAAAGATTTTTTTCATATGTGAGATGGCATCTTGAACTTCAGTAGGTGTTATATCTATGAATGGCTCGTAATCTGCTTTTCTTCTAAGTGAAGCTATTGCTTAATTCCGTTTTGATTTTTTTCTCACCATAGTTATATAATGCATTTCTTACTTGTTTATGTTCGCTTATTATTTCTTCATCTTCATCGAATTCCCATGTTTTAACTGTTTTGAATTGTTTTTCATAGTCTAACCATAGTTCACATAATAGATATGAACTAAAGTAAGCTCTACTGATTATTGTCGAATTCACACATCTTTCATCACAGTTTTCAGGCACTATTTGCGATTTTAGATTTAATAAGTTTAAAGTTAATAGTTGTAGCTCGTATTGGGGGTATTTTGTAATATCCACGTTATCACCTGTTGCTATAACCAGATTATTGCGTTTTGGCTAAACCTATTTATTCCGTTTTGTTTTGAGAATTCTTCCATGTGGTCATAGATTTCTAATAATATCTGATCTAGTTCTTCTGTTGTTGTCCCATTCAGTTTTTCAAATGAGTAGATATAATCCATCGTGTCGATATCGGGTTCTTCTCTTAAGCTCATCTTGCCTATTGAATCGTATTTTTTTGCAAAGTTCTCTAGTTCTTTCGTATATATCTCCTTTGCAGGTTCCATCTCTTTTTGAAATTTGCTAAGTTTTGTTTCATTTTTCATTTTTATCACATCTAATATTTGTTTAGATGGTTATTATTTGTTTTTTTAAACTCAATTTAAGCTTTTTAAATCAATTTCATGATATTTAATCGTTGTTACATGGATATTTTAATATTTGATTTTAATTGTAAAAATTTCAGATAATAATTCGACTTTAATATTAAGCAGGTGTTTTTAAAACGGTTACAATTTGTAACCAGTTCACTATTTTGGGTATTTATATGGGGTTTACCTTTTAGTCAATACTTATTGTTATGTATTTCTAAAATAAATATTTATCTTTCGTTTTACACCAATTCTACAAAGTAAAAGCAATTTTATTAAATAAAAGCAATTTTGAATTAGTTATGCACGATTTAAAGAGATTTAATATAAAAAAGAAGTGAATATTCCTGCAAATAATATTCGTAAGATATTCTTCACATTTTTGGATAATGATTTATAATATCTTAACCATAATAATAATTATCTGGATTATTTAATTGGGGTGTTGATATGGACAGGAAATGGATTTTATTGGCTTTGGTTTTTATCCTGATAGGAAGCGTCAGCGCCGCTGATTTTGAAAATCGTGATTTTGACGGCTACTTTTCAATGGATGTGCCTAAAGGGGCAAATTTTACAAACAGCTCCGTAATCGGCAGTGAAAACGCAACGGATGATGTGATAGTGGCATATATGGGTGACAAGTTGGAAATCACCTATCTCAACGCACAGTTTCTTTTTGAAAACCAATCATCAGACTATTTTGATGTGATTTTTGAACTGTTATATCCGGGCTATGACCTTTACCATAGGGGTTCTGATGAGAACATGACCTTATTTGAAGCCGTTGACGAGGACTGGGCAACCTATCCGGTTGTAGGAATATCAAACGGAAACAGGATGATATTCATCATCGGAGAGGATTTGAATCTTGTTAAGGAGATGGGGGCTTCGGTTAAATTCGAATGATTTATTCATAGTCATTTAGATTACTCAATGGAATATGGGCATTGCAAATGATTTCCATATTCCATTCATTTTTTTTAAAATGTTTATTCGAACTTATTTTCAATGCGCTTTCGCTGGCAGCGCAAGCATCAATCTAAAAAAAAGAGAATTTGGGTACCCTATTGTTGAGTACCGCTATTTGATTCTTTTGTAAGTCACTTGAGTGTATCTTACTTTGATTTTGTCCAGTTTTACTGCAGAGCCGTAGGTGAATTCATCAGAATAGTCCTTAGGGATTTTTCTCCATTTGTCCCATTTCCATTTTCCGTTCTTCTTGTAATGGTGTTTGATGAAGAACTTGATGAAGCCGGAGTTTATTTTTCCCGCTGCAGTTTCCAGAACTGTGCCGTATCCGCCCTTATGCTTGTAGGTAGCAATGGCATACTTGCCTTTCTTGTAGGTCCTCACGCCCTTCTTGATTTTTATTGTACGTGTCACTTTCTTTTTGATGATCTTGTACTTTTTGACGACGGTAGGCTTTTTGGAAATTACCTGAAAACTATCCAAATTCCAAGATGAATCTTCACCATATGCTGTTACTTCACATGCATAATATTTTTTGTAATATGTTTTTTTGGTAAGGATTTTTCCACTTTTTTTACTTGAAGTATCCCAAACTTCACTGCTTGGACATTTAACGGTCACGGAAGCAACACCGTTTGAATTGGATGTGGTTGTGTAGGTATTGCCATTGAAAAAGAATTCAACTGTGGTTTTAATAGGATTGCCAAAACCGTCTGTAACAGTGGCTTTCAGGGTTATGTATTCTCCAGCATTGCCTGTGATATCACTGGTGGATATTGCAGGGCCGGACACATAGCCTGGAGATGAAAGAACCTCATCAGAATCTTTGGCTAATTTATCTTCATTTTCAACTTTCAAAGTGCTTTCACTATTGTCTTCAGCGCTTAATTGAGCATCATTATCTGCAATACTCAATGAAGCATCATCTTCAACACTTAACGTGTCTGAAACATCATTTTGAAGTTCCATATTATCGTCGGGGACGCTAATGGTTTCATTGACGTCCTCGCTGGCGGATACTGCTCCGACCAGCATAATCAATAATATGATAAACATTATTCCCTTAATTTTTTTCATGATTATCAACCTAATCATATATTTAATTCAATAAATATTTAATCATGTTGATAAAATTTTTCCAGTTTGGGGAAATTGCTTTGGATTTGTAAAGAATGATTAGTCATTATTGGGGGGGGAATATTATGGAACTGACCATATCTTCAGTATAATATGAACTTAAAGAATCGTTAGAAAATTACCAGCTAATTAACACGACATTTTGGAAGTGAAGTTTTGTATTTAAAATATTTATATCTCATGTAATAATAGTTAATAATAGTGCTTGAGTTATAATTATTGGAAGGTGTTTTAAATGGTAAGCAATAAAAATTCAAAGGAATCTGCATATAGTTCTGAACTAGAGAAATATATGAACGAACAAGATATCTTGGATGACGATTCAAATTTTGATGAATCTAATTTTAAAACTTCCAATATTAAATCTTCTAAATTGGACGAATATTTGGGTCCTGATGATGATGAAGAAGACGAGGAAATTAATTACTGTTCTATATGTGGCAAGGAATTGAAAAAATACAATTATGGTGATAAATGCGATGATTGTGTTAAAAAAGTTGAGTTAGTCAATGATCTTAATCAATTGTTGGATTATACAGCCCCATCAGAAAAATTGAATAGGGAAATTTTATTGAGTGCAGGATTTGATGAGTTAAAATTGAATATTGTAATTTCTAATTTGTTAAATGAAAATTTAATCATTCTAGGATCAAAGGGTATTTTTTTAGCAGATGTTAAAACATTAAATAATTTTTTTAGAATATATGGTTCTAATACTGACCTTCTTGATGAATCCCTTTATAAAAATTTAATGTTTTCAGAGGGTTTTGTAAATATTGGCGATTATTCTGATTTGGTTCAAGTAATATTCAATTCAAAAAATAATAAATGGGAAGTTAATTTATTTAGAAATGGTAAATCAATCATTAAAAAATTTTTTGCAAATATAGTTGATGCTAATAATTATGCAACACATTATTTAAAAGAAATGGGTGAAATTGATAATCTTCGTGATAAAAAGCCTATTAAACCAGAAGAAGTTAAATATAAAAAATCAAAACATGAATTTATCTTTTTCAGTGTAAAACGTAACCAATGGTATCCTAAGATGAAAGGTCCCGCAGGTTCTAAAATAATTGGTTTTTATGATACTGAAGAAGAAGCGGTTATTGCTAGGGATTATTATCTTAAAAAACAGAAGGAAACTCGTGATAAAATTAAGCCAAAGAAATTTGTTAAAGATGAATCCGATGCTATTATTTCTTTCCATGAACGATCTGGACAATGGGTTGTTAAAGTCAAAAGGAAACGTGGAGGGTTTAAAAAATTAGGGTATTATGATACTGAAGAGGAAGCTATTGCTGCTAAAAATGAGTATTATGGTATTGAAACTGAACCTAAAGGGGATTTTGATTTAGCATTTAGTGAAGGGGACAGAGTTCAATTAATTTCCGGACCTTTAAAAGGCCATATTGGGGTTATTCAAGGATTTTTTGAAGAAAAAGATTCTTTTATTGTTAAATTTGAAACTATAGATTTTACTCGTCCATTATTCGTTAAAGAAGAAGAATTAAAGCTAATTTAATAGTTTTATTCCTTTTTTTTCTTTTTTTGCAAACATTTAAAAACTGTTATATATATTTAACTACAAATTATATTATTGTATCAATATTTCATAGTGACATCAATTTTTCACTTTTATACAATTTAACAGGGTCGATTATTTTGTTAAAAGATGTAGATATCAAGTTTAAATATGATTCAGATAAAGATGATTTAGTTAATGAATTTTATATCCCTGTTTTATCAAATTCTGTTGAATATTATAGGATGTCAGGCTATTTTTCTTCTTCTTCATTAGCTATTGCCGCAAGAGGGATTGCTGATTTCATACTTAATGGGGGAAAGATGAAGTTATTGTGTAATGCACAATTAACTAAAGAGGATTATGAAATTATTGAAAATACGAATCAAGACTCTGTAGATTATATTCAAAATTTATTCATCGATGATTTGCATAGTATTGAAGATGAATTTATTAAAAATCATGTTAAAGCATTAGGATGGATGTTAGCTAACGGATTTCTAGAAATAAAAATTGCAATACCTAAAGATAAAAATGGCATTTTTCATTCTAAAGTTGGTGTTCTGAAAGATAATGAAAATAATTTTGTTTCATTCAGCGGATCAGATAACGAAACTGCAGCTGGCTGGTTATATAACATTGAAGAATTCAAGGTTTTTAAATCATGGGACTCTGGTGAGGAAAAGTATGTTTCTTCAGATTTAGAAACTTTTTTTGATTATTGGAATGGGATTACTGAAAGAACAAGGGTTATTGATTTGCCGTCTGCTGTTAGAGAAGAGCTCATTGAATTTGCACCAGTATCCAGAAAAGAATTGGTAGTTATATCTAGAAAAACTAGAAGAGTTATCAACTTAAGGGATTATCAGGATGAAGCTATTGATTCTTGGTTTGCTCATGATTGCAGAGGATTATTTGAAATGGCAACAGGTACCGGTAAGACAATAACTTCATTATCCGCTTTTAAACAGTTGTCCAGTACTAAAGATAAATTAGTTACAGTCATTGCATGCCCTCAATTGCATTTAATTGACCAATGGATTAAAGATGTGGAAAATGTCCATAGCGGAAAAATATTGAAAGCTTCAAGTAAAGAGAAAGGTTGGAAAACCAAAATACGCGCATTATCTCGTGATTTTTACATGGGATTGGAAGATAAAGTAGTGATAATGACAACTCATAATACAGTATCTTCTGATTTTTTTATTGAAAAGATTAAAAAAATTAAATCTGATAAGTTACTTATTGTTGATGAGGTTCATGGAATGGGATCTTCCCAAAGACTCAATGCATTGATTGAGGATTATGATTATAGATTAGGCTTAAGCGCAACCCCAAAAAGATGGTTTGATGAAGAAGGAACACAAGCTATTTATGATTATTTTGGTGATGTTGTTTTTGAATTTGATATAAAAAGAGCATTAACAGAAATTAATCCAGACACTGGAAAACATTATTTGACTCCATATTATTATTATCCTATCGTTGTTGATTTAAATAGTGAAGAATACTCTAGATATAGGGAGTTAAGTCAAAAAATTGCACAGGCTATTGCACGTAAAAAGAACAACAACGAAAAAATTTCGTTGTCTGCTTTATGCAATGAACGCCAAAAAATAATTAATAATGCTGAAGAAAAATATTCGGCTTTTAGGGATTTATTAAAAGAGCATGAGGATATTGATAAATTGATTGTTTATTGTTCTGATAGGCAAATTGATAGGGTTCAAGAAATTTTGAATGAGGAAAATATTATTCCACAACATAGATTTACACATAAGGAATCTTCTGGTAAAACTATGAAAGAATTGTATTCTCAAAGAGAATTGATTTTACGGAATTTTGAAAAGGGTAATTATAGGGCATTGGTTGCTATTAAATGTTTAGATGAAGGTGTAGATGTTCCTGTTGCCGAAAATGCTATAATTTTGTCAAGCACTTCAAATCCAAGGGAACATGTTCAAAGAAGGGGTCGTATTTTAAGAAATGCTCCAGGTAAAGAGTATGCGACAATTTATGATTTCCTAGTATTCCCAAAAGATAAAACTGAAAACGGGTCAAAAATTATGAAAAAAGAAATAAACAGGTATAAAGAATTTGCAGAACTGGCTATTAATTCATTAGACTGTTTGGAAATTTTAGATAAATATTATTATAGTACTTGATGGAGGTAATTATGTGGCAGTAAAAGTTAATCCTGAAATTGAAGAATATATTGATAATTTGGAATATGACGATAAAATCAAAAGATGTCTGAAAGAAATTTTGTATTTGGAATTAGAAAGGTATAACGAGAATTATGCCCAGTATTCAGCTGATTATAATAGGATAATAGAAAGATATTTGGAGCGATAAAAATGATATTGGATAAAGTGATTATAAATAATTATCGTCAGTATCGCCATGCTGAAATAGAATTTTCCAACGAAACTGATAAAAATTTCACCATTATTCAAGGGACAAACGGCGCAGGTAAAACTACATTGTTAAATGCTTTAAGTTGGTGTTTATATGGTGAAGAAATCCACGATTATGGTGATGAAGCTGCAATGGATTTATGCAATAATAAAACAGCATTCATTGCATCAGATGGCGACACAATTCAAGTTTCTGTTCAAATTGACTTTACTGATGAGGGCAAATATTTGGCATTTAAAAGGTCACGAAATTATATTAAGAGAGGAAATAAGTTAATCCCAGCGATAAATAGTAGTGATTTTCAAGTTATTAAAGAAGATAATAATGGTAATATAACCGTTGAAGAAAATGATGTATATACTAGAGACCGTAAGATTCCACAAGAAATTGAAGATTACTTCTTTTTTGATGGTGCTCGTTTAAGTGAATATTTCCAAGAAAATAGTAACAATAATATTAAGGAATCTGTTAAGGTTTTATCTCATTTAAATCTTTTAAATAATGCTTCTAAAAATTTACCTAAAGTTAAAGAAAAATACATTCATGAATTAAAGAAAAAAGCTCCGGAGTTAGGTAAAGCAGAGTCAAAAGTTTTGTATTATGAAAATGAGTTGGAAAAAGCCGAAAAAGATTTGGTGTCATATGAAGATAATCTTAAAATTGCTGAAACCAAAATTGATGAAATTACAGAAAAATTACGTGCTAAAAAGGCATATGATGTTGAACAAGATATGGAAAGATATCAATATTTAAATAAGGAGATAAAATCCCTTAATAGCAGATTATATGATAAAAACGGTTTAATTCAAGCTAGAATAAATAAAGTATTAAAAAAATATCCTTATGTTTTAGCTTATAATTATGCTAAACAATTTGAAGAGTTAGGAGAACAATATCGGAAAAAAGGATATATTCCTCCAAAATATAAAAGAAGTTTCATCCAAGATTTGCTGGATGATGGAATATGTATTTGTGGCGCAGATTTAACAGAAGATAATGAGCATAGGCAACACCTTGAAAAATTATTGGAGTTAACTAAACCTATCACTGATAAATCTGAAGAAGTCACAGTTGCTTTAGCAAATGTTAAGCGTAATATTTTGCTCGATTCAACTAATTTTAAAGAGGATTTCATTAATCGCTATAGAAATATTAAGAATTTGATTGATCAAAAAGAAGAGCTAGTTGCTGAAAGACAAACTATTAAAGCAAAATTGGATGCAAATCCTTATGAA
Source organism: Methanobrevibacter sp. (assembly GCF_045220775.1). GTDB lineage: Archaea > Methanobacteriota > Methanobacteria > Methanobacteriales > Methanobacteriaceae > Methanocatella. Next base: position 23,929 of record NZ_JBGUWC010000069.1, read on the forward strand.
GAGATTCAAAAGTTGAATGCAGAATTGACTGACTATGAAAATCAGCAAAAAAGGTTTAAGAATGCAATAATCACTGTTAATAAACAAATACCTGAGTATAAAAAACAATTAGGATATTGGAAACAACAAAGGGCAACAGAAGAAAAGTTATCTGTTGAATGTGATGAAATCAGACAAAAAATCGCTTTATGCGATGAGTTGATTATTGTTGCCAAAAATGTATATCACGAGATGTCTGATAATATCCGTAATGATATTCAGGAATTCACTAAAGACAAATTTGATAAGATTCTTTGGAAGAAGAACGAATTTGTAGATATTCGTATCAATGACAACTATGAAGTTTTCATTAAGAACAAAACCGGATTCGAAGAAAGGCCAGGTGATTTATCTGATGGGGAAAAAATAAGTTTAGGGCTTTGTTTCATGTATGCATTGCATAAATACTCCGGATTTGAGTTACCTATTATAATGGATACCCTTTTAGGACCTATTGGTGTAGAAATAAGAAAAAATATTGCTACATTTTTACCTCATTTGGTTGAAAACAAACAAACTGTATTGCTTGTAACTGGTAGTGAATATACTGATGAATTTAGAAATATTTTATTTGATTACATCGGAAAAGAATATACTATTGAATGGTCTAACTCCGATGAGGGTAAAGAATCTGTAATTGTTGAAAATCCGCTTAGTTAAGGTGATTTAGATGGCTGAAGGAAGAAGAATCATTTATGATGATGAGGATAAACAAATTTATGATAGATTAAGGGCTAGTTCAGGTATTTTTAATAATTTGAGCATAACAGATTTATTTGCTGTAGCTTTGATTTATGGTAAAAAGGAAGGAAGACGTACGGAATTAGGAAAAGGTGCAACTGGTAGGGTGAGAAGTGAAACACTTAGAAACTCCCCAGTTAAAGATCTTATGATGGTTATTGCTGTTGATGAAACTGGAAGTATGGACGTTCTTTCTGATGAAAATGAATATTTTAGAATCAGTGAAGAATATGCTAAAACTGGAATAAAATTATTGGAACAGGATTATATTGAAGATTCCGATGAACTTTTAAATGATATGGAAATGGAAATGTTTGAATTCTATGATGACGTTATAGCTAATGATATTGCTGAAGATTCAGAGTAGTTTGTTAATCTTTTCATTTCATCTTTTTTTTATTCTAAAATAATCTTGTTCATCAGCAGGATGGAAATCTAAAGGACACCATGCATCTGGTAACTCCTTTGAATATTTTTCTTTAATTTCTTTAAATTTCATTTCTCGATATCTTTTAGCAGCTTCTTGGGGAATTTGTTTTCTTTCAAGAATTGTAGAATGATAATCCACTCCATGTCTCATACAGATGTTATGGCGACGAATATTTCTTCTGAATTTTCTTACTTTTGCATCTGTCCATCCACATTCTTCATGAATATAATAATCTTCAGAGGTTTGGTTTTTTTTATAAGAGCTATAATTATCATCTTCCGCATCTAATGGACGATAACGACAATCAGTTATTTGAACTCCCCATTCTGCACATTTCACTCTTTTTTCTTCCATTTCTTCATAATTGGGTTCATAATTATAAATCATAAAAACGGATATTTCTTTAGCCGTAAAACCTACATCAATAAGTAAATCAATTTGTTCTTTAATTTTTGGGGCTTGTTTTATTCCATAATCCCAAGCTATTTTTGGATTTTTAAAACCCGCATCTTTTAACATTTTAGCAAGATAAGGTTTTTTTCGAAGTATTCTTCCATCAAAACCTGATTGTGATTCTAAGTAACTTATTTTCTTCTCTTTTTTTAACTCTATTAATTCATTAAGAATATCTTCTATATACTGGTTAGCTAGTAAATTATTATCATAAAATATTAATTTTTTCTTAATAATTTCATCTTTTATTGATTTTTTACATGCCCACTCTGGTTCAATGATATATGTTCCGCAGAATCCACATTTACGAATGCATCCTCTGCTTGTGTGTATTATTTGGTAATCCACATCTACGAGACTATAATCGGGAATTAGATTTTCAGCTTCAGGAATGGGGCCTTGGATAACATCATCGCATTTGGTGTATTTTTTGCAGTGATCTGGCATTAAAGATGCATAAACTCCTCCAACTAATATAGGAATATCTTTAAATTTATTTTTGTAATAAAAAACAGCATTTTTCACATATTTTGACCAATATGTGAAAATGGAAGTTACACAAATTAAATCTGGTTTAAATTCATCTTTTTCAGTTGGAATTAATGTTGTTTGACCATAATCTTCATCTTTGTTTTCTTCAAAACGTATTAATTCAACATTAATGTTTCTAGTTTTTAGATATGCAGCTATCTTTAAAAGACCGATTGGTAAAAAATTAGAATGATTTCTACTTTTGTTTGGAATTGGAAAGTTAGGTTCTACAAGTAGAACATTTTTTATATCATCAGTAATCCAGTCAGTAAAATTCATATAATCATTCTCATATAGTGTGGTTATAATGATATTTATTTTACTAGTTTAAACATTTTAAGTTTTTTTCTTATTTTTTTTAGTAATTTACAAAATTGGATCAATTTTACATGTTGAAATAATTTCATATTTTTTAAGTTATATTGTATTTTTGTATAATTTTATTTCATTGATGGTTGTGATTGATATTTATTTTTTAATTTTATTATAAGTTATTTATTTTAATTGATCTATCATTTGATCTTTTTATTTTTGATAATAAAAATGATCTCGCTATGAAATTTGTATAAGTCTTTAGTATTTTTTATAAATATTAAGATCCTTATGATCTATTTTATTTAGATCTATTAAGGATCAGATCATTCCCAATTCCTATTTTAAAAACCTTTTAAAAGTTTTTATTTCTTTATTTCTTTTTTATTTTTTGCACATTTGATTAAAAATTGAATATTATATGTAATTAGCCAAATTAAGAATATTTTAGTAAGATATATATTAAAAAAATATGCATAATATTATTAGTGATAACTTTGTGGTTAATGTAAGTTTAAATATTAAATATTTATGATATGGGGTTGGGATGTCATTAAAAGATATTGATCATTTAATCGAACCAAATTATTTTTCTGCAAATACTGATTTGGTTGAATGTTTTTATAATTTAGTCCTCACAGAATCTGTTAGATATGATAGACTTGCGGGATATTTTAGTTCTGGAAGTTTATCAGTGGCTGCAAAAGGAATGGCTAACTTAATAGAAAATAATGGGCATATGAGATTGTTATGTGGCGTTCAATTGAGTGAAGAAGATTGGAAGTCAATCTCAAATCCTGAACAATTCAAAGACTTAATTAATAAAAATTTTTTAGATGAGTATGAAAATTTAGAAGATGAATTAATTTGGAATTATACAAAAGTTTTAGGTTGGATGATTGCAAATGGAATTCTCGAGGTGAAAATAGGTTTAAATTATATAGATGGGAAATATGTGCCAGATAATATTTATCATCCTAAATTAGGAATCATGTATGACTCTGAAGATAATTGTATAGTTTTTGTGGGTTCAGTAAATGAGAGTGCAAGGGGTTGGGCAAAAAATTCAGAAAATTTAACCACATGTAAAAGTTGGGAGAATGATGTACATATTCCGTCTAATATTTCTGCTTTTGAAGATTTTTGGAATGACACTAATGATAATCTAAAAGTATATAATGTTCCTGATGAATCAATAGATTTTTTAATAAAAAATGCTCCAAAAGATAAAGTAGAACTTGAAAGAACTATTGTAAAAATTAAGCAATTAGAAAATCCACCTTATAAGAAAAAAGAAGTAAAAACTCCTTATTCATATCAACTTGATGCAATTGATTCTTGGTTTGCACATGGCAAAAGTGGAATTTTAGCAATGGCTACAGGTACAGGTAAAACATTCACTTCATTAAGTTGTTTAAAAAAAGTTTTAAAAGAGGAGGAAGTTCTTACAGTAATTGCATGCCCTTACATTCATTTGGTGGAGCAATGGAAAGATGAAGTACTTGCTATGGATTTAGGTAAAACATATGAATTTTATGGTGTTAATTCAAAATGGGGTTCTGATTTCGATAGACTTAATAAGAAATTAAATAGTAATGTTGATTTTAAAAAACCACAAATTATTTTAACAACTCATAAAACATTTTCTGATATTGATTTTATTTCTAAAATTAATTCTATTAATAAAAATAAATTAAATAGAAAATTATTATTAATTGTTGATGAAGTTCATCATGTAGGGTCTGCAGGATATAGCAAAGGATTACTTGATGAATATGATTATAGATTAGGTTTAAGTGCAACTCCTAGAAAACATATGGATTATGAAGGTACTCAAAGGATAATAAATTATTTTGGAAGAGAAGTTTATGAATTCACTATTAAAGATGCATTGCATAGGAGACATGGACCTAAAAGAGAACCGTTTTTGACACCATATTGTTATTTTCCAAAAAAAGTAAATCTTACTGAAGAAGAATCTAAAAATAAAAGTAAAGCAAATAATGCTGAGGACAAATATAGGATATTGGGTGAAATATTAGATAGTATGGAAAAACCAATTGATCATTTAATAATATTTTGTTCTCATAAACAAATAAAAAGAGTATTAGAAATTTTAAATGAAAAGAATATTAATCCAAAATCAAAATTTACATATAAAGAAAATTTAAAATTTAGAAAAAAGTTGTTGGAAGGATTTGATAAAGGTGAATATAAATCATTGGTAGCAATTAGATGTTTAAATGAAGGAGTTGATGTTCCATCAACAGATAAAGTTATCATTATGTCTAGTTCATCTAATCCTGCAGAATATATTCAAAGAAGAGGTAGGGTTTTGAGGAGATCACCAGGCAAAGAAAAAGCATATATTTACGATTTAGTTGTAGTTTCTGATAATGATGATTCAAAATTGAATAACTTTTTTGATTCCGAATTAGATAGATTAATAGAGTTTGTTACTGATTCGGATAATGCTGACGAAGAGGGTTTACCTAAATTAAAAGAGTGGGGGTTATTATGAAGAAAAGTAATATAAATCCGGTAATTTTAGGAATTTTAGACGAAATGGAAATAAAAAACAATGAAAAAAATTATATTTTGGATGCTTTGAATTTAGAATATGAGAATACTGATAAGAAAAAACCTCAGTTAAAAGACAAATATTCACAATATGTTGAGGAGCATAGTGATTAAAATGATTATCAAATCTTTAGAAATGAAAAATTATAGGCCATATAGGGACCCACCAATAATAAATTTTGCTTATGGTGAAAAGAATCTAACTATAATAGAAGGAGATAACGATTTGGGGAAAACCACATTTTTAAGTGCAATATCTTGGTGTATATATGGTGATGATGAGCACTATAAAAAACATAGTAAACCTATATGTAATTGTGAGGCTGCTAAGGAATTAAAAAAAGGTCAAAGTTTAACAGTTGAAGTTGAAGTTGTAATGGAAGATAATGAGGGGAGGGATGTATTTTTCAATAGAAAACAAAATTATAAAAAAGCTTCTAATGGAAAAATGCGGAGAGATGGAAAAGATGATTTTACAGTTTATAAAAAATCCGGTACTAATGATATCCCATTAGGTGATCCAAAAGGGTATAGGGAAACAAGATTGCCTAATCGTCTTCAAGAATACTTTTTGTTTGATGGTGAAAGATTGTTGGAATGGTTTGGTGGTGATACTAATATTGTTAAAGAAGAAATAGAAAAGTTATCTCAGTCAAATTTAATTCAAAATGTCATTGATAGGACTCAAATACAAAAAGATGATTTAAACGACGATCTAAATGAATTAAATGAAGAGTTAGCTGATTTAAATACTCAAAAAGAAAATTTAATTTCATCTAATAAAGATGATATTAAAAAATTGGAAGATAATAAAAAGAAAATTAAAGAACTAACTGAGGAAAATGATGATTTAAAACGTTCATTAAGTCCTGAAGGGGAGGGGCCTGAAGAGTTATTAAAAGAAATTGAGAATTTGGAAAAAGATATTAAGTTTGATGAAGAACAGTTAAATGATTTGAATAAAAATCATTTAGAATTTTTGTTGGGTAATTTTTCTCGTATTTTAAGTCAGGATCTATTAAAAACATTTACAAAAAGAAAGATTGAAGATGATTCAATTGATGAAAATTCAATGGATGATGAACATATTTATTCAATTTCATCTAAAGACCTTGAATATATTTTAGATAGAAAAAAATGTATGTGCGGTAATGATTTTAATGAAGATGATTTAGCGTTTGAATTATTATCCAATCTCCGAAAAAAAGCAGTTAAATATGAAAATAATTCCTCACTTAATAAGACAGTTAAAGATTTAATTAATGATGCTAATGCTATACTCAATGAAATACCTAACTCATTTCAAGAAGATGTTTCCAAATATTGGAATAAAGTTAATGTCTTTGAGGAACGAATTGAAACTAGGACTGAAACTTTAGAAACTAAAAAAGAATCATATGAAACTCTCGTGGATGCTATCGATGATGAGAAAAAAATTAGAAGCCAAATAAGTACAAATACTAAATTAATAGATGGTTTTAAAGAAAATAATGGAATTATTCAGAAAAATATTGAAGAATTCGAACCAGAAAAGCAAAGAATTGAACGAGAACTAGAATTATTAAAAATTAATCTTGGTGATGAAAAAGAGATTTCTGATAAAATAGATTTTTGTGATGAGATTATTAAACATTGCGAATTTTTAAAAGAAGAATTAGGTAGAAAGATTCATAAATCAATTGAAGAAGGCGTAAATAAACAATTTAAAAAAATATACAATGGTGATGGGACTAGAAATAAATATGATGCAGTATTAATTGATGAAAAATTTAATATTTCTTTAAGGGAAACAGATGGTTTAGAAATTACTTCAATTAATCCATCAAGTGGTGCTCAACTAGCTGTTGCGTTGTCATTTATTACATCAATAAACTCATCTACTAAATTCAAACTTCCTCAAATAATGGATACTTCAATTGGTCGTTGGGGCAATAGATTGAGGAAAAATTTTGCTGATGTGATGCCTCAACTGTTAGATGGCAATCAATTAATTTTCCTTCTTTTAGATAGTGAAAATTCTTCTGAATTCCATGATAAGATCAGGGGCAATGTTGGAAAAGAATATGAGTTACAATTTGTAACAAAAGATGAAACAACAATTGTTGATGTTACCAAAGAGAGAATAGGTGAATAATATGGTAAGTGATGATGATAAAGGTACAACAATATACACCGATGATTGTTATTATCAACATACTGGTGAGGAGAATACTAATTCATACCAATATTTAGGTAAACAATTAGGTTTAAGTAATATTCAATTGTTTGTTATCACAGTACTAATTGGCAAATATGTGGTTAAAGATCGTGAAGAGATTACTGACCCTGCAACATTTATAAAATATGAAAGTGCTCTAAAAAGTGGGGAACCAATTAAAATATTGCAAATCTTAGCAATTGAAGAGACTGATGACATAAATATATTAAATGATAAACTAAAAATGTTTGACATCTGGCAAGGATATGCTATGGCAGGGATGAAAGAATTCTGCAAATGGTATCATTCCAATTCTATCGATCTTCCATCCAAACTTGAAGACGTGATGTCTGAAGCGTTAAAATCATTAAAATAAATGTGATTTTATGACAAGCGAAGAATATATTATACTAAGTGAGGAAAAATACATAGTAACCCGTACTTTTGATAATGGTAAATATATTTTTGGCAGATTTGATACATTAGAAGAAGCTATAAAAAAAAGAGATGAATTAGACTATGATGGGTGGCCATTATATGATGAATTTCTTGTGGATAAAGAAATCAATGAGCCTCACGTAATTAAAATAAATGGGGAATATTATGAAGTATATGATCCATCAAAAATTAAAATTGCAAATAATCCTAATTATAAAAGAGATGTTATGAATTTGGTTGAAAACATTGAATTTATAGAAGACTCATCTAACATACCATTTCCACAGTCTGATGATTTAAATCGTTTTATTTTCATTGGTCAAAATCTTTTAAAGAAAGATATGAGTAAAGAAGATATAAAACAATCTAATCAAATAGGAAATAGAATTGTCAATATGTACACAAGTACAGGATTCTATTTTCACGTTTTTGAGAAATACAAAAAGGATAACAAAGTATATTATAAGTTATCTGATAAAGGGAGACATATTTTTGAATTAAACGAATATGATCGAAATCTAAATATTTGTAAATGTATTTTAGAACATGAAATTTTATATAGGATTTTTATGGATTCTTTGTCAAATAGTTCTATTTCAAAAAATAATATTGTTAATATAATGTTAGAGTATGATTTGAATTTAAAGTCAATGGTCACAATTGAACGGAGAGCAGGTTGTATTTCAAGTTGGATGCATTGGATTTTTAATTTAATGGATTTTGACAAATCTAATCAATCTACTTTATGTTGATTAGTTATAGATATATTATTTCTAATAATCGAGATGATAATGTCTATTGTTTCGATATTTTTGATTGATTAAATCTACCGAATATAACATTTATTACGTAAGCTGCCAAATATTTAACCAAAGGAGTTAACTCATGAAAACTTTAAATGTCGTTGCAGCTATCATAAAACAAGACAACAAAATCCTGGCAACCAAAAGAGGCTATGGCGAGTTCATAAACATGTGGGAGTTTCCGGGAGGAAAAATCGAACCCAACGAAAGCAAGGAAGAAGCACTAATTAGAGAAATCAAAGAAGAGCTTGACTGCACAATCAAGCCCACCAAATTCGCCCTAGACCTGGAATACCAATATCCTAATTTTTATCTTAAGATGTCCTGCTTCGAAGCAATTATTACAGAAGGAACCCCAAAGCTTCTCGAGCACAACGATGCCAAATGGCTCACAAAACAGGAACTGGACGAAGTGAACTGGATTCCGGCTGACATCGAAGCGGTAAACTACCTGAAGGAAACTATGAGTGATTGACATGGACACAACAGACATTGAAAACATTGAAAAAAGGTTAAGTGAAGCTCAAAACCTGAAAACAAACCTGGAAAGCAAACTTGAAAAACTGGGCGACAACCCAAGAGCGGAAACTTTCCAAATCCAACTGGATAAAGTAAATGATCTAATCATACATTTACAAAATGAAAAAGAAGAGCTTGGCAAATGAACCAGGAAGACATCATTAACGGAGCTAGAACAGCATTCATCAACGAGGAATTTAGCTCCAGCGCTGATTTTAGACCCAAACTTCTCTACAACAACAAAAACACCAAGGTCATAAATTCCATAAGGGATGAGCTCAAAAGCTGTGATGAATTCATCATCTCATCCGCTTTCATCACCTACAGCGGAATCGTACCTATCTTGGAAGAGTTCAAGCAACTAAAAGAAAAAGGCATCAAAGGAAAAATCCTCACCACAGATTACCTGTATTTCACAGAACCCAAGGCATTAAGAAAGCTCCAAGAATTTGAAAACCTTGAAATCAAGCTTTACAGTCAGGAAAAGGAAGGCTTCCACACCAAAGGATACATTTTCAAAAAGGATGACATTTACAGGGGAATTGTCGGAAGTTCCAATCTCACCATGAACGCCCTTTCAGTCAACAAGGAATGGAATGTTGAATTCACCTCTTTAGAGGAAGGTGAAATGCTGGGTGAACTCAAAAGGGAATTCAACGATTTGTGGTCTCAGGCAGACGATTTAGAAGACGTTCTGCCGGAGTATGAAAAAATCTACAATGACAACAAGAACTTCAAGGTTATTAGAGAAATCACCGATGAGCTGAAGGACCAAAACATCAGGGATTTGACTCCAAACATCATGCAGGAGGATTTCATCAAAAACTTGAGAAATCTTATAAAGCAAGGCGAAAACAGAGCTATTCTGGTATCGGCCACAGGTACCGGTAAGACTTACGCTTCGGCATTTGCCGTTAAGGATTATGAACCTAAAAGATTTTTATTTTTGGTTCACAGGGAACAGATTGCAAAGCAATCCATTGACGCTTACAAAAACATCTTCAAAGACCACAATAAATTCGGTCTTCTGTCTGGAAATTCCAAGGATTATGAAAAGCCATATCTTTTCTCGACAATCCAGACAATGAGCAAGGACGACGTTTACACCAGATATGATAAGAATCATTTTGACTATATCATCATCGATGAGGTCCACAAGGCAGGTGCATTGAGCTATCAAAAGATATTCAACTATTTCGAGCCCGAGTTCTGGCTTGGAATGACAGCATCTCCTGAACGTACGGACGGCTTCAACATCTATGATTTGTTTGACAATAACATTGCCCATGAAATTAGATTACAAGAGGCTTTAGAAGAGGATTTATTGTGTCCATTCCACTATTTCGGAATCACCGATGTCGAGTTTGACACAGGCGAAATCGATGATGATTTCAGCGATTTTAATTTATTAGCCTCAAAGGAACGTGTTGATTACCTATTGGAAAAATCTGAGTTTTATGGTTATTCGGGTGACAGAATCAAAGCGTTAGTGTTTTGTTCAAGAAAACGGGAAGCGCAACTGTTGGCAGAAGAATTTACAAAAAGAGGCCATCCTTCAGTAGTGCTTACCGGTGATGACTCACAGGAAAAACGTTTGGAAGCGATAGACAGGCTCACAAACGATGACAATCCTGACAAATTGGAATACATCTTCACAGTCGATATCTTCAATGAGGGTGTGGACATTCCGGAAATCAATCAGGTACTGCTGGTCAGGCCAACGGAATCCCCGATCATTTTCATCCAGCAGCTGGGAAGAGGTTTAAGAAAATACAAGAACAAGGAGTTTGTAGTAATCCTTGATTTCATCGGAAACTACAGGAACAATTTCATGATTCCGATTGCCCTTTCAGGGGACAGATCCTATGACAAGGACAGAATCCGGAAATATCTGATTGAAGGAAACAAGATCATTCCGGGCGCATCTTCAATCAACTTTGATGAGATTTCTAAAAAGCGTATATATGAGTCAATCAACAACACCTCATTTTCCAAAGTCGCATTATTTAAAGAAAAGTACAACAATTTAAAATACAAGTTAGGTCGCATCCCTTCATTATATGACTTCGCAATCAACGGAGACTTCAACCCTGAGATTATACTGAATCATAATAAGTTTGACTGCTACCATACATTCCTTGATTATGTAGACAATGACTATGAAAGCACATTAACTGAAGAGGAACTTGCAACATTAAGGTTCATTTCCAAAAAACTGATCAAGGGAATAAGGCCGCATGAACTTGTGATATTGAGCTGCCTCAAATACAACAGATATTTCACAATCAATCAAGTTGAGAAATACCTCAAGGATAAATATGGCCTTGAAGACCAGTTCGATTCAATTAAAAGTGCAATCAATGTCTTGAGCATGAATTTCTACAGAAAGGAAACCAATGATGATTATCAGGCAAACACAATCCAGTTCGTAACCAGTGAAGATCTGGACATTGAAAATCTGTTCTTTGACTTTGACAAGGATGTTTACAGAAACCTTAAAGAGAATAAGGATTACAGATTCGAAGCTTCTGAGCTGTTTAAAAGGTGTTTGGTTAATCCAACATATATGAACCATTTGGACGACAGCCTGAAATACGGATTTTACAAGTATGATAATGTTTACAATGACTTAAATCCGTTCAAATTGTATGAAAAGTACTCCCGGGAGGATGTCTTAAGGCTCCTGAACTGGGAGCGCTTCATGAACGGCCAGAATATCGGCGGTTACAAAATCAAATATGATACCTGCCCTATTTTTGTAACATACAACAAGAAAGAGGACATTTCAGAAACCATCAACTACGAAGATCATTTCATTGACAAGGTTACTTTCAATTGGATGAGCAGAAACAACAGGAAAACATCAAGTCCCGAACTTGAGCCGTTAATCAATTACAATGGTTTGGATGTGGAGCTGTTCATACAGAAAAACAATGACGAGGGCATTGAATTCTACTACATCGGCCAGTTGACACCACTAACTTATAGGCAAGTATATAGAACAATCAACGATAAGGAGCAGCCTATCGTTAATTTCAAATTTAAAATAGAAAAAGAAGTTAAGGATGAGCTCTACTCATATTTCGTAAACGATTAAAATAAAAAAGGGATGATGAAAGAAATAATTCTTCCATCAGTAATGCCAGTCGATTGCAAAAATCTGTACCCAGTAGATTATGCCGTTTATTTTGTATCCTGCGATTCCGACATAGTCGCCGGTTGTGCAGAGCATATTTCTCCTATGGCCTTGGTCGTCATAGAGGTCATCTGTCTCTTTCCATCCTTCAGTAACGGATTTGCATGAAGGATATCCATATGCTATGTTTTCTCCGATTGTGTAATATCCGTCATTTTCATCAGGATATGCTGTCCAGCAGGCACTGCCGTCAGGACGGTCATGATCGAATTTTTGAACAAGCTCTTTTGCCCTAAGCTCTGCTCCTTCTTCAAGAAGGGAATCCCTTTCAAGAGGTTTGAGGGTATTGGATGGGTTTGTGTTGAAAGTCTCTTTTGAGGTATTGTTTTCATCAGCCCAGTACCATACACCTTTTTCTGATCTGAATTCGTTTAGAAGGTCATATGCGTCGGATACGTCAACAAAACCGTTGTAGTCGGCATCGGTTTCTGATAAAATCTTATATTCTACCTTGCTGCTGACTGTGGTTTTTCCGGCTGTGATTTTGCATTTTGATTTTGTGATTTTGATTGTTAGCTTTTTGCTGAGCGCCTTGTAGTTCTTGTTTCCCTTGTATTGTATGGTTGCTGTGTAGGTTCCCTTTTTGGTCAGTCCCTTAATGTTGAAGGTTGCCTTTCCCTTGTTGTTTGTCTTTGCAGTAAAGGTCTTCTTGAATTTTTTGCCTTTTATTGTCAGGTATACATAAACCTTTTTGATCGCCTTATTGTTGGCCTTTAAGGTAATTGCGTATTTTTTGGTTTTCAATTTGGTCTTGAACACTTTGTTTTTGGCAACGCTTATTGTTGGAGTTGCCTTTTTGATTGTAACCTTTTTCTTGTTGACGGTAACCTTGAATGTTCCGTTCACTGATGCGGAGCTGTATTCGTCATCGCCTGAATATCTTATTTCCCACTTATGCATTCCGGCATTGAGGTTATAGCTGTCGGAATTTGTGTATATGTAATGGGTTTTTGCGCTAATCTTTTTTTCTGCCTTGAGTTTGCCGTCAATGTATAGGGATAGTGTTCCGCTTACCTGTTTCGGGAATTTCACTTTGAAGTATTCCTCTTTGCTGGCCACATCGAATGTGTCGTCGCTGGTGTTGGAATATCCTACGCCAACGATGTAGGCCTGTATTTTTGAATTTTTCTTGTTAAATGAATCGTTAGCCGGATTCAATGTAAATGTTCCGCTCAAGACTTCTGCCATATAGTTGCTGTCACCGGAATATCTTATTTTCCAGCTGTGGGTTCCTTCGGCCAGGTTATAGCTTTTTGTGTTTACAAACAGGTAGTGGGTCTTTGCGGTTATCTCCTTTTCTGCCTTGAGTTTGCCGTCAATGTATAGGGATAGTGTTCCGCTGACCCTATTAGGGAATTTCACCATAAAGTAATCGCTGTCATGGTCGTTTACAAAGATGTCATTGTCGGCATCGATTGTGTTGATCTTGCCGTCATCGTCCTGCTTGACGATGCTTACATCAATGTTTGAGTCGTTCTTGTAGACCAGATTGAATGTTCCGTTCAGTGACGCTGCACTGTAGTTGGCGTCTCCGGAATATTGCATTTCCCAAATGTGTGTTCCTTCTGCCAAATTGTAGCTTTCAACGTTTGCAAACATGTAATGGGTCTTTGCGCTTATGGTCTTGTTTGCCATAAGGCTATTGTCTATGTAGAGGGACAGGGTTCCTGTGACCTGATTTGGAAATCTGACCCTTAGATAATCATTGTTGTAATTGTCGGCCAGGATGTCAGTATTTTCGTCAATCGGATAAATTTCCTTGTCCGCATCCTGTGTTACAAAATCGACTTCCATTCCGGAATCCTTTTTTGCGGACAGCACCGTATCATCAGCGCTGGTCTCTAAAACTTCGTCTGCCAATGCTTCCTGAACCGAATCATCGGCTTCGTCTGCTGCCAG
>NZ_JBGUWC010000070.1:0-5258 GCF_045220775.1 Methanobrevibacter sp.
AAATCACGTTACATTGTAGATCCAAGGTATGCGGAGAATTGCAAGGACTATGTTGAATTAGCTGATGAAATAGTTAAAGCAGCTAAAGGAGGATATTGATGACTAAAAGGTATACTATTAAATTCCAGGAATCATATAACTCCGAGGGGCCTGATTTAATACAGATTTATGATGAGGAGGATATGACTTACACGGGTTTCTTTGGCTCTGAAGATAAAATATTAGCTGAAGAAATATGTAACTTACTTAATAGCTTAGATTATGAGTTAAAGCAAGCTAATAACGATATACGTAGTTTGAATAAGTATTTGCCTGTAGATGAGCATTCTTTGATGAAGGAGAATATTAAATTAAAGAATATGCTCCGTCATCAGGAAGGAATTTATAACTTGGAGAAACGGTATTTTGCTGAATGTTTATTATCTGTGATTGAGGAATATCCGGAAAGTCAGGGGTTATTGGTGTTTAAAGATTTAATGGGTTGGTGACATATATTGTTTGATAAGTTATTAGCTATTATGCGATTAAGGAAGATTTGCAGGGAGTATCGTATACCCTTTGAGGACCTACCAGATGTATTGTTGGAATACATTTATAGTGATAATGAAGGTTGGTCTGATTAAGCTATTCTTTTTAATAGAGTTCTATTGGATTGAATAGAAAAAAGGTGAACATAAACTTTTCACGGATTTTCTATTAACCTATAGTAAGGAGTGTAGAAAATTTATGCTGCTAAAGTTTTCAAAGATTTTGTATTAAAAAATTTTTAGTGAATAGAAAATTTAGGTGGTTAAACTTTTCATGGATTTTCTATTCCCTTATTTTTTTGGAATACCTTATTTGTTGGTATAAACTTTTCACGGATTTTCTATATGGGGGTAATAGCTATTATAGAAATTTGTTGCTATGAAAGTTGTTGAAGATTTTCTAATGTTTTGAATACATTTCTATTGGATTGTGTAGAATATCTGTAGTGGTGGAGTTTTTGGGGATTTTTCTATGGGGATGGTTGGTTTTAAATACTTTAAGTTTCATATTAATTATTGGTAAAATATAATTTTTTAATATGTAGAAATTAATGGTATGAGCTATAGGATTTTCAGGGATGTTTTTTTCTTTGATTATTCTATGGTTTTGCTATTATATTTTTATGGTTTTGTTTTTTTCTTGCTTTTATTTTGTTTGTGTTTTTGTTTATTTTAGGTGGTCTTTTTTTCTTGTGTTGTGTTTTTGTGTTTGGTGTAGATGTGTTGTGTTGTTTTTGGCTTTTTTTGTCTTGTTTAGGGTTTTAGACATTGTATATTGTTTGGTTAATTGGTTTGTTTTTTTGTTTGAATGGTTTTTAGGTTAGGGTTTGTTTTTTTGAACACTTTTTTTTAAACATCGGTGTTTTTGTTTTTGGGTGTGAACAGTTTAGTATTGTTTTGTTGTTTTTTCTATACATTTCTTTTTTTTAGGGTTAGTTTAGAGTTAGTACCAAAACATTTATATACTATGAAAACTAATAGTTACTTGTAGGAGTTAACAGTTAAACTCCCCAAAAAAAATATTTACCCAAAGAAAAAAACCCAAAGAAAAAACATGAGATGATTAATATGGTATACTACGACCAAATACTCCCAATAGAACAAGACCCAAAACACATAGAAAACATCGAAAAAAACTACATCGGCATAGGCGGAACATGCACCATCAAAACACAAGATGGCCAAGCAGATCTAACCGACGCAGTAATCAACATGGTAACACAAACCATAACCGGCATAAACCCAAAAGAATACGAACTAGAATACCACCCACTATACATGGAAAACACCGTATTCAAATTCGAAGACATAACCGAACTAATCTTCGAAGGATTTTACATAAACGACAACAACCGCAACAGAGTAATCGAACTCGACAACTCCAAAGCATTCAAATTAACAAAAATCCCAAGAAGAAACTAAAAAAAATATTATTTTTATTCATTTTTATTTTATTTGCCAAAAAAAGATTAAATGGAGTTTAAAAGAATGGTTTGCCCAGTACGCATAGTAGAAAGTACCGATGAAATGATTCATTTCGAAGTCCGCAGCGAAAGTAGACCCGATGAAATACACGACGTCTACTTCGATATAGATCATGGCTACTATTGTAGCTGCGAGCAATACCACTTCCGCAAAGTGGAATGCAAACACATGCGAGCAGTAAAAGAATACATGAACCAGTTAAACCAATTAATGCAGATGGGCAAAACATTCCAAGAAATCAACAACGAAAGAGAGGAGGCGAAAATATGAGGAGAATATACTGCATCATGGGAGACCATGAATGCGATAGCGAAGGCACTATTAAATTTTTAGAAGAAACACCGAAACCAATCAAGTACACACATGGATTAGGATTCAGAAGTCCAACAATCCACAAAGTACCAGTAAACCGTGAAAAAGCAATTAAAATATTCAAAGAAAACGGATTATGCGACGTAACCGAACACGATGACTATGTACATGTCAACACCTTTAGTGGAAACGACATGTGGTAATCAAAAAAAAGAAACAATATTCTAGAGGCATATCTTATGTTTAAATCAAAAGAAGAACTCAAAGCTATTAGAAAACAATACCCTGAAGGAACTGTAATCATCATCGACCACGTTGATGACATACACGCACCTAGCCCTGGAACAGAACTAACAGTACAACACGTTGACGACATTGGCCAACTTCATTGTGCTGAACTTGGAATAGCTATTAACCCTGATGTTGACAGATTCCACAAAAAAGGAGAGTAACCATTTATGATTAATTGTGCTGAGTGTAATAAGAGAATCAACAGCACCAATGCTGTTGAAATGAAAGGTGAATTAGTTTACTACTGTAAATCCTGTTACGAAAGATTATTCGGAGCCGATGAAGATGACTCTTGTCATTACTGTAAAAACTTCACATATGACCGGTCAAAATATGGTTATCTCCAACATATTGAGTTAAGACGAGAACAAAGTGTAGGATTACTCGGAACCTGCACCAAACATAACAGGACAGTAACAACCCATAGTCAAAAATGTGATGATTATGAGTACGCTTATACTGGCGAACCATACTGTACTAAAGAGCACATCATAAAAGACTGTGCATTAAACGATAACTGTAGACGTGCAGATTTCAACTGTGATGAATGCCACACTAAAAAGTTCTGGGAAAACGATGTACTAGCTAATCGTGAAAGACATGTGGTCGGCCAACAATGGAGCGACGGACAAGTCGGAGTAGACAGTTTCACCAAAGGTGAAGGAGGTTATTATAATCGCAGATTCGACCTCTATTTTGAGGATGGGGAAGTTATGGAAGATATGGGATTATGGAGTCGTGGTCGAGCACCAAACGAACGTGTAATTAAACTTATTCGTCATGCAAAAATAGTGGGGAGGTGAAATTTAATGTTACTTGAGATTTGTGGCAATTGCCAAACTTATAAATATGATAAGGATCCCTCCAGGAAAGGAGGATGCAGTAAAACTAAAGGAACATTATCTCCTTTAGCTAGCGTATGTGATGATTACAAACCAAAAAGGAGATAATTTAAATGTCCCGTACTACTGACCATTTTATAACTCTATTGGAGGCAACTGAAGAAATAAGTTGCCTCCACGATGCATTACAGTTAGAATTGGAATATGATAATAGTAAAGGCACATCAACAAAAATACAAGAATACTTCCGTGAATTAAAATACAATTACATCACCGAAGCTCTGAAAAAATATGACTTATTCGATAATGTACACCATTATTACAATTATAGTATGCAAGGCCTAGTACAATTATTCTTCGACAACGAACCACTAGTATTAGATAAAATAAAAACTAATCAAAAAGCTTTAGAAGAGGATTGGAAAATATCATTAGCTAACTGTATTGAAGAGAGAAGGGAAGCTATTGTAGTAACAATCAGCATACCTGAAAGCAACTTAAAAAACAAAAAATAATATAAGAGGACTTTGAGCATGAGGATAGTGTATTTCGACACAGAAACCACAGGGGTAAAACCCGGAAAAGACCATATCATAGAATTAGCATTACTAGTATATGATGATGGAAAATTAACCGAAGAATATGATGAGTTCATCCAAATAGATGAAAAATTACCATCCAAGATAGTTGAATTAACAGGTATTACTGATGAAATGTTAAAAGACGAGGGTGTGGCTGCTAAAGATGCTGCTGCTAAAATAATAACCGTCCTCAAAAAGGATAGTGTATGGGTAGCACATAACACTCAATTCGATTTACTATTCATATACAACTTATTAAAAGAATACTTCGATGAAGAAGACATCCTGGACAAACTATCTAAAGTGAAATGGTTAGATACATTAACCATATTCAAGGACCGAGCCGGTTACCCGCACAGATTAGAGAATATGGTTGAACATTACAAACTCGAAGACGTCCGATTCCACCGTGCTATTGATGATGCACGTGCATTAAAAGAATGCCTCAGAGAATTGAAAGTGGAGCGTAATGACATTAAAGAATATGTTAACTTATTTGGATACAATCCTAAATATGGTGTGACTGGTGAAAAATTCCAGTTCATCACCTATGCACGTCAACCATACTTCAACGGATTAAAAGCCTACCGTAACATTCTACCAAAAACAATCAAGGAGGAATAATATGGTTAATTTTAATATTATTGAAGGAAACCGTAATGACTGTTACGATGAGTATGTGGAGTGTTATAATAAAGGTTACACTATCAAGGAGATAATGGATAAACTAAACATTTCCAGATCCACACAAAACAGTTACTACAAATGGGCTAAACATGAAGGATTATTAAACCTGAAAAGAAGAGCAAGTCCAAGATACTATTACTACAGTAAATATTACCGTAGATGGATAGTGCAGAAAAAGAACAAAGACGTTTCACTAGTTAAAATCCTATGCAATACAGAAGAGGAAGCACAAATCATCGTGGAGCGAATGAAAAAACATAACTGGAGTAAAACCGAAGCTAAAAAAATACGTGACACTTTAAGATGCGGAGGTAAACTATGAGTAAACCTGAAATCTTTGAAGAAATGGAATATAAAGGTAAACTAGGAGAAACATTTAAATTATTATGCTTTGACATCTACAAAGATTATGAATTATATATCTTATCTTTAGGTTCTCATCCCACAGCATATATTGTCCTAGCTGAAAATAACAAATTATATGGTTTGACTATGGATGAATTAGACCATATACCTGGATTATACTGTCATGG
>NZ_JBGUWC010000071.1:0-24389 GCF_045220775.1 Methanobrevibacter sp.
GGAAGCTCCTTCTGAGTTTGTTAATGTTGAGACTCCTGATGATGTTGGTTTTGAGGAGACTCCTTCTGAGTTTGTTAATGTTGAGACTCCTGATGATGTTGGTTTTGAGGAGACTCCTTCTGAGTTTGTCATTGAGGATTCTGTTGATGAAGTCTCATCTGAAACTTCACAGGAGATCAAAGATTCAACAGATTCAATCAATCCAACCCAATCTAATGATGAATTCAATGTTGAAACAGAAGAAGGTAACGCAGCTACCATAGAGGAAGAAGCAGACCAAAATATTGATGATGATACTGAAGTATGGGAATCTGATGAAGGTGTTTCTCCGGAAGATAATGCGGAAGTATGGGAAAATGAAAAAGACTATTCCGATGAGGAAGTTAAAGGCATTTCAAAATCCATTTCAGACAAGATAAAATCATTCTTAAAATCCGATGAGGAAGAAGAATTTGAAGAAGAACCAGCTTCAATCTTTAAATTTGCAAAAGATTTAGGCAAGAATTCTGATTTAAATGATGACATTATCAATGATATTGAAGAGGAAATCCCTGAAAAACCAGAAGAAATTGTCATAGAGCCTGAAATAGATTTAGAAAGCGAAGCTGAAAATATTGAAGATGATATCCCATCACCGAAATTCGGTAATAGTGTAGATGTTGATTTGGATGATAAGGAAATGACTAAAGAAACTACTCCAAAAACATCATCTAAAGAAGAAACATTTGAAGAGGAAATTGATGATTTCATTGTTGTAGACCACAGTGCAGATGAGATATCTCAAAAAGATAATGGAAAATCTTCCAATAAAGGAGAGACATTCGAAGAAGTTGTTGTCGATAAGCCTGATGTTGATGATAAGGTTGATTTAGGTTCTGATGATGATTATATCTATGTTGATCATTCCCATGATGATGAACGTGTCATGGATGATGACAATCCAAAATATGAATTTAAGGACGAGCCAATTGAACAAGATGAACCAGTTGACGATAAGGTTGATTTAGGTTCTGATGATGATTATATCTATGTTGACCATAGTCATGATGAGGAGCATGTTATGGATGATGAAAGTGAGAAATACGATTTCAAAGATGAATTGGACAAGCAAGAACCAGTTGATGAGGTCCATGAACAAAAACCAAAACATAAGTCCCGAGGAAGTTATGTAAAATCAATCATTTCTGAGGTAATGGCTGGAGAATCCAAGTTAGATGTTGAAGAAATTGAAATACTTAAAGGTGAAATAATGGAAGAAGATGATATTCCGCTGCCTAAACCGGCGCCTAGCGACGATTCTGTTGTTGAAGCCGAAATTGTTAACGATGATGAAGAATTAAATATTTTCACTGATGATTCTCTTGGAAAATATGAAGAGGAACTTGAAAGACCATCTCCAAAAGCGGATTATACCGAAGGTGATGAATTAAATATTTTCACTGACGATTCACTTGGAAGAGATGAGAAAATTCATAAAAAAGCCACTGATATAGTAGATAGGGCGATGGAAGAATTCATTGATGAAGTCTTTGATAACAAGGAACTGCAAAAGGAAGTTTATAAAGAGGAATTCGTTGATGATGAATTGCAAAACGAGGTTTCCCAGGAAAATGAATCATTTGACAATGTTGATTTAGATAATGAAGTTAAGGAAGAGACTCCTCAAGTTGATGAAGACATCATTGAAGGTAATCAAACAACTGAAGCGGATGCGGAAGAAGGCACCGATGAAGTAGTAGGTGACGGTGTAACCTACTATCAAGGATCAAATGATGTTAGAAGCAAACTCAGGAAAAATAATTTCTACTATGAAGAAGAAAAACCTAAATCCGTAAAAGATTCAATTAAAGGAATTAAAAAGGACATGTCCTATATCCATAAATCTTTAAAGGAAATTGAAAATCCTACCCATATTGATTATGTTTCTGTAGTGGACAGGACTGAAGAATTTGATCCTATGGATTACTTGAATAGGCCTAGTGATGATGATTCCGATAAAATCATTGAAAAAGAGGAAGGATTAACATTCGCTGAAAAAGAAGAGCAAAGAATTGAAAAAGAAATGATGATGGAAGCTCTTAGAAAAGAGATATCAGATGAAAAGGATGTTATTGTTCCTGTTCATGAACAAAAAAGAAGAGAAGAACTTAAAGATCAAGCTCTTGAAGACATAATTTTAACCGCTAATGAAGATTACAAAGAAATTGAGAAAGAAAGACACAGAAAAGACAATCAATTGAAGGCTTTTGATGACCAAAAGCTTCCTGGCAAAAGAAAAATGGAAGATGAAATAATCGATTATGTTGAAGTTGATGACATCGGATTATATTCATCCGATGATTTATATAAGCAGCCGATTGAGAAAGTGGCCAAATCCATTAATGAAATTGTAGATATCGAAGGTCCGATTCATGTTAAGGAAGTAACCAACAGGGTTAAGGATTCCTGCAATATTAAAAGAGCGGGTTCCACTTTGAAAAAACGTGTTAATGATGCAATAAGTCAAGCGGAAAAGTCAGGAGATATCATTAGGATTGGAGACTTCCTGTATGATGCTTCAAACAATAATATTGTTATTAGAAAAAGAAACAAACCTAATATTGATCTAATTTCTGATGAAGAGATAGCTAAAAGCATTGAGACTGTACTGATTCACAAAAATGATGTGACTACAGGTCAAATTCCAAAAGAAACTTCACGCAACTTCGGATTCAAATCAACTTCCAAAAAGACTGCAAGCAGGATTAATAGCGTCTTGGATTTAATGATAGCAAACAACAAAGTTAAAATTGACAATGATATTGTTGAACTTAAATAGGTTTTTTTATGTCAACTAAAATCAAATCACCTGACAATTTGCCAAATAAGCCTGGCGTCTATATAATGAAGGATGATACGGATACAATAATTTATATTGGCAAAGCCAAAAGCCTAATAAAACGTGTTAAATCTTATTTTCGTGAAAAACTTGACAGGCCAAAAACTCAAATTTTAATGAGTCATTTTGATAGTTTGGAGTATATTGTAACCAATTCTGAAAAAGAAGCCTTGATTTTAGAAGCCACATTAATTAAAAAGCATCGCCCACGATATAACGTTCAGCTAAAAGACGATAAAAGATACCCTTATGTTAAGATTACCGATGAGGAGTTTCCAAGATTAATCATTACAAGAAACATTACGAAAAATGGGGCCTATTTTGGCCCGTTTACGGATGCAGGTTCCGTTAAGCAAACGGTTAAATTTTTAAAATCATTGTTTAAAATAAGGACTTGCCGCAATATGAACGGCCCTTGCCTAAATTCGCAAATTGATTTATGTTATGCTCCATGTGATGGAAGGATAACAAAAGAGGAATATGCAGAAATCATTAACAAGATTGATTTGTTTTTCCAGGGCAAATATTCGACCATTGTCAAAAATCTCAAAAAGGAAATGATTGAGGCATCCGACAATGAAGAATTTGAAAAGGCAGCTGTTATCAGAGACCAGATTTCATCAATTGAAGACATTATGGAAAAGCAGTTTGTTGATTTTGTTGACGATGATTTGGACCAGGATGTTATAGCCATCGCTCTAGGCGAAAATGAGGTCATAGTTATAATAATGCCAATCAGAAACGGCAAAATTGTAGGTCGTGATGACTTTTTGATGAGCGGATCCCAATATGATTCTCCATCAGAGATAATGTTTTCCTTTATTCAACAGTATTATGGTTATAATAGGCATATTCCAAAACAGATTCTTTTAGATGAAGACATTGATGAAAAGGATCTGCTCGAGGACTGGCTAAGTGATTTAAGAGGAAACAAAGTAAAAATCAAGGTTCCACAAAAAGGTGTAAAATTAAGGCTTGTTAAAATGGCAAAGAAAAATGCTGAAATCATCAAGCATCAAAAGAAAACAATGGAAAATTCATTGATTGAGCTTAAAAAATACCTTAAGCTTGATAAGGTGCCTCATGTAATTGAGGGATATGATATCAGTAATATTTCAGGCAAGTTTGCGGTTGGTTCAAAAGTGTGTTTTGTAGATGGAAAGCCTTACAAAAAAAGGTATAAACATTTCAGGATGGAAACGCCAGGTCCAAACGATTTTGCAATGATGGAAGAGTTATTGACTCGCAGGTTGAAATTAATAGATTCTGATCCCGAGCCAGACTTGATGGTGATTGATGGGGGTAAAGGACAGCTAGGCATGGCTTGCGGAGTTTTGGAAAAATTAAATCTAACTCATATTCCAGTTATTGGTCTTGCAAAAGAATTTGAAGAGATATTTGTTCCAAACAATAAGCGTCCAATCATAATTCCTAAAAATAATAAAGCATTACACTTGCTTCAGCAGGTACGGGATGAATCTCATCGTTTTGCAATAACCTATCATAGAAAACTGCGCAGTAAGGATATTTCAGCCTCTTCACTTGACGATATCGTTGGAATTGGTAAAAAAAGAAAGATTGGCCTTTTAAAAGAATTTGGAACTATTGAAAACATTAAGAAGGCATCAGTTGATGAATTAGCTAAAATAGACGGCATGAATCAAAAAACGGCTGAAAATGTCTATAATTATTATCACTAACATTAAATTATTTTTCATTAAAAATGGCTAATTTTCCATTAAGTTTAAATATAAGAATTTTAATAAACTTTTCATAAGAAAATAAAGGAATTATTATTTATGGTGAAATGTCCGCGGTGCGGATATGAAAATTCATCCGATGCCGTATATTGTGATAATTGTGCCTATCTTCTAACTGACACTCAGGGGAAGCGAATTAATAATACTAAACGCAAAAACAGTTGGGATATAGGTATTGCTAGGAAAATTGTTATTGTACTTGGAATCATTATTATAGCGCTGTTACTCTTCTCTTTGGTATATAATAACACTCAGCCATCTCACAATGAAACTTTGAATGTCATTACTGATGATGGCAGTGCTCACAAAACTGCTTCTTATCCATATGTTGCTGTAATTGATTACGAAGGTAGTTGGTATGCTGAAATGGGCAATCCAAATTATCTTGTAAAAGAATCAGGTTATGGTCCAAAAAAATTTACATTAGACTGTGCAGCATGGGACCGTGTAGCTATTGATGCCCAAAAAGAGGATTGGAGTGAAGGAGAATTTAAAGTGCAGCTTTTGAGAAATGGTGAAGTTGTAGCTGAAAATTCAACTACAAATGTTACAGGCAGGATTGTAATAAATTACAATTATTGAATCTATCCGATTTGATCAATTTTTTTCTGTAATAAATCAACCAGTTCGTCAGTCTTATATAATCTGATTTCCTGTTCTTCCTTATCTTTAAAAATCTGATAAAATTTGATAAGGTCGCTGCATAACTGATTGTATTGAATATTTAGTGTGTTATAGTTATTCATTAGTGCAACTAGTTTTTCTTGTTCTATTGGTTCTGGTTCTCTTAAAATTCTTTCAATATTTACAAAATGAGTTTCAATCATAAGTTTTTCTTCTTCTAAGCTATTTTGATATTCTTGAATTTTGTTTTCACTAGCCATATAAATCACATTTTTTTATAATTAATATAAAATATAAATACTGTCATTAATAAAAATTTGTATTAGTATAAATGGGGCATAAAGAATGATAAAAGTTGAAAATGTAAGCAAAGATTATGAATTGGCTGATGGAACAAAGGTTACAGCACTTAAAAATGTCAGTCTAGAAGTTAAGGAAGGAGAAATAGTAGGAATCATGGGTAAAAGTGGTTCCGGTAAAACTACACTTTTAAGAGCAATGAGGGGTGTAGAGCACATCGATGAAGGAAGCATAACTGTCGGTGATGTAACTGTCAAACATGACTCTTCTCAATATTACTATAATGAACTTAAAAAGGAAACAGCTATCCACCTTCAAAGGTCCTTTGGGTTATGGCCTGACACAGTACGTGAAAATGTCTTAAGGAAGTTGTATGCGCGCGAATACTATGATGAAGGTGATGCCAATTTTGAACTTGCAGACAGCGAATTCGGTGATGAGGCCGATGAAATCCTAGAGCTTGTTTCATTAACCCATAAAAAAGACCATTATGCATCCGTTCTCAGTGGTGGTGAAAAGCAAAGATTAATCATGGCAAGGCAGCTTGCTAAAAGACCTAAAGCTTTACTTCTTGATGAACCTGCAACCATGGCATGCCCTAAAACAAAACAAGAAATCTTGGATGCAGTTAAAAAAATCAATGAGGAGTTAAACATTGCAGTTGTTGTCGTTTCTCACTTGCCTGATGTTCAAAAATACTTGGCAGATAGGGTAATCCTTCTTGAAGATGGTCAAATCGTTGATGAGGGGGCTCCTGATAGAATCTGTGATGAATTTATGGAAGATATGGCTGATATTGTTGATATTGAAAACATTGCAACAGATGAAGATGTGATAGAGGCAAAAGACATCTATAAAAGGTTCTATTTATTGACTGGCGGTGAAGTTCTACAGATTGAAGATATAAACTTCAAGGTCCAAAAGGAAAATATCCTAAGCATTATCGGGCCGAGCGGCGCAGGTAAAACCGTTCTTTTAAGGATGCTTGGCGGACTTGACGATCCTGATGAAGGGGAAGTATTATATAAACTTGAAGACGGTACATGGGCTGATATTGATATTCCGGGCATGAACCGTATGAAAATAAGGTCCAAGCTAGGTTTCATGCATCAGGAATTTGCATTGAACCATTATGCAACTGTATTGAATCAATTGGCCGTACGTTTAGGTTATAAAAATGCGGATATTGTAAAGGAAGCTCAGGAAAGGGCTAAAAAAATAGGCATCAGCGAAGAATTATTGGATTCATTCTACCTGCTGACAGACCTTCCCGAAACCGAAGCAAGAGACCGTTTAAGGCAAGTCGGGCTTGATTCCGATATTTTGGATGATCTGTTCCCAAGGTTCCCTGAAACTGCAACAAAAGAAGCCGTGGCGGATATTTTTGAAAGCCTTGATTTGGACATGGACATTTTGCACAGAAAATCTTATGAGTTGTCCGGTGGTCAAAAGGTACGTGTAATGCTTGCGTTAATCTTGGTTTCAAGACCTAAATTCCTGCTTTTAGATGAACCGTTTGGAGATTTGGATCCTGTCACTTTAAGGGATGTAACAAATGCTTTAAAGACTATTTCAAAAACATATGGAATTACCATTGTAATGATTTCACACAATACCGATTTCATTAAGGAATTAAGCAACAGAGCAGTCTTTATGGATGATGGAAAAATAATCGATGACAGTGAAGACATGGATAAGATTGTCGGCAATTTCATTGATTTCTGTCATGCTGATTATTTGAAGGGTGATTAAACAATGTTTGATACAATCATGGTCCCGATTGATGGGTCTGAATATGGATACAAGGCAGCTGATGTGGCCATTGAAATTGCTCAGAAATTTGGCTCTAAAATAGCGGCAGTTCATGTTTTGGAAGAATTTTCCTTGAATAGCTATGATGTGGAGGAAGATTCAGGTGATGCAATTTTGGCAAAAATTACTAAAAAGGCTAATGATGTAGGAATTGAAGTTACAGAACATCTTCTTACTGCAGATCCGTTAAGGGACATGAAGTTCATTGTAGACCAAACTCGAGCCGATTTAGTTGTCATTCATGCACATGGGGCCAATAATCATAGATTTGTGTCTTTTGATGAGAATGATGTTTCAGACACACAGATAGGTTCAGTTTCAGAAAGACTTCTGAGAACTTCTGAGGTACCGGTATTATTGATTAAATAATACTTTAAAAACTTTTTTTTCTTTTTTTATTCATTTAGAATGCTATTTTTTACTAAAAATTTAAATATAATAAAAATCTAATTATTTATAACATAAACTGTTTATATTTTAGGAGATATTTTATGATTGTAAAAGATTGGTGCTCATACTGCGGTGAATGTGCCGGAGTTTGTCCAAGAAATTTAATTCAAGTAAGAGAGTATTCATTAGTATTTAATGAAGAAGATTGTAAAGACTGTGACACATGTATTAAAGCATGTCCAATAGATGCATTAGAAAAAGAGGATTGATTATATGATTGAAACTGATGTAATTGTAGTGGGTTCCGGACCTGCAGGTTCCAGTGCAGCAAAACATGCTGCATTAGGTGGAGCAAGAGTAATTTTAATGGATAAAAAATCTGAAATCGGTGCACCAAAAAGATGTGCTGAAGGTGTTTCAATTCAAGGACTTGAAAAATTGGGCATCGAACCGTCCCCTCGTTGGGTAACTCAAGAGATTCAAGGCATTAGAATCCAAACTCCTGATGGAACTGACGTTTGGATGACTAGCGAAGAGGTTAAAATACCTGAAGCAGGTTATATCTTAGAAAGGAAAGTGTTTGATAAGCACATGGCAATGGATGCCGCTAGAGCTGGTGCTGAAATCAGAATCAAAACCTTAGTAACAGGCATCGATAAGATTGAGGATGGATACATTGTATACACAGAATGCATGGGTGAACAAATCGATTACAAATGTAAAATATTAATCGCTGCAGATGGTCCTGAAGGCCACGTTGCAAGATGGGCAGGATTAAGGCCGGCCGCAAAACCTAAGGAAATGGAATCAGGTGTGCAATATGAAATGTGCAATGTGGAATTTGAAAGGCCAGGTGTAATTGAATTTTACTTAGGATCATGTGCCCCTGGTGGATATGTATGGATTTTCCCTAAAGGGGATGACATTGCAAACGTCGGTTTGGCAATATTGCCTCACAAAGCTGAAAAAACCGCTAAAGAGTATTTGGATGACTTTGTTGCAACTTGCCCTTACTTGAAAAACGCTCAAGCCGTTGAAATGAATGTGGGCGGAGACCCTGTAGGCGGAATGACCAAAAAGCTTTATGATGATAACATTTTAGTTTGTGGAGATGCTGCCGGTCAGGTAAACCCATTAACCGGTGGAGGAATCATCTCTGGTATGACTGGTGGTATGTGTGCCGGTCAAGTTGCAGCTCAAGCCATTAAAGAGGATTGCTCCAAAAAATTCTTAAAGCAATACGATGAAATGGCTCATGCCGAATTAGACCATGACATCAAAAGGTATAAAAAGGTACAAGAATACTTGCTTACATTATCTGATGAGGAATTGGATAGCATTGGTCATGCATTCCAGGATGAAAGTTTTGATAAAATTTCAACTACAGAAATTGTTAAAAAATTGATTAAAGTATCTCCAAAAGCTTTACTTAAATTAGGTAAATTCGTATAGGTGTTGAAATTGATTTTAGTCACTGGTGGTGCAGGTTATATTGGTTCCCAAACTAACAAAGCCCTAAATCTTGCAGGTTATGACACTGTTGTTGTTGATAATCTCTGCAAAGGTTATGAAAGCTTTGTTAAATGGGGAAACTTTGAAAACTATGACTTTGGAAGCAAAGACATAAGGGAAGTTTTTGAAAAATATGACATCGATGGTGTAATCCATTTTGCTGCTTTTTCATCGGTAGCAGAATCAGTTGAAATGCCTCAAAAATACTTTAAGAACAATTATAAAAATACGCTAAATCTTTTACAGATTATGAGGGAATTCGGTGTTGACAAATTTATTTTATCTTCAACTGCTGCAGTATATGGAAATCCTGAAAAGGTTCCAATAACAGAAGACCAAGATTTAAAGCCAATCAATCCTTATGGACACTCTAAATTTATCACTGAAAAAGCTTTACAAAGAGAAGCTGAAAAAGGTGATTTCAACTATGTATCTCTTAGATATTTTAATGCAGCGGGAGCAGATTTTGACGGTGAGATTGGGGAGTTACATGACCCTGAAACTCACTTAATTCCATTAGTTTTAGATGCAGCCATTGGAAAGCGTGACAGCATTTCCATTTATGGTGATGATTATGATACGCCGGATGGAACTTGCATACGCGATTATATTCATGTCAACGATTTAGCTGATGCCCATATCAAAGCATATGAATATTTATGCAAAGGCAACGAATCAGACATTTTTAACTTGGGAAATGGTAAAGGATACTCTGTTCGTGAAGTGATTGATATGTGCAGGAAAGTTACAGGATGTGACTTTGAAGTTAAAATCGATGAACGCCGTGAAGGCGATCCGGCCATTTTAATTGCCGATTCAACAAAAATTAAGGAAAAACTAGGTTGGATTCCTCAGTACAATCTAGAACAAATTGTAGAGTCAGCCTGGAAGTGGCATGAAAAAATGAATGCGGTTTAGGTAAGGATTATGGAAAACGAAAATCATGAAACAAAAATTGATGTCCGTATAATAGTGTCAGGTTTGGATATTGCACAGCTTGTTTCTAAAGCTGTAAATAATATTCAGCTTGAAAGGGATTATAACATTATTGTTTCTTCAATAATACCTACTGTGGAACTGGATATTGTTAAAAAAGTAGCCAGCGGTGCAGATATTCTTTTGATTGGAGGTTATGGTCACGATGAAACATATAATATTCTTTTCAACGAACTAAAAAATGATTTTAATCATATTGGATTATTTGATTATAACAGGATTATCATTGAAGATGAATCAATTGATTTTAGACTTGCTGAAAAAGAGATTTTAAATTCAATAATAAGGTCAACATTGTCTTATTCTTTAAATCTGGTCAATATCCACACATTGGAAAACAAACTAATGAATGTAACTCACAATTATAATAATCTTTTGGATGACTATAACCAACTCATCAAAGAAAGTGAAGTTTTGACTCAAGAAAACAAAGAGTTGCGAGAGGATATTGGTGAAATTAAATCTGATTTTGATGCATTCAAATTGCGCTATGAAGACATTTACAAAAAAGAAATTCTTGAAATTTTTAACCTTTATGCACTGTGGCAAGATGTGTTCAAACAGGATTTAGATGATGAAGAAAGGATTGTAATTGCAACAAACAAATTCAAACCTGATAATATCCTTGTCGGTCAAGGTTATATTGCAGCAGAATCCAGATCTAAAGCCATTGAATGGTTAAAAATTATTAGGACTGCATTAATATTTGTAGATAATAATGTAAATGATTTCATTAATGAATTAAATCCTCCTAGTGAAAATAAGGTCCCGGAAGTAAGGGATGATTATGATATTACAAGCACTTTTGAAAACTTTTGGGATTAAAACAAATATTATTTTATACTAGGTTAAAGAGAAATATAATCATACTATTTATATGGAGTTAGCGTATGCAAGGTGAGATGGAAGATAAGTGTGGTATTGTTGGAATTCATTGCAGTGATGAATCTAAAAATGTTACACCTTTTGTTTATTATTGTTTGTATGCTTTACAGCATAGAGGTCAGGAATCAGCAGGAATAGCTAGTTTTAATTCACATGAAGGTTTGAAATACTACTGCGGAATGGGTTTAATAACTGATGTGTTCAGACATTATGAAATCCAAAATCTGGAAGGCAGTATGGCCATAGGTCATGTAAGATATTCAACTACCGGTCAATCAAAATTGGAAAATTCACAACCTTTTGTAATTGATTTTGGTGATGGATTTATTGCTATGGCACATAATGGAGATATTGTTAACTCTGATGAGTTAAAAAAAGAACTCATTGATGAGGGATTTTATTTTAGATCAGATTCTGATTCTGAAGTGATTTGTTATATGCTTAAAAAAGAGCATTATGATAATAATAAAGATGTTCTAGAGGCTATTGAGGCTGTATGTAAAAAACTTGTAGGATCATATGCATTGACAATTTTGGTTGATGGAGAATTGTATGGTGTAAGGGATCCTATGGGAATAAAACCACTTGCTGTTGCAAAAAGAGATGATGAATTTATCCTTGCTTCCGAAACTGTTGCTTTTGATGTAATTAATGCTGAGTACATTAGGGATATTGTACCTGGTGAAATTGTTTACTTTAAAAATGATGAAATTAACTCCCACATGTTAGAAAGTGCAGGTACCTGTAAACTTTCACACTGCATGTTTGAATATGTTTACTTTGCAAGACCTGACAGTACAATTGACGGTAAAAATGTTTATCAAACCAGAATGAATATCGGTGCGCAATTGCGAAAATTATATCCTATTGATGCTGATGTCGTAATTCCAGTACCTGATTCATCAATTCCTGCAGCTATTGGTTATTCTAGAGCTTCTGGAATTCCATATGGTGAAGGTTTAATAAAAAATAGGTATGTTGGAAGAACATTTATCATGCCGACTCAAGAAGAACGTGAGCTGGCAGTAAGACTTAAATTAAATCCTATTAAGGAAGCTATTAAAGGCAAGAAAATTATTTTAATAGATGACAGTATTGTCAGAGGAACCACTTCAAAAAAATTACTTGACCTTGTAAAGGAAGCGGAACCGGCTGAAATCCACTTTTTGGTTGGTTGTCCTCCGGTCATATCTCCTTGTTATTATGGTGTGGCCATGGCGACTAAAGAGGAATTGATTGCAGCAAATTACTCTACTGAAGAAATCAGGCAGATTTTAAACATTGATTCATTAGGCTACATCACTCTTGACGCTTTAGTCGAAGCGATTGGAATGCCTAAAGAGAATTTATGTTTAGGCTGTGTCAATGAGGAATATCCTACTGAAATTCCTGAAGGTCTTGAAGCTGAAACTTACTATAAACCTTAGATATTATGGTTGAATTATTAGCTCCTGCCGGAAACTTTATATCACTGCGTGCTGTTTTGGAAAATGGGGCAGATGCAGTTTACTTTGGCCTTGATGACTATAATATGAGGGCCAACGCTAAAAATTTTTCTCTTGATGATTTAGCGGATGTATCCGGAATAGCTAAACAGTATGGAGCTAAGACTTATTTATGCACTAACATAATTCTGAATGAAAAATCCGCATGTGAGCTTGACAGGAATTTGGAGACTATTGCATCATCAGAAATTGATGGACTTATTTTATCGGACATTGGCCTGATTGAAGATACTGTGTCCCATGGTCTTGAAGCCCACATCAGCGTTCAGGAAAACGTTACTAATTCTTATACTTTAAAGACACTTAAAAAATTAGGTGCCAAAAGAGCTATTCTTTCACGAGAGCTTTCATTAAGAGAAATTACAGAGCTTAGCCGAAAATCCCCTATTGAAACGGAAATATTTGTTCATGGAGCAATCTGCATGGCGATTTCGGGAAGGTGTTTTTTAAGTTATGGGCTTTATGGAAGAAGTGCCAATTGTGGAGATTGCCTGCAGCCTTGCCGTAAAAACTGGACATTGACATATGAAGAGGGTGAGGATAATGTCATAAACTTCTCTGATGTAGGAGATGAGACATTCATCATTACCGGAAGCGATGATGAAAGCTATAGAACTAATTTCTTCTCGCCAAAGGACATGTGCATGATTGAATATATTCCAGAGCTTATGGAAAGTGGTGTTGCATCATTTAAAATAGAGGGAAGAGCCCGCAGTCCGGATTACGGTGCAATGGTGACTGGAATTTACAGGCAGGCTATTGATTCATATAGTCAGGACCCATTGAATTACAATGTTAAAGATGGATGGTTGGAAGAGCTTGGAAGCGTTTTTAACCGTGGATTCGATACAAACTTTTATTTTAATACTCCATTTGAGACAAGCGAAGATAATCAATCAAAATATATCAAAAAGGACATTGGACAGGTTGTCAACTATTACAATAAAGTAAAGGCTGCCGAACTTAGGATTTGGGATGATTTAAAGATTGGCGATAAGATAATTATCCAAGGCCAGACAACAGGATCCATCACCCATACAATTGATTCTATGCAAATTGAGGGCAAGTCTGTAGATTGTGTCGATAAAAATTCTAATGTAGCAATAGCTATTCCAACAAAAGTTAGGGAAAATGATTTTGTTTATAAATTAGTTGAGAGGAATTCTGATGATTAAAAAAATAGCCATTTATGGAAAGGGCGGTATTGGAAAGAGTACTACAGTAGCTAATTTGTCTGCTGTGTGGGCAAGCGAGGATTTGAATTGTCTTGTAATAGGCTGTGATCCTAAGGCAGATACTACACGCACTTTATATGGTAAAAGAATTCCTACAGTAATTCACACTTTAAAAAATAATAGAAAACCTGAGAGGGAAGATTTGGTCTTCAAAGGTTTTAAGGACATTTTATGTGTTGAAAGCGGAGGTCCAGAGCCTGGTGTTGGCTGTGCAGGACGTGGCGTTATTGTTGCCATGAAACGCCTTGAACAATTGGGCATTTTTGATGAAGACCTTGATGTTGTGGTCTATGATGTGCTGGGCGATGTCGTATGCGGCGGCTTTTCAGTTCCTCTTCGTGAAAAATATGCAGATGAGGTATTGATTGTAACTTCAGGTGAGTACATGTCACTTTATGCGGCCAATAATATTGTTCGTGGTGTGAAGAAACTTAAGGGCAATCTGAGCGGTATTGTCTGCAACTGCAGGAATGTCGATAATGAAGAGGAAATTGTTTCCGACTTTGCCGAAAAGATAGGCACACATGTTATTGGAACAATTCATAGAAGCAATTTAATTCAGGATGCAGAATTAGATGCAAAAACCGTTGTAGAAAAATACCCTGAAAGTGATGAAGCACAAGAATACGCAAACCTTGCTTCAAATATAATGGCTAATGAAAAGACATCAACTCCAGAACCTATGAGCGATGAGGAGTTCGAGGAATTTTTCAAATCATACCTTGATTAGAATGTACTATTCAACATGTTATGCATCACCTATTGGCGAAATGCTTATTGTAAGTGATGGTGAAGCTATTTGCGGAGTATGGTTTTTAGGTCAAAAACATTTCAAATCATCAATTTCTAGCGATTTGATTGAAAGTGATGATTTGGCTATTTTTAAAAAAGCTAAAATATGGCTTGACAGGTATTTCAATGGTGAAAATCCTAATATTGACTTTAAGTTAAAACCTGAAGGCAGTGAGTTCAGAAAAAGGGTTTGGAAAATATTGTCTGAAATTCCATATGGTGAAACATTAACCTATGGTGAAATTGCTCAAAAGATTTCACCATCGATGTCAGCTCAAGCTGTTGGGGGAGCAGTAGGGCACAATCCGATAGCTATTTTGATTCCATGCCATAGGGTATTGGGCTCAAATGGCAAATTGACTGGGTATGCTGGTGGTTTGGATAAAAAAATGGAATTATTGAAATTGGAAGACATTAACTATTTCTAAATTGTTACTATTTTTTTTTAGAAATGTTAAAAATCAATGAAAACAAAAGTAGATAATATGAAGAAACTTGCAATCTTTGATTTTGATGGAACGTTATTCAATTCAGTGGATGATGTTGTTAAATGTTTGAATGAAGCTTTGACAATCTATGGTTTCCCTACATTAACACGTGAAGAATACATCGGCAAGTTAGGTGGGGACATTGATGAAATCGTTTCATTGGTCCTAAAGGATAATGATACTTCCGAATATCATGAACCTTTTAAGTATACCTATTTAAAGATTTATTATGGGGATGAAAAGGAAAATACGCTTCCGTTTCCGTGCAGCTATGAAGTATTGAAAACGTTGCAGTCTAAGGATGTCTTATTAGCCATCAATTCGAATAGGTTCACTGATTCGCTTGAATTTTTTGTGGATAAATTCTTTGGAGACATCGATTTTGTATTGATTGAAGGACATAACTATGACACTCCAACAAAGCCGTCTCCGGCAGGTATAAATAAGATCATTGAAAAGGCAGGCGTTTCAAAAGAGGATGCAATCTACATTGGTGATTCTTCAACTGATATTCTAACTGCAAAGAATGCTGGAATAGATTGCATAATTGTTAAATGGGGTTATGGCAACGAAAAGGACCTTGAAAATGATTATGTTTTGGATGCGATTGAAGACGCTTGTGAAATACTTAACTATTTTTAGCTTGAAAATCAATTAATTATTATGTTATTCGTTAATTATCCTAAATGCTCAACTTGCAGAAAAGCCAAAAACTGGTTAGATGAACACAATATCGAATATGAATCAAGGCATATCATTGAGGACAATCCCACTTCTGAGGAATTGCGCAAATGGTGGGAAATATCCGGTCTGCCTCTTAAAAGGTTTTTCAATACAAGCGGCATGAAATACAGAGAATTGAAATTGAAAGACAAGTTGCCTGACATGTCAGAGGATGAACAATTGGATCTTTTGGCCACTGATGGGATGCTTGTAAAAAGGCCGATCTTAGTCAATGATGATGTTGTTCTGGTTGGCTTTAAAGTTAAGGAATGGGAAGAAAAATTAAAATAAAAAAAGTAGAGATGGTTAGAATTTTTTGATTTTCTATTTTTTTTAAGGGAATTAGATGTTGGATTTTTTTAGCTCAATGCTTATCAAAAAACTCTTTTGAAATCCCATGAGCATATATTTATTCGGGTATTATTTGAAGGAAAATGGAGGTCATGTTCATTCATTAATTTTTTGATTATCCATCTCTTAGAAAGTGCAGTTGCACTTTCACTAAAAACTTAGGCTTATCATATTTAAAAGCTTTTGGTAACCATTTGCTCACCATGATAGATAACTTTAAATATTTAAAAAATAATCAATTAATAATAACTCAATATATTGGAGGGGTTTTTGTGAATGTAAATACTCAACTAAAAAATTTCCCAATAGATAATGCAATTCTATTAATTAGAAAAAAATGGGTTGTGCAAATCATCAACGATTTGTTTTTTGGAAAAACTCGTTTCCATGAATTCAAAGAAAACAAGCCTAAACTGTCCAACAGAGTCTTGAGCAGTTGCCTTAAGGAAATGGAGGACAATGGTTTGATTAAACGTATCGTAGACAAATACGATAAGAAGAACGTTAGATATTACCTGACCGAAAAAGGAAAGGCTTTGAATAAGATTATCTACGAAATGGCAATATTCAGCGTGGATAATGAAAATTACACAGACAAGACAAAATCTGAGTTAAAATCAGTATTTAGAGAAAAACTGTTGTAATTCTTTAATTTATTTTAGGGTTCATTTGAACTCTAAAAAACTACTTTTTTTTAAAATTCTATTTAATTAATCATTAAATTTAAAAAATAGGAAATTCAAAATTATAATTGTATAAAATATTTTAGGGGACAAAATATTGTTAGATATAAAATTATTCAGAGAAAATCCAGAATTAATATTAGACTCTGAAAAGAAGAGATTTAGAGACACAGAAAATGTCGAAAAAGTTATTGAATATGATACCTTATGGAGAGAAGGTGAAAGAAAGCTTAATTCCTTAAGATCTGAAAAAAATAAATTATCCAAATCATTTAAAAAAGCGAAAGAAGAAGGCAATTTTGAAGATGTAGTTAAAAGGTCTAAAGAAGTTGCTGCCGAAATCAAGGAATTGACAGCTAAAAATGCAGAATATTTAGAGCTCAGAGATGATTACCGATACAAGGTTGGAAATGTCATTGATGAGGATGTTCCAATTTCAGACACTGAAGATGATAATGTGGTTGTAAGGACCTATGGCGACAAGCCTGAATTTGATTTCGAGCCTTTAAACCATGTGGATTTAATTGAAAAAATCGATGGGGCAGACCTTGAAACTGCAGCAAGCATTGCAGGAGCTCGTTTTTACTACTTGAAAAGAGATATATTGCACTTGAACCTTGCATTGATTCAATTTGCACTATCAGAACTTGAGGCTGAAGGATATATTCCGATGCAGACACCATTCTTTGTAAAAGGCGAGGTTGCAGCCGAAACTTCTGAGTTAGGCGAGTTTGAAGAGACATTATAC
The DNA here is from genome assembly GCF_045220775.1 of Methanobrevibacter sp. Lineage (GTDB taxonomy): Archaea > Methanobacteriota > Methanobacteria > Methanobacteriales > Methanobacteriaceae > Methanocatella. The sequence goes on from NZ_JBGUWC010000071.1 coordinate 17,683, forward strand.
AAGGTGGAAAATGAAGATCTGTTCCTTATTGCAACTGCCGAGCAAACATTGGCTGCTCTTCACAGGGATGAAATCATATCTCCCGACGAGTTGCCTTTAAGATACTGTGCACTTTCAACCTGCTTTAGAAAAGAAGCGGGATCTCACGGAAAAGATACTCTCGGAATATTCAGGGTTCATCAGTTTGAAAAGATCGAACAGTTCATATTCTCAGAACCGGAAGACTCTAAAAATCAGCATGAAAAGTTAATGGAAGTAACAGAAGGAATCTATCAGAAATTAGGCCTTCCATATCAGATAATAGCTATCGTATCCTCTGCCTTGAATGATAACGCAGCTATCAAATACGATTTGGAAGCATGGTTCCCAGGTTCAGGTGCATTCAGAGAATTGGTCTCATGTACCAACTGTAAAGATTACCAGGCACGTAAAACCAAAACACGTGTTGGAAGAGCAGGCTCTGGAGATGCTCAAACATTGCATACTTTAAACAGTACTGCAATTGCAACCGAAAGAACAATGTGCTGTATTTTAGAAAACTATCAGCAAGCTGACGGCAGTGTTAAAGTTCCTGAAGTGTTAGTCCCTTACATGAATGGAAAAACTGTCATTGAAGCTAAAAAATAACTTATTTTCAAATTCCAAGTGTGTTTCAACACACTTCAACTATTTTTTTTTAAAAAAAGAAAAAAGAATGGTGATGTTAAGGGATTTTTAGAATCTTGTAATATCGTCCCATGTTTCTCCAGGAGATTTTTTACCGTTAAAGATGTCAAGGTCTATGGATTTGTTTTTGAATGAAACGATAATGGTACAGATTGCATCACCAGTTACGTTAACAGCAGTTCTGAACATGTCTAGAATGTGGTCTATTCCCATAATGATACCAATTGCATCTACTGGAAGACCTACAGAACCGAACACCATATTTAAGGTAATCAATCCCACTGACGGTACACCTGCAGTTCCGATAGAAGCCATCACTGCGGTGAAGATTACAGTAAGAAGTGCTGTTGTTCCTAAATCAATACCATATGCCTGAGCGGCAAACATGACTGCACAGCCCTGCATGATAGCCGTTCCGTCCATGTTGATGGTAGCACCCAATGGAATGGTGAATGAGGAAATTTCACGTGATACCCCCATTTCCGAAAGGGTTTCCAAGTTCAATGGAATGGTAGCATTTGATGTAGAAGATGAAAATGCGAAAAACATTACTGAAATGAACTTTCTGAAGAATCTGATAGGATTCAATCTGGTAAATAATACAAGTAAAGATGGATATACAATGAATGCCTGAATAGCCAATCCTATAAGTACACACATAATATATTTTGCCAGTGGAAGCAGGCCGTCAAAACCCAATGATGCGAAGGTTTTAGCCATTAAACAGAAAATTCCTATCGGTGCGAATTTCATGACGATACGGGTCATTTCCATCATGACTGTGTTTCCCTGTGTGAAAAACTCATTTACAATATTTGTTTCATCTTTTAAGGTTGCTAAAATTATACCCACAAGCACCCCGAATATAATAACAGGCAACATGTCCCCATTAGCAAGGGAGCTGAACGGATTGTCTGGAATCATGTTTAGAATAGTGTCTGTTACTGTAACGTTTGATGTAACGTTAGCACTTGTAATGCCACCCATATTCAAACCGACACCCGGCTGGATAAAGCTTGCTATTATAAGAGCAATTGTAACTGCCAATGCAGTTGTTATAAGGTATATTCCTATTGTTCTACCACCAATTGAACCAATCTTCCTTATATCTGAAATAGAAGCTACACCAACTACTATTGAGAAGAAAACCAGTGGTACAACTAACATTTTCATTAATTTAATAAATCCAGTTCCTCCTAAATAGAAAACATTGTCTATGAGGATTATATCTTTAATCAATGGATTTGTTACGTAAAAATTCAATATTAAGCCTACTATGAAACCTAAAACCATTCCGATTAACATCCAGTTTCCGAGGCTTATATGTTTAATTTTTGAAATCATTTTTCTTCCTCTAATTTATAGTATATGTAATTCATTTAATAAAATTTTTTAAATGGGAATGAAAATTTCAATTTTATCTATAATTTGATATTTGATGAAAACAAATATGTTAACATGAAAACAATTGTGATTAATGCAAGTCCAAGAAAGACATGGAATACTGCTGAGATTATGCAGGCGGCCCAAAAAGGAGCGGAATCTGTTGGGGCTGAAACAGAATATTTCAATTTATATGATTTAGTCTTTAAAGGGTGCAGAAGCTGTCTTGCCTGTAAGCTAAAGGAGAAAACCAAGGGCAAATGCTACTGGAAAGATGACCTGACACCTGTAATTGAAAAGATTTTTGAAGCTGATGCGCTTTTGATAGGTTCTCCCATTTATTTCGGACAGCCTACAAGCCAGTTCAGGGCATTAATCGAAAGACTGATATTCTGCATAATGTCATATGATGACGGATCCAGCTATTTTACAGGCAAAGTCAATGTCGGAATCTTTTACACCATGAATGCTCCACTTGAGTTTTACGAGGAATCCATGAAGGACAGTCTGTCAACTACGGAATTTCTCTTTTCATACTTGAATGGTGAAATCGTAACTTATCCGGTCTGTGATACCATACAGATTGCCGATTATTCCAAATTCAACATGGCAGGATTTTCACAAGAACTTAAGGAAAAGCAATGGATTCTGCAGTTTCCAAAGGATTTGGAGAGGGCATTTGAAATCGGTGCGGAGCTGTCAAAATGAAGACAATTGTAATTAATGCAGACCCTAAAAGAAAAGGAATTGCTGCTCAGCTTATGAAATCCGCAGCTAAAGGTGCTGAATCTGTTGGTGCAGAAGTTAAATATGTTGATTTGTATAAATTGGACTTGTCAGGCTGCAGGATTTGCTTGATTTGCAAAAACGATGAGGAAACCTGCAAATGCTATTGGAGAGATGAGCTCTCACCTTTGATTGAAGAAATCTTCAGTTCAGACACTCTTTTGATTGGGGTGCCGATATTTTTCTCCAATCCGTCCAGCCATTATATGGCATTGATTGAACGTTTGATTTATTGCATGGTTTCATATAAGACAGGCAATAAGTTTAAAGGAAAAGTTAATGTTGGGCTTTTCTACACTGTCAATTATCCTAAGGATTATTTCGAAAAATCAGTCAGGCCTCATATCAAGCAATCCGAGGACTTGCTTAAGATGCTGAATGGAAAGGTTGTTGTTGAAACATTTTCTAATATCTCCAAAAATGATTACTCTAATAAGTCTGCTGATGAGATTAAATCTAAAGAAGAGCAGTTATCTGTTGATTTGGAAAAGGTTTTTGAAATTGCTGCAGATTTAAGCAGATGATTTCATTTATTTTTTTAAAATTTTTTGCGTATACATTTTTTAAAAATGAATACATTTATATACTAGTTCATCGCAATATATTATTGTATACAAAAATACATTTTGTAATACAAAATGGAAGTGATACAATGACAAACCAAAAAAGAACTGAAAACCAAAGAAGATTTGTATTCGGAAACGAAAGATTCGGAGGGTCATATTCTCCAGGAGGATTTGAATTCAATTACCCAGAAGACATGACCCATGAAGAATTCGAAAGGATATTTACCCGCAAGCTGAATTCACTCCACAAAAGGGGAAGGGAATTCCACGATAAATATGACCACAAATCCAGAAAAGAAAATTTGAAACCATTGAGCATTCGTGTAAAACCGCACACCAAGGAGTTTTACAAAAACAATTCAATACTCTCACCAAGAGACGTATTGGAAATGTATGAAAACTTCAACAATGGTTCAGAAGCATTCATAAACTCTCTTTTGGAGGAAGAAAAACAGCTTGAAAAGGAATTGACTGAAGTCCAAGAAAGACTGCACAATGCAAAATTGTTCAAGGAAAAATTAACAGAAATCGATCCCGACAATGACATTTTGACTGATGAGGGGAAACTGGCAAAGCTTCAAGATCACTATCCTAGAACTGAAATCAAAACAGTGGGCATTGAATCTCCTCTTGGAAAGGTCAAAAGCGACATTATAAGGGATATTCAGATATACAATACTCTTGACGTTAGCATCTATGGTGATGACTATTTGATTTTAACCGTCTATACTAATGCTCAGCCAATATTGTACTATTTTAAAAATGAGTATTCAAAAGAGGACATTTCAGAATTGAGCTGTGAAATCGAAAAGTTCTGCAGCGAAAATGATATTGGATTTAGAAAGTCTGAAGAAACCTACATCTAAACTTTTTGGAAGTGTGCAAAAACACATTTTCACACTTCAACTATTTTTATTTTAAAAAGAATCAAAATAAATTATTAATTGGATTTAAATAAATCCAATTACTTAATAATTTGGTTTAATGGCAATGGTTAGAGAAGTTTTTTTAATTTTTAAGCAAGTCTTAATCATCAAGTAAGTATGCAACCCCTTCAATGATTAAAACGATTCCAATAATAATTGCAAGATACAGTGGATTGTTACCTGCAAATATTGCTAGAGCTATTGCAACAATACCCATCAATAAAATAAGTATTGAAGTGAAATTTGATATTTTTCCTGTTTTGGATAATAAACCACATATTCCTAATATTATCATTATAAATCCAACAATATAGAATTGGAAAGCAACAATAAATGATATTGCATTAATGTAGAATATGAACAATATTCCTAAAATAATGGCTAGGATTCCTATAAGGATAACTATTATCGCAATTTCTTTGCGCATTTCTTTCAATGTATATCCTGTAAATGCTATGGAAATACCAAGGAATACTAAGCTTAAGCCAACAATTATTGAAACCAATTCGGATGAAAACATTGGGAATAGAATGAATATCAAACCAAGAACAAGGAAAAATATTCCAGCAGTTTTTTCATAATCCATTGAATTTAACCTCCATTTGTTAAACTAATTATTATATATGATGAAAATATTATTTAAAAATATGTTTAGATTATGGGGATGTTTCAGTGAAATATGATTTTGAAAATGTAATTGATAGAAAAGGCACTAATTCACTTAAATGGGATTTGTTTGATGATGACATTCCAATGTGGGTGGCGGACATGGACTTCAAGGTAGCTCCGGCCATTCAGGATGCAATCCTAAAAAGGGCAAATCATCCTGTCTATGGTTATACCATCGTTCCAAATGGGCTTTTTGAAGCATACATTAACTGGTGGGATAGGAGATATGATTTTAAGATGTCCCGTGAAGACATGCTGTACTCAATTGGAGTAATGCCTTCAATATCCTCAATGATAAGATCCTTGACAGATGTTGGAGATGAAATCCTTATTCAGTCTCCGGTTTATCATGTGTTTTATTATGTAATCGAAGACAATAACCGTAAAGTCCTAGAAAATCCACTAATCTATGAAAATGGCATGTATAGAATTGATTTTGATGATTTGGATGAGAAATTGTCAAAGTCAAAAATGATGATACTTTGCAATCCCCACAATCCTGTCGGCAAAATCTGGTCGGCCGATGATTTGAATCGCATCGGTGAGCTATGCAGAAAGCATAATGTAGTTCTGATTTCTGATGAGATTCACTGTGATTTGACAGATCCCGGTATTAAATACAATCCCTTTGAAACCTCTTCAAGTTATGATAAGGTCATTACATGCTTATCCCCTTCAAAATCATTCAATATTGCCGGATTTCAAAGCTCTGTTGTCCACACAAAAAATAAAGAGTTATTGGAAAGGATTAAAGTCCAGATGCATGTCGATAACTCTGATTCATGCAATGTATTTGCAACTGCTGCAGTAATGGCAGCTTACAATGAATCTGAAGATTGGCTGGATGAGCTTAGGGAAGTTCTATTTGAAAATAAGCAAATCGTTAAGGATTATCTGGCTGATGAGCTGCCGGTTATAAAATTGGTTGAATGTAATGCAACCTATCTTTTATGGCTTGACTGTTCAGAGCTGAAAGTTCCTTCAAAAGTATTGTCAGGATTTTTAAGAACAAATCAGGGCGTATTCCTATCTGCAGGAATAGATTTTGGCAAAAACGGAGATAATTTCTTGAGGCTGAATATAGCTTGCCCTCAGGAATTGCTAAAAGAAGGATTGGGCAGGATAAAAGCTGGCGTGATAGCTTTAAACACTATCAATAAAGGACTGTATTAGCCAGTCGGAAATGCTGATGTCAGTACCATATCGGATAATTTCATCTTTTTTGAACCATTGGGCTTTCACTATCTCGTCACCATCAACTTTTATATCGCCGGAATCATATTCGGCAGTGAAAGCCAACATTAAGGAATTCGGAAACGGCCAGGATTGGCTTCTTTCATATTTTAAATTTTTGATTCTAATTCCAACTTCCTCCAAAACCTCTCTGTGGACAGCTTCTTCAATGCTTTCGCCGGGTTCAACAAAGCCTGCTATCAGAGCAAACCGTATATTGTCATGATAGCTGTGTTTTGCCATGAGCAGTTCATCACCTTTTCTGATGGCCACGATAATTGCAGGAGCGATGCGAGGATAATGGTGTTGACTGCATTCAGGGCATGTTAGCATCATGTCCTTTTCATCTAGGACAGTCTTTGCTCCGCACCTTCCGCAAAATTGGTGTGAGATATACCTAACTCGAACAAAACTGTTAGAAAATATTGTTGCACAACCCAACAATACAACTTTCAAGCCAAAAAATAACCCCGTATAA
>NZ_JBGUWC010000072.1:0-13402 GCF_045220775.1 Methanobrevibacter sp.
CTGGCAGAGCGCTTGGCTTTTAACCAAGCGGCCGCGGGTTCAATTCCCGTCAGGCCTGTTTCTAATTTTATATTTTAACTTTTCTATTTGTGGAGGAAATTAATTTGAAAAGTGAATTTGATATTCAAGAACATATGCTAGTACCAAAGCATGAAATCATGACTGAAGAAGAAATTTCAAATGAATTTAGCGATGCGGATTATGATTTTAAAAATCTTCCTAAAATTAAAGTCAATGATCCTGTTGCAAAATCTATAGGCGCAGAACCAGGTAATATTTTAAGAATTACCCGTGAGAGTCAAACTGCAGGTGTTTTCGTTACATATAGGATTGTTGAACCATAATATAATTTTAGAATTAGTGAAATTTAATATAGTATAATTTCTGTATTTTTTGTTTTTTTAGAAATTCATTATAATAAATTTGAACTTAGTTTGAGAGGAATTATCTTAAATGAGATAGTTAGGAGTAAATTAAGAATAATGATTAAATGAATTAGTTATTAGGTTATTTCCTTATTTATTTTTATTTAGTTAATTATTTTTATTGCGTTTACGTAATGTTGGAGGATGTCCATGACAGAGAATAATTGGAAATTAGTTGATGCATTTTTCGATAAATATGATTTAGTGGACCATCACATCAAATCATACAACGATTTTGTAAACAATAGAATCCAAAATATCATTGATATTACAGATCCTATTAGTTTAGATGATGGTAAATACACTTTAAAGACAGGGAAAGTACGCATTGAAAAACCATCCAATAAAGAAGCGGACGGTTCTAGAAGCGAAATTGACCCTACTGAAGCTAGACTTAGGAATTTAAACTATTCTGCAGATATGTATCTTGAAATGGCATTGAATGAAGAAGGAGAGCCAGAAAATCCTTTAGAAGAAGTGTATATCGGTGAGTTGCCGGTTATGCTTAAATCCGATATTTGCCATCTCAATGGTCTTAGCGATGAAGAATTAATTGAAAAGCACGAAGACCCTCAAGATTTAGGAGGTTACTTCATTGTAAACGGTTCCGAAAGGGCTGTTGTAACAATGGAAGAAATCGCTCCGAATAAAATCATTCTTGAACGTCTTGGTGAAGTTGAAGAAAGACATGCTAAAGCTGTTGTAACCTCAATTAAAAGCGGTTTTAGAGCAAGAATTACTTTAGAATATAAAAAACCACGTAAAAACAAAGCATTTTTAAGGATTTCATTCCCATACCTTCCAGGGGAAATTCCATTAGTTGTATTGTTAAGAGCTCTTGGTTTAGCTACTGACCAAGAAATTGTTACAGCTATTTCTAAAGATAACAATTTCCAAATGATGATTGCGGATGATATCCAAGTTTCTGAAGATGAATTAAGCAAATTCATCGATCAGTCAGTCATTAAAAATGGAGATAAAGATGAAGTAAGACAACACTTACAAGATGCTGCTATTAAATACATCGGTAATAGGGTAGCTAAAAACATGCCAAAAGATTATCGTTACAGACGTGCAAAAGATGTCATAAATCGTTATTTATTACCTCATATGGGTACTGAAGAAGAGAGATGTTATGATAAAGCGATTTATTTGGCTGAAATGACTGAAATGCTATTGGAAGTTATTGAAGAAAAAAGAAAACCTCACGATAAAGACCACTACACAAATAAAAGACTTAGGGTCTCTGGTGACTTAATGGAAGATTTGTTCAGAGTTGCTTTCACTAACTTAACAAGAGACATGAGCTATCAGCTTGAAAGAAGTCTTTCTCGTGGTAAGGAGCTTTCTATTAAACAGGCTGTTCGTAGTGATGTTTTAACTGAAAATATTAAACATGCTATTGCTACAGGAAACTGGGTTGGTGGAAGAGCTGGTGTAAGCCAATTGTTAGACAGAACAAGTTACATGGGTACTCTTTCTCACTTGAGACGTGTTGTATCCCCGTTAACCAGAAGTCAACCTCACTTTGAAGCAAGAGATTTGCACCCAACTCAATTTGGTAAAATATGTCCAAACGAAACTCCGGAAGGACCTAACTGTGGTTTGGTAAAGAACTTAGCTTTATTGTGTAATATTTCAGAAGGTTCTGATGAACAGGAAATTATTGATGTAATCGAACAAATGGATGTAGAGTTGATTTAAGGAGGTGAAATGTTGTCTGATAATTATAAAAAACCTACTACTGATGAAAAAAAGGCATTTTATTATTTCGGTTTTGAAAGATTAGCTCCTTTTAAAGATGTTAGCGAGGTCATTGAACAAGCAAGAGCATCTGCCGACGAGGAAACTTTAGAAAAAATCGATGAACATGTTGAACATATCAAAGCTTATTTTGATAGTCCTGAATTGAGAGAACATGACTCTTTACATGTTCCATTCAAAAAAGATAAACGTAGAGCTAAATGGAAATCACTTAAGAAAGATTTGCCTGAATTAAAAACTTTCATTGAAGAAAAAGTTTCTCAAAAAATTGCTGAGATAGAAGAAATTAATGAAGCAGGTGACATTGAGCCTGTAGAAGAACTCATTGAAGAGGCTGAAATTGAACCGGTTGTTGAGGTATCTGAAGAGGAAACTGATATTGAGCCTGTCGATGAAGTTGTTGAAGAGGCTGAAATTGAACCGGTTGTTGAGGTATCTGAAGAGGAAACTGATATTGAGCCTGTCGATGAAGTTGTTGAGGAAACTGAAATTGAACCGGTTGTTGAGGTATCTGAAGAGGAAACTGAAATCGAAGCAGTTGATGATACTGATGAAATGGAAATTCCTGAAGAAGTAATTGACGATACTCCTCAAACTAAAATCTACATCAATGGTGAACTTTTAGGATACTGTTCCAGTCCTGTTGAATTTACTCAGGAAATGAGAGAAAAAAGAAGAAATGGCGAAGTTTCTTCAGAAATGAACATTACTTATTATGAAGATAATAATGAAATTTACATATTCAACGATCCTGGTAGGGCAAGAAGACCATTAATCATTGTTAAAGAAGGAGTCCCAATGTTAAGGGAAGAGCACTTGAACAAAGTAGCTAACGGAAAATTAAAATGGGATGACTTAATTAACGACGGTCTTATTGAATACTTGGATGCTGAAGAAGAAGAAAACTCATACATTGCTATGACCTTGGCCGAGTTAAATGAAGAACATACTCATTTAGAAATAGACCCTGCTACAATGTTAGGTATTTGTGCAGGTATTATTCCATTCTCTGATCACAACTCCTCACCAAGGAATACAATGGAAGCGGGTATGACAAAACAAGCTTTAGGATTATATGTCTCCAACTATGCATTACGTACTGACACTAGAGCACACTTGTTGCATCACCCTCAAACTCCAATTGTAAAAACACGTATTATCGATTCAACTAATTACGATTTAAGACCATCCGGTCAAAACTTTGTTGTCGCATTGATGTCTTATGAAGGATATAACATGGAAGACGCAATGGTCATTAACAAAGGTGCACTGGAAAGAGGTTTGGCAAGGTCTTCATTCTTCAGAGCTTATGATACTTCAGAAAAAAGATATGCTGGTGGTCAAGTCGACAGATTTGAAGTGCCTGACAAAAACATCAAAGGTTACAGATCCGAAGATGCTTACAGAAACTTAGACGATGACGGTGTTGTAAACCCAGAATCTTATGTAAAATCCGGAGACGTATTGATTGGTAAAACTTCTCCACCAAGATTCTTAGAAGAGGACTTTGGTTCTGTTGCTGATAGAAGAAGGGAAACTTCCGTAACTGTAAGACACGGTGAAAAAGGTATTGTCGATGCAGTTCTTTTATCAGAAACTGTTGAAGGTTCAAGATTAGCTAAAATTAGAGTAAGAGATACTAGACAACCTGAATTTGGTGATAAATTTGCATCAAGACACGGTCAGAAAGGGGTTGTTGGTTTAATATTATCTCCTGAAGACATTCCATTCACTGAATTTGGTGTCGTGCCTGATTTGATTGTTAATCCTCACGCTATTCCATCAAGGATGTCCATTGGGCAAGTGCTTGAAATGGTTGCCGGTAAGGCAGGATGTCTTGAAGGTGAACGTATAGACGCAACTCCATTCAATAAGAGCCTTGAAGATGAAATCAAACAGCAGCTAATTGATAACGGATTCGAGTCTGCTGGTTGTGAATCCTTATACAGCGGAGTGACCGGTGAAAGACTTGATGCAGAAATATTCATTGGTGTTGCATATTATCAAAAATTACATCACATGACAACTGATAAGGTTTATGCTCGTTCCAGAGGTCCAGTACAAGTGCTTACACGTCAGCCTACAGAAGGTAGGGCACGTGAAGGTGGTTTAAGATTCGGAGAAATGGAAAGAGATTGTCTTATCGCACACGGTGCAGCATTAACCTTAAAAGAAAGGTTACTTGATGAATCCGACAAGTATGAAGCGATTGTCTGTGAAAATTGTGGTATGTTGGCAGTATATGACAAAAACAAAAATAAAAAATACTGCCCAATTTGTGGAGATGTAGAAACATACCCTGTTGAAATTTCATATGCATTTAAATTATTATTGGACGAACTTAAGAGTTTATGTATTTTCCCTAAATTAATTTTAGGAGACAAAGCATAATTACATTTATTAAAGGAGCTAATACATGAAAGCATTTATTAAAAAAATTAACAATATTAATTTTGGTTTAATGTCTCCTGACGATATTCGTAAGATGTCTGTCGTCACTGTTGAGTATCCTGATACTTATGGTGATGATGGATTTCCTATTGATAAGGGGTTAATGGATCCTCGTTTAGGTATTATTGACCCTAGTTTAGTTTGTAGGACCTGTGGTTCTAAAGGTGGAGTTTGTCAAGGACATTTCGGTAGTATTGAGTTAGCTAGACCTGTTATTCATGTTGGTTTTGGTGATGTCATCCACAAGATTTTACGTTCTACTTGTAATGAGTGTGGTCGTGCTCTTTTAACTGATGAACAAATCGAAGAGTACACTCAAAAAATCAAGGAACTTAAAGATCAAAAAGAAAGCTTAAGCGGAATTCTCAAGGAAATCTACAATTTGGCTAACAAGGCTGAATGTGATGAATGTCCTCACTGTGGCACTATCCAAGACAAAATCATTCTTGACAAACCTGTTTCAATGGTTCAACGTATCAATCCACTTTGTGAATTTAAAAAAGTGTTCTTTGAAGACATGTCTTCCGACAGCATCAGCATTGCTGAAATCGGACCTATCTCCAGAGAAATATTTGAAAACAAACAAACTTACTTTAAAAATAGGTTATTAATTAACAGTAATCTCATTGAACTTTTATGTGAACATTTGCATAATGTTGATGAAATTATTGACATTTTAAACCTTGAAGAGGAAATTGATGCATCTTATGAGTTGACTAATACTCAATTGAACAATATCTTCAAAAGCATTGTAGACAATAACGGTCTGATTGAAGATTATAAATTGACTGCATCTGAAGTTCGTGAAAGACTTGAAAAAATTTCAGATGAAGATTCTTATGTTTTAGGTGTCAATCCTGAAGTTGCAAGACCAGAATGGTTAGTATTGACTGTACTTCCTGTTCCTCCTGTAACTGTAAGGCCTTCCATTATCTTGGATACCGGTGAAAGGTCTGAGGATGACTTGACTCACAAACTTGTTGATATCTTACGTATCAATCAACGTTTACTTGAAAACATGGAAGCTGGAGCTCCACAATTGATTGTAGAGGACTTATGGGAATTGCTCCAATACCATGTGACAACTTACTTTGATAACGAAGCAAGTGGTGTTCCGCCTGCAAGACACAGGTCTGGAAGACCTCTCAAAACATTAACTCAAAGGTTAAAAGGTAAGGAAGGGAGGTTCAGATCCAACCTTTCCGGTAAAAGGGTTAACTTCTCAGCCCGTACCGTAATTTCCCCTGACCCTAACATCAGTATCAACGAGGTTGGGGTTCCTGAAATGATTGCAAAAGAAGTAACAGTGCCTGTTTATGTAAATGAATGGAACATCGATGAAATGAGGACCTACATCGAAAACGGTCCGGATATTCACCCTGGTGCAAACTATGTAATCAACGGAGACACCAAAAGAAGAGTCACCGAAGATACAAAAGAGTTCATTCTTGAGCAATTGGAACCAGGTTTCATCATCGAAAGGCACTTGAAAGATGGGGATATGGTTCTATTCAACCGTCAGCCTTCCTTGCACAGAATGAGTATGATGGCACACGAAGTAAGGGTATTGCCTTACAAGACTTTCAGATTAAACTTATGTGTATGTCCTCCATACAATGCGGATTTCGATGGGGACGAAATGAACATGCACGTTTTCCAAACCGATGAGTCCCGTGCTGAGGCAAAATCATTGATGCGTGTGCAGGAACACATCTTGTCTCCAAGGTTCGGTGGACCTATTATCGGTGCTATTCACGACCACATTAGTGGAGCATACCTTTTAACTAGAGACGGTGTTGAATTTACAGAAGAACAAGCATTGCAAATTATCAGAAAATCTCACCTTAAAATCCCTGAATTCAAATCAAATCAATGGATTTTAAAATATGATCCTGATTTCTCTGAAGAATCATTTATTTATAAGGATAAAGGTGCTAAATGGACTGGTAAGGAATTGTTCTCTTTATTATTACCTAACGACTTAAACTTATCTTATAGTGCTGAGATTTCCAAATGTCCTGTCGTCTATCCTCCTGAGGATGCCAAAGTCGTAATTGAAAACGGTATCCTTGTGCAAGGTGTAATTGACGAAAGTGCATATGGATCTTTCTCAGGTAAAATCTTAGATAAAATCGTAAAAGAATACGGTCCTGGAAGAGCTAAAGAATTCTTAGACCGTTCCACTGATTTAGCTATTTGTGGAATCATGAAAACAGGAATCACTACTTCATTGAATGATGAGGAAATCCCTGAAGAAGCTCAAGACCGTATTAATGAGCACTTGAATAAGAAGATGGATGAAGTAGATAAACTTGTTGAAGCTTATGAGGAAGGTTATCTTGAAGCTTTACCTGGTAGAAGTTTAGCTGAAACTTTAGAAATGAAGATTATGCAAGTTCTAGGGGAAGCTAGGGATATGTCCGGTCAAATTGCTGAACATTATCTTAACATGGGTAAACAATACCCTGAAGATCCTTATGACCATGTGATGGCTGTTGAAAACCACTCTGTAGTAATGGCACGTACCGGTGCAAGGGCATCCATGCTGAACCTTACTCAGATTACTGCTTGTGTAGGACAACAAGCGGTTAGGGGTGGACGTATCGAAAGGGGATACATCAACAGAACATTACCTCACTTCAAGAAAGGTGAATTAGGGGCTAAAGCTAAAGGATTTGTTCACTCAAGTTACAAATCAGGGCTTGACCCAATTGAATTCTTCTTCCACGCAATGGGAGGAAGAGAAGGTCTTGTAGATACAGCGATTCGTACCGCACAATCCGGTTACATGCAAAGAAGACTTGTAAACGCGCTTCAAGACTTGCAAGTTAAACCATCCGGACTCGTTACCGACAACCAGGGTAACGTTATCCAAACCATGTTTGGTGAAGATGGTGTTGACCCTGCAAAATCAGACTTCGGTAAACCAGCGAACTTAGATAAACTTATTGATGAAATAAGGATGGGTAATTAGGTGTAACTATGGATGAAATTATAACTAAAATAAATGACATGATTGCTGAGATTAATGAAACAGAAAATCTTGACATCGATTTTCCAGATAGTTATATCGAAGATTTAGCTGAACATTATATCAGTAGAGAATTAACTGATGATGAATTAAGAGAACTCATATTTAAACTCAAAGAAGCCTATGAACGAGCTCATGTTGAAGCTGGGGAGGCTGTTGGAACAGTAGCTGCGCAATCTGTAGGTGAACCTGGTACTCAGATGACTATGCGTACTTTTCACTATGCCGGGGTAACTGAGTTAAACGTAACATTGGGTCTTCCAAGACTTATAGAAATTGTTGATGCAAGAGAAAAAATCAAAACTCCTACAATGGACATCTATTTTGATGAAGAAAGGCGTAATGATGAAGAATTCGTTAGGACTTTAGCTAATAAGATTGGTAAAAGTACTATCAACGATATTCTCGCTGACTTCAATTTGAACTATGGGACAATGGAAATTGAAGCGGTTTTAGACAACAAGAAAATTGCAGAAAAAAGACTCAATAGGGATGATATTAACGCAATAATTGAAAAAACCTTTAAAAAGGCTGCTGTTATTAATGGTGATTCAGTCACTATTTCATCAAAACTGGACTCTGACTTTGTAATACGTGAACTTCGTCTTTTAGCAGACAAATTCCGTGATTTACAAATTAGTGGTATTAAAAATATTGGTAGGGTTATCATTCGTCGTGATGAGGAATGGATTATACATACTGAAGGATCAAACCTTAAGGAAGTCCTTAACATGGATGGTATTGATAAGGTAAGGACTACCACTAACAACATTCACGAAATTGGTGAAGTGTTAGGTATTGAAGCGGCTCGTCAATCTATTATTAACGAAGCTCAAAATACCCTTTCAGAACAAGGTCTTAGTGTTGATGTAAGACATATTATGTTAGTTGCAGATATCATGACTTCTGAAGGTGTTGTCAAATCTATTGGAAGACATGGTATTAGTGGTGAAAAATCAAGTGTTTTAGCTCGTGCAGCTTTTGAAGAAACTGGTAAACATTTACTCCACGCAAGTATTCGCGGTGAAGTGGATGATTTAACAGGTATCATCGAAAATATTATTATTGGACAACCAATACCTCTTGGTACCGGTTCTGTTGGTATCAAAATGGATTATAAAAATGAATAGGAGGCTAGATGATGGACGTAGATAGAGGAATCAGAGTAGCTGTTGATACTGGAGATGTAACTTTAGGCTCTGAAAAATCAATTCAATCTTTAAAATTAGGAAAAGGCCAACTTGTTGTTGTCGCCGCCAACGCTCCTAAAGAAATTCTTGAAGATGTTGAATATTATGCAAATCTTTCCGAAATTCCATCCTTAGTATATGATGGAACTAGTGTAGATTTGGGTTCTGTTTGTGGTAAACCATTTACCGTTGCTACATTAATCATAAACGATCCAGGAGATTCTACAATATTAGACGATTTGAGGTAGATTTAAGTGTCTATTAAATTAAGTGCAAATGAGATTAGATACATAGCTCTTTTCGAAAACATGACTGGAGCAATGGTTAAGGATTGCATTATCGATGATGAACATGGTAAAGTTACCTTTGTTGTTAAGAATGGAGATATGGGACTTGCAATAGGAAAAGGAGGAAGTTCCGTATCAAAAGTTCAAAGAGCTGTAGATAAAGGTGTTGAAATCATCGAATTAGACGATGATCCAATACAATTTATTAAAAATGTTTTATCCCCTGCTAAATTACAATCTGTAAAAATTAGTCAAAAGCAGTCAGGCGAGAAAATAGCTATTGTAACAGCAGACAATACCAACAAACGTATTGCTATCGGTAAAAACGGAATCAATATTGAAAGAGCTAAATTATTAGCTAATAGACTACATAATATTGATAATATAATTTTAAAATAGCTTTCGAGCTATTTTATTAATTTATTTTTTTTAAAAATCCTTTTTTTATATATATTAATATATTAAATACATACATTTATAAAGGTTAAAATATATAGATTATCATAAGATATCTGTACTGTTTATAACTTGACTATGTGTGCTTTTTGTCAAAGTTTTTTACTATTATTTCACGATATCTTCTTTTAGATAAATTATTTTATCTAATTAATTATTATACTGATTTATATCTGGGAATTTAGATTGTACTATGGAGATGATAGTATAAATCGCAGCGGTGGATTCTTAGATATGTTTTTAAGAAAAAATTCGAGGAAAAAAATATGCCAGGACTTTTTGCTGCAAAAAAACTTAAAAGAAATAGACAAAATTTTAAGTGGAAAGATGTAGATTACAAAAGGAGAGCTTTAAGGTTAGATGTTAAGGCGGACCCTCTCGAAGGAGCTCCTCAAGCAAGAGGAATCGTAATCGAAAAAGTGGGAATAGAAGCAAAACAACCTAACTCTGCGATCCGTAAATGTGTACGTGTTCAATTGATTAAAAACGGTAAACAATTAACTGCTTTCGCACCAGGTGACGGAGCTATTGGATTTATCGATGAACACGATGAAGTGATGATTGAAGGAATCGGTGGACCATCCGGAAGATCCATGGGTGATATTCCTGGAGTCCGTTGGAAAGTTTCCAAAGTGAATAACGTAGCTTTATCAGAAATGGTAAGTGGAAAAATTGAAAAACCAGTAAGATAGGTGGTTATATTTATGAGTAAAATTTTTGATAAATGGGATCTCGATGAAGTAAAAGTTGAGGACTTAGGTTTAGTTAAATATATCTGCTTAGACGAAACTTTAGTTCCACATACTTCTGGTAGACATGTAAAAAGACAATTCGCAAAATCTAAAATTTCCATTGTTGAAAGATTAATGAATAAGATTATGAGAACCCATCTCAACTCTGGTAAGAAAAACAAAGCTTACAACATTGTAAAAGAAGCTTTTGAAATCATTAACAAAAGAACTAAAAAGAACCCTATTCAAGTTTTAGTTAAAGCAGTCGAAAACACTGCACCACGTGAAGAAACTACCCGTATCAAATACGGTGGTATTGGATACCAAGTTGCTGTAGACATTTCTCCACAAAGAAGGGTTGACCTTTCATTAGGATTCTTAACCAGAGGAACTTTACAATCTTCATTCAAAAACAGAAAATCTGTTGCTGAATGTTTAGCTGACGAATTAATTCTTGCTTCTGAAGAAGATTCAAGAAGTTTTGCTTTAAGAAAAGCTGAAGAGAAAGAAAGAGTTGCTAAAGCAGCACACTAATCATATCATGTTTATTTAGGTGGTTATTTTGAGTAGAAGAGACAAAATGATTGCAAAAATCAAAGAATTAATGTACGAACCTGAACAAATCAGAAACATTGGTATCTGTGCTCACATCGATCACGGTAAAACCACTTTATCTGATAACTTACTTGCAGGTGCAGGAATGATTTCCGAAGAACTTGCTGGTGATCAAAGATTCTTAGATTTTGACGAACAAGAACAAGCACGTGGTATCACTATCGATGCAGCTAACGTATCCATGGTACACGATTACAAAGATCAAGAATACTTAATCAACTTAATCGATACTCCAGGACACGTTGACTTCGGTGGGGACGTAACTCGTGCTATGAGAGCTGTAGACGGTGCTGTAGTTGTAGTTTGTGCTGTAGAAGGTATCATGCCTCAAACTGAGACTGTATTCAGACAAGCATTAAAAGAAAACGTAAAACCAGTTTTATTCATTAACAAAGTTGACAGATTAATCAACGAGTTAAAATTAGAACCTGAAGAATTGCAAAAAAGATTCATCAACATCTTCATGGAAGCTAACAAGTTAATCAAAAACATGGCTCCTGAAGATAAAAAAGATGAATGGGCATTAGATTTCACTGATGGTAGTGTAGCTTTCGGTTCAGCATATCACAATTGGGCTATCAACGTTCCAACTATGCAAGAAACTGGAATTAACTTTAAACATATTATTGATTACTGTAATGCTGACAATGAAAAAGAATTAGCTCAAAAAGTACCTTTATCTGATGTATTATTAGGTATGGTAGTTGAACACTTACCTTCCCCTAAAGTAGCTCAAACTTATAGGGTACCTAACATCTGGGATGGAGATCCTGAATCTCCTGCAGGTGAATGTATGATTAACACTTCTCCGGATGGACCTTTAGCCGTAATGGTTACCAACGTATCTGTTGATAAACACGCTGGTGAAATCGCTACCGGTAGGGTTTACGGTGGAGCTATTGAAAAAGGTACTGAAGTTTACATGGTCGGTTCCCACGGCAAATCCAGAGTACAGCAAGTAGGTGTATACTTCGGTCCTGAAAGAGTTAATACAGACAAAGTTCCTGCCGGTAACATTGTATATATTGCTGGTGCAAAAGGAGCTATTGCTGGTGAAACATTATGTTCTCCTGAACACAAAATTAAAGAGTTCGAAGGATTAGAACACATCTCTGAACCTGTAGTTACTGTTGCTGTAGAAGCTAAAAATACCAAAGACTTGCCAAAATTGATTGAAGTATTAAGACAAACAGGTAAAGAAGACCCTACTGTTAAAATTGAAATTAACGAAGAAACCGGTGAACACTTAGTATCCGGTATGGGTGAGCTTCACTTGGAAGTTATCGGTTACAGAATCAGTGAAAAAGGTGTGGACATCACAACTTCCGAACCTATTGTTGTATACAGGGAAACCGTAAGGCAATTATCTCCACAAGTTGAAGGTAAATCCCCTAACAAACACAACAGATTCTACATTACTGTTGAACCTATTGAACCAAGCCTTTACGATGCAATCGCTGATGGTGACATCAAAGAAGGTAGAGTTAAAGGTAAAGAATCAGCTAACGACTTCATGGAAGCTGGATTAGATAAAGAAGAAGCTAGAAGAGTATGGGCTGTTCACAACAGAAGCATTTTCCTTAACATGACTCGTGGTATTCAATACTTGGACGAAGTTAAAGAATTATTACTCGAAGGATTTGAATCCACTTTAGAAAGTGGTCCTTTAGGTGAAGAAATCTCCATGGGATTAAAATTCAAACTCAACGATGCAAAACTTCACGAAGACGCAGTTCACAGAGGACCTGCACAAGTATTGCCTGCTATCAGAAATGCAATCTTAGGTTCTATGATGTTAGCAGAACCTGCTTTACTCGAACCTATGCAAAAAGTAGTCATTGATACTCCTAACGATTACATGGGTGCATGTACTCGTGAGATTCAAAACAGAAGAGGTCAAATTGTCAACATGGGTCAAGAGACTGGTGACATGGCTAGAATTGAATCCAAAGTACCTGTAGCTGAAATGTTCGGTTTCGCTGGAGACATCAGATCTGCTGCTGAAGGTAGATGTTTATGGTCTACTGAAATTGCAGGATTTGAACCACTCCCACGTGAGATGCAAAATCAAATCGTAAGGGAAATCAGACAAAGAAAAGGATTATCTGCTGAACCTTTCCCTCCAAGTCATTACTTAGGAGATTTATAAATTTAAAATTTAAAAATTATATTTTTAATTTTTTTAATTTTTTTATTAAAAATCATGAAAAAAACATTATCTTTTTATATGTTGAATGATAAAGTTTATTTAAGCTATCATTTAGGCTTATAAATATATGTTGATAATATTACAAAAGAGGTTATTATTATGGCAAAAGAAAAAGAACATCTTAACTTAGCATTTATTGGACACGTTGACCACGGAAAATCCACTTTAGTTGGACACTTATTATTAAAAGCTGGTGCAATCGCTGAACAACAATTAGATGACGGAGAAAACAAATTCAGATTT
>NZ_JBGUWC010000073.1:0-3363 GCF_045220775.1 Methanobrevibacter sp.
TTGATTTGTTCTAGTGGTACTCCTTTATGTAGTAAGTCACTGGCGAAGTATTTTCTGAATTTATGTGGGTGTGCTTTTACTCCTACGCTTCTTCCGAGTTCACGGACTATTCTTTCAACCCCATTCACTAGTAAACGTTTATGTGTCCTGCCGGTGAATAGGCTTGCTTCATTATCGGTTCTTGTTTCCAGATAGTTTTGTAAAGCTATTTTCGCTTTACTGTTGAAGTATGCTTCTCTTTGTTTGGAACCTTTACCATGCACTACTATACTGTTTTCATTGAAGTTGATGTCGCTGCGGTTTAAACCAACTAATTCATTAACACGTATACCACTTGATAATAATAATTCGAAGATAGCTATGTTTCTTAGTTTAACCATTTTCTGGTAATCTGTAGTTGCTTGTTTTTGCAGTAATGCTCCTCGCATTTTTTCAATTTCATCTGGTGTGTAAGGTAATTTGATTTTCTTTTTATGACGGATCTTGTTGATTCCGATTAATGGATTGGACATTATGTATCCTTCATCACAGAACCATTGGAATGTAGTGTTCAGTACACGACGTTTATTATCAAGTGTCCTGTTACTACAGGTTCCCAGCTTCTGATTAAAGCTAAGGTAATCTCTTACATCTTCTGTGGTTATGTTTAATATGCTTTTTTGTATGAATTCGAAAAATTTAGTATCTTCTAATTCATAGTAAGCTATTGTCCTTGGACTGCAACCTTCTAAAGATTTAGCTTCAAGGAATCTGTTTAATAATTCCCTGTTAATATGGTTGACATCCATGCTTTCTTCATTATCATCGGATACGACGATTTCATATTTCTTTAATACTTCAAGTATAGTGTCATTTAATCGTATTAATGCTTTACCATCAATGAATACTTTACATTTATTGATGATATTATCGTTTAATGTTTGTTGAATGTTTTTTTGTGGTTGATTATATCCACCAACCACTCCAATTCCAGTATTTAATCCTACTGTATTAGCTAGTAAATTACTCATAAAAACTCAAAACTCCTCAATTTGTGTATTTTTGATGATTCAATTTAACAGCGTTCTGCTCCACCTCAACATACAGCATGGTCGTGGAGATGTTGTCATGGCCTAAGACTTTCTGAACCTGATCTATAGGCATACCTCTTTTAATTAACTTTGATGCAACCGTTCTTCTGAAGCGGTGCGGATGTACATTTTCTACTCTGGATTTTTTACTTAATTCTCTCATACGGCGTTCAATACCATTATGCATAATCCTTGGAGGTTCACGTACTCCTTGTTTATTCACTCGTGTATGTGTAGCTACGAATAATGCAGGATTATTATCCGTACGGGTGTTTAAATATTTTTTCAAATGGACTTTAGCAGCATCATTCAAATAACATATTCTTTCCTTGTTTCCTTTCTCAGTTACTTTAAAAGTCATGCTATTGAAATCTAAATCATTCCTGTTCAAATTAACTAATCCGCCTAATCGTATACCACTGCATAATAAGACTTCGAATATTGCTCTGGTTAATAGGTCTTCTTCAGGAATAGCTAATCTCATCACTTCAATTTCCTCATCAGAGAATGGTTTTTTAACTTTTTTCTCATATTTAATAGGGCTGATACGAGTCATTGGATTTTTATAAATATATCCATTATCACTCATTGTATTAAAGAAGCTATTCAGGGATTTACGATAATTATCAATTGTCCGGTTACTGGCGTCGTTAATGTTTTGAGCGTATTGTAGGTATTGTCTGATGTCATCGGTGGTGATATCATTGTAATGTTTGCCTAGGTATTCGAACATTTTCCATATTTCGTAATCGTATTTGTCAAGGGTTCTTTTTGATAATCCTTCTATTCTTTTCATGTTTATGAATTCATTTAATACGAAGCGGTTCTCTGATTCTATATCGTAGTGTAGGCCTTCCCGTTTTTTGGTGAATGTTACTTTGTTGAATTCATCGTTTAATACTTTGTTTAGTTCGTATAGTTGTGTGCCGTTTAGGTATTTTTCCATTCGGGACAATATTTCGTCGGTTGCTTGTTTTTGAGCGTCCATGTTAATATAATCGATAGCTGTACTCATAAAAAATAACCTCATCTCATCAAATTCTTTGGGTAAAATAATGATAAAACTAAAAGCATATCTTTAGTTTATATGCTAATATATGTAAAAACAAGTATATAAAACTAATAGTTTTAAACTTAAAAAAATAATAAAAAAAAGAAATCAATACACTTCTATACAACCCCATAGAAAAATCATACCAACAAAGATATTCAAAGATTTTCTATAATTTCTAATACACCTCTATTGAATTGAATAGAAAAAAGATGACGATAAACTTTCTAAAGAATTTCTATTACAACCAAAGTTAGCGAATAGAAAAAAGATGGCAAGAAACTTTGTAAAGATTTTCTATTACCTCATATACTGTTGAATAGAAAATAGATCATCAAAAAGATTTCAAAGATTTTCTATTAAAAAAATTCCAATGAATAGAAAAAAGATGACGATAAACTTTTCAAAGATTTTCTATTAAACAAAAAAAAGAATCATAGAAAATCTCAAGCAAGAAACATTGCAAAGATTTTCTATTAAATCGAATACAATTCTATTAAAAACAATACAAAAAAGATAGCTATAAAAGTTTTCAAAGATTTCCTATTCAATCCTCTAGATATTGTTTCACTTCTATTCCTAAAGGAGTTAACCTGTATAATCGGCCTTTACGTGCTTCCTCATTAATACATTCAATAAGATTATTATCCTTTAACTCCCTTAATGTCTTTGATATATGGTTCTGTATTATATCAGTATCCCTAGCTATTTCTTTTGGTATTTTCACTTCTCCAGGTTCTAAAGTATTCATTACTTTTACACGATAATTGGATATCTTCACATAGGATCCTTTTATTAATATATCATCATCCATCATTTTAGTTTCACCCCTCATCTAATTTGTCTTGTATGTATTTTAAAGTATACTCTAAGAATGAATCATAATCTAATATTTGATTTTCTTCACATTTAGATTCTACCCATCTTCTTATTATATAGTAATCACTTACTCTTGCAGAGATTACATTATCCCTCAAAATAACTCACCCCCATACTTTTTCAAGTATCTCACGAAACCTTTTATTATAAATCTCAAAATCAGGGAGTTCTCGTTGTTTTCCTTGTGGCGTGCGAGTTACCTGTAACCAAGTATAAATCCAATGACTTAAATTCCTGATAGCTCTTTCACTTAACCTGTTTAGTTTACAGTTGCTGCGGTAATAATCAATGCAGGTGTGCATATCTTCTAATAATTGTTCGCCGAGTAAATCTTTATCCTCGAAGATGTTTAATAGCTTATCT
>NZ_JBGUWC010000074.1:0-10416 GCF_045220775.1 Methanobrevibacter sp.
TTAAGGGTGTATTTTGCGTTCCCATTTTTATCTGTAAAGACAAAACTTGTATATGGTTCATTTGGATTTTCGATAAATAATTTAACATCTTTTACTGGATTTCCAAAACAATCTTTAACGTTGAAAGTAATGCTGTCATTTATGTAATAGGTAATATTTTTATTAAATGATACTCTGTAGAGTGTATCAAAATTAATGTCCTTGTTGTTGATTTCGTATTTTCCGGTATTGTTTATCAGATATGAGTTTTCGATGATGTTGCTTGTATTCGCTATAGAATTCATGTATATTATAATTGTATTGGATAGATTTCCGTCGTTGTAAAAGTTGGAATTGTTTATATTTAAATTTGAGATATGGGATTCAATTGTTGTTTTATAGAAATTTGAGTTATTTGATTTGATATTGGTTTCTGTTGCTTTTATCTTGGAGTTTTCAGCAGTTGAATTTTCAATTATAAAGATAGATTCATCAGAATAAATGTTCGGTGTAAATTCAAAAGTGGAGTTATTGATTAGGGTATTTTTTAAAATCACTTCACTTCCTTTGTTGTAATATCCTCCTTGAAACATAAGTTCGGAGTTATTTAATATTGCCTGTTCAAAGTTAATATAGCTATATTCAAGGTCAATTACAGGTCTATCAAATGAGGTGTTGCTAACGTTGATTCTGTCTGACCATCCTTTTAAATTTGAATTGCGGAATTTTAAGTTATCTATGTTAATGTTATAATGGGATAGTGAAATTTCTGAATTGTTTAGACTGGAATTTATCAAATCTATGTTATTTTGCATGAATATTATTGAGCTTCCACAGATAAAAATGAAGTAATTGTTTTTTGAAGTAATTGTAGAGTTATAAAAAGCACAATCGATTATTTTTGAATAGTACTTGTATCCCTGATATAAGTTCAATTCAATTTTTGATTCATTGAACACGCAGTTATCAAAGGTATTATTCAATTCCTTGCTGGTAAAATTTGCATTGATAAATTTACAATCTAGAAAGTCCATTTTATGGCGACTTATCAAATTTAAATCTTTAAAGGTAATATTTTTAAAAATAATGTGGGTCCCGGTATTTCTGATGTCGTAGAGATCCTTTGCAATAATGACTGTTCCATTGTAGTCCGGTTCCGGTTCTTTTTCAGTATCTAAAAATAAAGTGGAATTTTTACCATCAATGATTGTCTTTTCTTTGATTCCTTCAATGGAAATGGATTTGTTTAGATATAAGTGTGTTTCCTTTTCAGGATTTAGTTCATATGTTTTTTCATCAAGTTTTATGCTTCCTTGATCTTCACATTCATCTATTAAATTTTCAATATCTCCAGTATCGGTATTATTTTCAGATGCGGATACGATTCCGATGCCTAAAAATAAAATTAATGAAAATAACAATATTGAATATAATTTTCTAATAATATCACCTAAATAACTGTATACTATATGTTACAGTTAATAGTATTTAAAATTATATTTTAGGTTACTTTTATAAATATAAAAAATCATATTTATTATTTGATATTTATTTGATATCTTAACTTTTATCAAATTATTTAGCGAGATGATTTAAATGAAAATGTACTACGATGCAGATGTAAATACAGATGCTTTAGAAGGTAAAACCATTGCAGTAATTGGTTATGGTTCCCAAGGTAGAGCACAATCTAGAAACATGGCTGACAGTGGAGCTAATGTTATTGTTGGTGTAAGAGAAAATGGTAGTTCTTGGAACTTAGTCAAAGAAGATGGCATGACTGTAAAAACCATTGAAGATGCAGCTAAAGAAGCTGATATCATTCACATTTTACTTCCTGATGAAATCCAAGAAAAAGTATACAATGAACAAATTGCACCATATGTTGAATCTGGCAACACCATTTCATTCTCTCACGGTTACAACATCCACTTTGGTTTAATCAAACCTGATGAAGATGTAAATATTGTAATGTTTGCACCTAAAGGACCTGGATCCATGGTAAGAAGAACTTACGAAGAAGGATTCGGTATTCCTGGTTTAGTAGCAGTTCAACAAGACGCTACCGGCGATGCTTTACAACTTGCATTGGGCATGGCAAAAGCTTGTGGATTAACCAAAGCAGGTGTTTTAGAAACTACTTTCCAAGAAGAAACAGAAACAGACTTATTCGGTGAGCAAACAGTTTTATGTGGTGGTATTACTGAATTAATCAATGCAGGGTTCACTACTTTAGTTGAAGCAGGTTACCAACCTGAAATCGCTTACTTTGAAACCTGTCACGAAGTAAAACTCATCGTTGATTTAATCTATGAAAAAGGTTTTGCTGGAATGTGGCATGATGTAAGTAACACTGCTGAATACGGTGGATTAACCAGAGGTAATAGAGTTATTACTCAAGAAACAAAAGACGGTATGAAAGCAGTTTTAAAAGAAATCCAAGATGGTACTTTCAAAAAACAATGGGCTGATGAAAACGCAACCGACGGAGCTAACTTAAAAGAAATGAGGGCTGCTGAAGGTCAAAAAGAAATCGAAATTGTTGGTGAAAGATTAAGAAAAGCTTGCGGATTACAAAAAGACGATTAAGTCTTTTTAATCCCTTTTACTATTTTTTTATTATTTTATTTAGTGTGATAATAATGGTATTTATCGGTATGGACCATGGAACTACCGGAATCTCTTTTTGCATAATGTCTGATGACGGTGAAGTCATTGAGGTTTTTAAAATCGGAAGGGAGGAAAGTAAGCAGGGTTTAGTCTCTGCAACTGAAGAGCTAGCAAAACGTGTTGATTTTGATTCTGTCAAATTGATGGCAATTACCTATGCAATGGGTGATGGAATAAGTAAAATCCTGCCAACCTCTAAAGTAAAGGACAGAGGAATTTTATCCATCAACGGTGCAGGTAAGGTAACTGGCGGTGGAACATCAGTATTTTCAGAATTGGAGGCATTAAACATTGATTCAATAATGATTCCAGGTCTTCATAAAAATTCCGAGTCTTTAGACAGGTTATTCAGAGCAGCTTACTCTCATCAGGCCAGTCCCGAAAAGGTAAGCATCTCGTATAATGCTATAAAAGAAACAGGATGGTCTAATTTTATTGTAGCTGATATTTCATCTAATAGTGTAGATATTTTAATTGAGGATGGAAAAATCAAGGGTGCAATAGATGCATGTTTGGGCGCTATGGGTGTTGTCCATGGACCTCTTGATTTAGAGATGATTAGAAATATCGATGAAAAAAAGGCATCAGCAAATGATTGTTTTTCACATGCAGGCGCTATTAAAATCGCTGGAATCGATGGCAAAGTTGCCAATATGAAGGATCAGCTTTTAGAAAATTATAGAAATGGTGATGAAAAAGCAAAATTGGCCATTGATACTTTAATCATGACTGTAGCTATGGAGATAGCCGGTTTAGATGTAGTCTGCAAAAACGAAATTGAAGGATTAGTTCTGACAGGTTCTATTGGAAGCGCAACCGAACCGTTTAATTTTGCGGATGAAATCAACAAGTATTTCAAAAACAAATATCCTTTAAAAGTAATTTCTAAAGATTCAGGAGCAATCGGTGCTGCTCAAATAGCGATGGATGTTTATAATGGTGAAAAAGAAATATTAGGTATTGAAGTTAATATCTAATCTTCTTTTAAACTAATAAATATAATATTTCCACCTTTAACGGTTTCTAAACCGTTTTCATTTTCTAAAACGAGATTTAAATAATTATCAATTGCAACCACTTTTCCTTCGCTTTGGTAGTCGCCTCTTAAATCAACGGTTACATATTTATTTTTAAATTGTCTAAAAAGTTTATTTACATTTTCTTTGTCTTGACTCATTTTTTCAAATCCTTGGTTTCTATTTCTATTTTGAAGTTTCAACTTTATATAGTTTAATGTCTATAATATAACTATGGCAATCAATCAATTAGAAAGTAATTTAGAAGCTATTACTCGCACAATAGCTCAGTTAAAAAAAGACGGATGTACTGATGAAAAGATTTTAAATGAACTTAGGGAAGAAAGAGAAAAAATACTTAAGGATTTAAACCTGTAAGTATCTTACCTTAACCATTCTTTTAAAAGGTCCATATCACTAGTTAAATCTATTTTGAGTGGTGTTATGGTAGTTTTTTGTTCTCTACGCAATTCATAACCATCACTTCCAGGTTCATCTGAAACATAAGGTTCGCCACCAATCCAGTAATATGGTTTTTCACGCGGATCCAAACGTTTTTGAATTATTGGGGTATACATCCTTTTTCCTAATTTTACAACTTCAAACTCTTCATCTCTTGGATTTGCAGGTATATTAACATTTAATAAGTCAATTCCTTCAGGCAATCCTTTTTTTAATACAATCTTTGCTAGTTTATTCAGCATTTTTCCTGCAAAATCAAAGTCAATTTCAATAGCTCCATTTTCAAATTTGACATCGTCTCTTGTCACTTCTTGAGAAATTGCAATTGTAGGTATATTAAAGCTTGCAGCTTCCATAGCAGCCCCTAATGTTCCTGATGTTGTTAATTCAGCTTTTCCAATATTAAACCCTGTATTTATTCCGGATATCATTATATCAGGTTTTTCATCCATAATTTCAAACAATGCAATTGTTACGGCGTCGGTTGGTGTTCCGCTTACACCATAGCCAATACTTCCATCTTTTAAGACATGCTCATTTACTCTCAAAGGTTCATATAATGTTAATGCATGGCCTATTCCACTTTGTTGGGTTTCAGGAGCTACAACATAAGTGTCACATAAGTCATCAACTGATTTTTTTGCAACTAAGATTCCTGAAGCAGTTATTCCATCATCATTACTTATTAATGCTTTCATATATTTATTTAGGGCATTTTATTTTTAAATAATTTTAGGTTTTAAGGTAACTATAAAAAACTTTAATAATAATTTAATTTATAAAATATAATAGTAATTTTTAATGTAAAAACACATGCAGGTGGAAACGTGGAAAAGCCACAATTGATTAATTTTATAGCTAAAGTTATGGAGGACTCCGGTTTTAAAGTTTATAAGAATTTTAAAACTTCACAAAAAGTTATTGATATATATGCTATCTTGCCTACAACAATAGGGGATTTTGGTGTAGTTGTAGCATGTAAAAACTATGATAAGGATTTTAAGATTGGAGTCGATGTATTAAAAGAAATGGAAGAGGTTCAAGAAAGTTTAAAAGCTTCTAAAACAACCATTGTTTCTTCTTCTTATTTTTCAGAACAAGCAAAAAACTATGCTCTTAGAAAAAACATCAAATTGGTAGATAGGGATAATTTACTTGAACTCGCTAAGAGATATCAGGACAGGACTTCCCAAACTACTTTAGATAACACTCCTTATGATGGCGGTGCATCTACTTATATTGAAGAGGAATATCCTGAATATACCTACGATGCCTCTGATATGGAG
This sequence comes from Methanobrevibacter sp., assembly GCF_045220775.1. GTDB lineage: Archaea > Methanobacteriota > Methanobacteria > Methanobacteriales > Methanobacteriaceae > Methanocatella. The sequence goes on from NZ_JBGUWC010000074.1 coordinate 5,414, forward strand.
TATCTGATGAGAAGAAGAGAGCAAAATCCTGTTGTTTATAAAAATACATTATATAGGCAAGTCGATGAGGATCGCGGATTCGGTTTATCTTCACTTTTGAACAGAGGAAAATCCAATAATGGAGGATTGTCCAATTCAGTTACTACATTGTATAATTATGATTCTAGAAGAAGAAACAGCAGATTTGGAAGAGATTCTTTATTCTATCAAATCATTCAAAATCCAATCGGATTGATTGTTTTAGTTGTAATTGTTTCTTACATCATATCTTTCATTGCAGGTAACTTATTGAAGATGGATGCAGGAATCAGTGGTTTAATAGAACTCGTTGTAGCGTTGATGCTTTCATATGGTTTGTCTTTATACACCGATAGAAATAGCGATTTCGTCGTTAAAGGAACATTCGTATTCTTTATTTCATTAATTATCTTAATCATATTAATTTTTGTTTAAATTGATATGATTAAAATTTATCATTATTAGAATCAAACCAATCAGGTATAAGAACCAAATCATTATGTCTGTAGGTCCGGTTTCTATCCATATGATTGTGTGTGTTAAAATTATGGAGTAAATCCCTACTCCAACATCTTTTTTTAATTTATAGATTAACTCTAAAAATATTCCCATAAACAGCATTTGTACTGTAAGGCCTATTAATCCGAAATCAAGATAAACGGGTCCGAATAGCGTTGAAGTTAAACAGACTGTGTAATGCAGGACATATTCTCCAATGAATGTTCTAGGACTTCCTGATGAGAATATCATTCTTAAAACGTGTCCATGGGTACTTTCTCCAAGCGGAATGATTTTTTCAAACACTTCCAGTGTAAAAGCGGCCCTATAGAATACCAGTTCTAGGGGATTCAATGTCCAGTTCTGTGTTGCAATGGATTGTGATGCAATATATCCGATAGCCATTATTCCAATTGCAATAACCGCAACAAATATAATTCCCACTCTTTTGGATATCTTATCAAGGTAATAAAGCGTAATGAATGAACTTCCCAAAATTCCCAAAACTGAGGTTCTATATCCATTAAGGCCAAAAATTAATGCACCCAAGCCAACCAACAGCAAATATTTCCTGTCATAGTATTTTGCAAGCAAGATGTTTATCATTATTAAAAATAATGGATAAGCTACTCTCCAAATGTTTGTTGTTGCATTTGATTTTAAAACGCTGTTAAAAAGAGGAATGCCTCCAATCAAAACCAAATTCAGCCCTTGCAATATTATTGCTATTAGGACCAGAATTACCAATACCTTTTCGGATAAAAAATCAATTTCCTTAACATCGCTTACGTTGATTTTATATTTTATGAATACTACTCCAATTGTAAAAATCAAACAGGAAAATAAGATTGTCAAGATTACTTCCAACTTCAAAGGATCTTCGAATCTATAGTTGAATGATCCAATATAACCCATTGCTAAAAAAACGAGTATTGCAGCAACAATAATCATCGGGTTAAAAAAATCAAATCTTTTAAGATTCATCCTATCCTCCAAGTTCATAGCTGGAAATGGCTAGGTTTCCACCGAAGTTAGGCATTGCAGCCACATGCGTGTGAACATAGCTTGCAAGGGTGTTTTTTTCCATAAATCCGTCCTGGTTATTGTATGAGCCTTTTCCCCTTAAGATGTTAAATGCCAGGTCATGCTTAATATTGTTTTTGTCTACAATGACTTTTGAATAGTGGAATTCATGGCCGTGGAATGTTTCGCCTTTTTTGGAGATGATGTTGTCTTTGGTAACTTCAGCTATCGTATACTTTAATGCCTGAACCCTATCCGTTAGAATGGACTTGTAAGGATATACATTGACCATTTCATCTTCATGGATGGAATTCATGAGATACATTAAACCGCCACATTCGGCAAAGATGGGCCTATTTTCCAAGTGGAAGTCCTTGATTTGTGAAAGCATTTTTTGATTTGCATTAAGTTCTTTCGAGAACAGCTCAGGATATCCTCCGCCGATATACAAACCGTCAACGTCAGGCAATTCTTCATCGTTTAATGGGGAGAAATATTCGACTTTAGCATTGTTCGCTTCTAATGATTCAATATTTTCTTTATAATAGAAATTGAATACCTCGTCATAAGCCACTCCGATTTTAACTGGTTGCTTGTTTAGTTTATTCCATATCGGCACGATATCTGAGGTTATTTTTGGAGCAGTTTTTGCAATTTCAACCAATCTGTCCAGATCTATTGAATTTTTTATGACGTCAGACCATATGTCAATAAATTTAAGAGAATTTTCCCTTTCACGTGCAGGAACGAGGCCCAAGTGTCTTTGTTCAATTGAAATTTTATCGTCACGGATTATTCCTCCGATTACTTCGGTTTTTGTTATCTCTTCAATTGACCTTTTGGTTTTTTCGTAGTGCGCTTTGTTTTTTACTTTATTTAGAATAACTCCGGCAATATTGATTTCAGGATCCAGTGCTTTAAAGCCTAAAACAAGTGCAGCAGCACTCTTAACCAAACTTCTGGAGTTGATTATTAATATTACTGGAGCTTTTAGGGATTTTGCAATCGAAGCTGTGCTTCCAATATCATTGATGGAATCAATTCCTTCATAAAGCCCCCTTACTCCTTCGATAACTGCAATATCCTTATCGCCCATCGCCTTTAGATAGGAATCTCTGACTTGACCTTCCTTCATAAAAAAAGAATCCAGATTTCTAGACACGTTTCCAGTGGCTAATGTGTGATAGGAAGGGTCAATATAGTCCGGTCCGACTTTAAAGGGTTGAACATTATATTTTTCACTTAAAGCTTTCATTATTCCGGTAGCTATTGTTGTTTTTCCAACTGCACTACCGGTTCCTGCTAAAATAATTCTCATAAATATTAATTTGAATCTTCTTTATATAATCATTTTTGTATAATTAAATCATTTTAAATATTATTAAAAATAAAATTTTAATCATAATATATGGTGGTTAAATGAGAATTTTATTAATTCATTCTGATTATTTAAATTACAATGTAAAGAATAAAACACCTGTAGCTGAAGACATTGAGGAAGCGAAAAAAGAAGGTTCCTTCGATGACTCTTTAGTGGTATTTACAGCTGTTGAAAAAGATGATGAAAATAATCCAGAAGGTATTGTTAAAAATTTAGTCAGTGAAGTTAAAAAGACTAATGATCAAGTTAAGGCTGAAAATATCGTATTATATCCATACGCTCACTTATCTTCATCATTAAGCTCTCCAAAAGTTGCAGTTCAAATTTTAAAAGATGCAGAAGAAGCTTTATTGGCTGAAGATTTTAACGTAAAAAGAGTACCTTTCGGATGGTATAAGGCATTTGAGATTTCCTGTAAGGGTCACCCATTAAGTGAACTTTCAAGGACTATCACTGCAGATGATGCTGAAGAGGTGAAAGTCGAAAGAAAACCTTCAACCTGGCAGATTCTTGAAGGAGATAAGATCACTCAAATTGAAGACTTTAATTTTGAAAACAGGGCTTTCAAGCAACTCGTTGATTATGAACTTGGTCAAGGCGCATCTGATGAAGGCGAGCCTCCACATGTCAAATTGATGAGGGAAAAAGAAATCTGTGATTATGAACCAGCATCCGATGTCGGAAACTTAAGATGGTATCCTAAAGGAAAGCTAATTAGAGATTTATTATCCGATTATGTTTATGATTTAACTGTAAGCCGTGGAGCAATGCCTGTAGAAACTCCAATCTTCTATGATTTGGATAATCAAGCTATTTACGAACATGCTTATAAATTCGGTGAAAGGCAATACAGGACCGATACCAAAAAGAAATTAATGCTTAGATTTGCAGCTTGTTTCGGTGCATTCAGATTAATGAGTGATTCATACTTAACATGGAAAAATTTCCCTGCCAAAATTTTTGAATTGACTAGATACAGTTTCCGTTACGAGAAAAAAGGCGAAGTTGTTGGTCTTAAAAGACTAAGAGCATTTACCATGCCGGATTGTCACTCATTCTGTTGTGATGTACCTTCATCTTTAGAAGAGTTTTCCGCTCAAACAGACATGTGCATGCAAACAGGTATAGATTTGAATTTGGATTTTGAAGTAATTTTCAGAGCAACCCAAGACTTCTTTGAAGAAAACGAAGAGTGGATGTATGAAATTGCCAGTAAGTTCGGAAAACCTATCCTTTTAGAAATCTTGCCTGAAAGACACCATTACTGGGTATGCAAAATCGATTTGGCAAATATTGACGCTTTAGGCCGTCCAATCGAAAACCCAACTGTTCAAATTGATGTTGAAAGTGGTAAAAGGTTTGGAATTACCTACCTGGGTGAAGACGGCGAGCAACATAACCCAACAATCCTGCACACTTCACCGACCGGCAGTATTGAAAGGGTTTTATGTGCAATGCTTGAAAAGACTGCACTTGAAATCAATGAAAAGGCTCCAATGTTGCCAACATGGTTAAGTCCGATTCAAGCAAGAATCTTGACTGTTGGTGAAAACCACAAAGAATATGCAAATGAATTGTATGATAAAATCAATGCTTCAAATATCCGTGTCGATATTGACGATAGGGATGAAAGCATTGGTAAAAAAATCAGAAATGCGGCTAAAGAATGGATTCCATACATTTTCGTTGTTGGAGACAAGGAAATGGAATCTGGCAAATTCCAAGTGACTGTTCGTGAAACCGGCGAAAAGGTCGACATGACAGTTGATGAGCTAATTGCTGCAATCAATGAAAAATGTGAAGGAAAACCTTTCAGAAAATTGCCTTTACCTAAGGATATTTCAAGAAGGATTAACTTCCAATAATTATATTTACAAATAAAAATATATTATAAAATGTTATTACTAACGGAGGAAATTTAATGGACCCAATGTATAGAATAGGAGAAGCTCTTATTGGAGATGGACCTGAATTAGCTCACGTTGATTTATTAATTGGTGATAAATTCGGCCCTGTTGGTCAAGCTTTTGCTAATGGATTATCCAATTTATCTGTTGGACACACTCCTTTAACAAGTGTAATC
>NZ_JBGUWC010000075.1:0-5301 GCF_045220775.1 Methanobrevibacter sp.
CTGATTCCATATATGGTGCTGCATCATGGAAGAGACGGATACAATTATGTATGCTTTACCAGCGGGTTAAGAATGGCATTACAGGAAGCAAATAAAGTCTGCTATGATGTAAAAGGAATTGCAGAATTACTGGGATGGGAATATAAAACAGTTAATTTATCCAAACGAACAACCGTTATGGTTATTAGGTTTGATAAGTTTTTAACATTCCTATATCCTGATTTAAAACAAAAGGAGGAAAATTAGCCGAAGTAATTTGAAAGTAATTTAGGTAATCTGAGGGCCAAATTACCTTATCGAAAAATTTTAAAGGATTTCAAAGCTTTTATTTTTTAATTTAAGAGTTTTAAATCAATTAATTTTTTTAGAGGTAATTTTGTAATTTGACCCTGTTTTGAGTTATAGCCTTAGAGAGAAAATAGCTATTATGTTCAAATTACCAAATTACTAAATTACTTATTTTTGCTAAATTACTAAATTACTAAATTACCTTAAGAATAAAGAGCTGATAAAAATGTTTAGATGTGATTGCTACCCCAATCATGACATTTGCAAAAACAAAAACACATGTGAATTTTGGATACCATTAAATCAAAAACTTGACCAAGTATATCGCCAAATATCTTATGAGCTATTTCAATTAGAAAAGCTACATCAAAGAAAACAAGAATACTTCAAAATATTATCCCAAATAAAACAAGGAGTATATACTGAAACAGTAAATGGTAGGCAAGTTCCTAAAAAGAATGTATTGGGAGAGGACATACATGAACCTGAACATGTACAAGTTGGATTAAATTATAATGTCATCTGCCAGGACATTACAGATACAGAAAGCATACTTAGAGAATTAAGAAGAATTGAAAATGATATATTAAAAATATTAAAAAATAGAGTTGATTAATAGCTATTATGTGGAATACCACTTATCAACATTAACTCTTTGAGTTTGAACTTCAGAAACTATTTTTTCATAACCTCCAGTGAATGCCACTACACAGTCATCATGAATAGCTTCATTTGGATACGCTGTAATTTTTTCCAGAAATTCCATCGCCCACTTTTTCGTAAACCCTGTCCTATCCTTTCCAACCAGGAAAATTCCATTCTTTTGAATATCGGCCGAAACTCTTCTTGCCCTATCAATTTTGTTTTCTCTTGAGTTGCCGGTGCCTGTGGCGAATCCTCTTCTGTTCAGCTCATCTATAATTAATAATCCGAAGTTTTTGCCTGTGCTTCCGTCGAGTTCGATATACTGCACGTCTGACTTGTCACGTGCTGCAGTATTTAGAATTTCATTAATCAGGTTTCTTGACTCAAGCTGAAACTCATATGAGTCCAGGATGTAAATGTTGCCGTTTAGGTCTTTGGCCAGCATGACTCCTGCAGTATAATCCGGATCACTTCCCCTCAATTTGTCATCGTTCAACACTTCAGTGGCTGCAAGATCCCAGTATCTGATGACTCTGACAATAGGTATTTTCATGTACTCGTCATGAGATATAATATGGAAGTCTGACTCGTCGAATAGCTGGCCTTTGACTGAAGCATACCAGTTACCGTTCATCAGCTGTTCCCTTGTTACCCTATCCAATCCCATAAGATATTCTTCATAGTCGTTTCTGTCAAGATAAATGTTATCCAGATAGCTGGAGGAAATGAATCTTATTTGTGTTTTGTCCTGAATGTCTGTATCAATTTTTTCTATGAATCTTTCACGAACCCATTTGTTTCCACGCTTTCCAGGGTTTGATGATGCCATCAGTTGTGTTGGAAGTTTATTGTCTTTGGTTTTCCTTACTCTGGACCTCATATAGATATATTTGAATCTTTCAAGTTGTGTCAGCTCATCAATACCAATGAACTGATATTCAGAACCTTGGTAAGTATCGAGGTCATTGATGTTTCTCAAATATCCGAAAGTCAGTGAGTTTCCATTGGGAAATGTCCATGAATGTTCTGTTCCATCCCACTTCGGTTTGATGCTTTGATTATTCTGAATTTCCTTTCTGTTAAGCCATTGACTGGCTTTATGTATTAATGCTCCTTTTCTTTTAAGGTCAGATAATGTTCTTCTCAATATCAATGCATGGTATTCGTTGGCATCATCCTGAACATAGAACAATGCTCTCATGAGTAGACTTGTTGATTTGGAACCTCCAGCGGCACCTCCAATCAGGACTTCCTTTTCAGTTGCCAGTATCATTTCAGCCTGCTTTGGAAATGGATTGAAGGGAATATATGGATTCTCATATACGCACTTCTGTAGAATAGCCTTATCCCTGGCACTTAAATAGAATTCACCGTTTTCATCATACATTGTTATCGTCAATTTGTTTTGCTAGGATTTCTATTTCATTCATTATGTCCTTTTGTGAGATTTCGATTTTTTTGTCTTCAAGTTCTAAAACTCTGTTTTTGAATAGCCTGTCCATTTCATCTTTGAATAATCTGTTTTTGGCTTCAAATGCTTTGACTGACAATTCTAAGTATCTGATTTTTAGTTCTGTAAGGTCAATTAGGTATCTTGCAAGGCTTTTTTCGTTGGCGTTGTATCTTACTTCCTGATCCAGTTTTGCAAAGTCAATTTCAATGCCTACAGCATTTTTGGTAATCTTGTCAAGATTGTCGAGACCTGTTTTGATGTCTGTGACCTGTTGCTGGAGTATTGTGTCAATAGCCAAATCAATATTGTCCTCGTGAACGTTGTTGTCTGTTATTTGCCTTTGAGTGATGGCTCTGTCCGTTAATGCTTCCTTGTTTTTTGCTCTTGGGTCTTTTTCATTATCCGTTAGATGGTATTTCTTTTTGAATCTTGAAAATGTTGCCCTGCTTACTTCAAAGTCATGTTCATCATCCAGCCATCTTCTCACACTTTCATCAGTAGCTCCTTGAGTTTTCATGACCATTATTTCATCTAAAAGTGTTTCCAGGAAGTCTACTTTAGTTAGTTTTAATCCTGCTTTGAATCTTCTGAAGGTGGTTTCGGGAACTTCACATTCATATTTTGTTTTTAACAGTTCTATGATTTCCTTGTTGCTCATTGCCTTCTTGCAGCAGTTTATTATTTCCTGTTCGTGCTGTTCTAAAAAGAAAATGATGTCTGAATTTCCACGACCCATGGTGATGGACCCCTATAAATCTCTTAATTCCCTTTCAAGTTGGTGTTTTCTTGCTTCGATTAAACCGTATTCCCTTTGCTTTATGATTCTTTCATAATTTGGATTTTCCTGTATTGATGATCTTGTCTGCTCTGCATCGCCGATAGCTATTAGCATTGCTCCGAGTTCATATGCGTCCTTGTGTGTAAAACTGGATTCCTCTACTATTTTTTTGAGTGTTATTTCAACTCTTGCGCTGATGTTGGTTTTTTCGGTTATCATAATACATATATTTATTATATATTATATATAAAATTTTATTATAAAAAAAATATAAAAGTAATAATAAATTATTACTTTTGCCTATGAAAAAAAGTTTTCTTTTGAAGAGTTACATACCCGAGATATATTTTTTGAAGCTTATTCTTCATCGCCCATTTCGTCAAGTTCCTTTTGAAGGTCATTAATCTGCATTTCCTTGTAGAACCTTTCGAACTTGCCCACTTCAATGAGATAAGCTGAAACTTCAAGAGCATCTCTATAGGTATAGTTGGACTCTTTGATAATTTGCTTTTTGTCTTCATCCATGTAGGATGAGGTATTATTTATATTGGCCATAGCTATTACAACCTGTATATAATAATTAATATAATATTTTATTATTTCAATTATATAAAATTATCATTATCAGTTTCAAAACCTCAAGTTCAGGAATAACAATTTTCATCTTTGTTTTTCTCATTAGTTTCCAAGAAGATACGGTTAATATAATCAATATAATATATCATAGTATTAATTTAATGAATTGAAATTTACATTAACGGAAGGGTTTTTGGAAATCCGATATGATTTGAAATCAGAATTATATGAAATTGTTTAAAAAGTAAGTTTCCTAACTTGATTCCCAATACCAACGTTAAAAAAAAGAAAAATAGTTAACATTAACGTTAACTGCTGTACAAATCCGTAAATATCCATGACGGATCAATAGCTATGAGATTTCCGTCTTCACACCAGAGTGCCCTTACATTGCCTGAAGTCGTATCTGCAACTGCAGCGGGATCACGGTTAATCCAGTTTCCTGAAGTGTGTTTTTTGTGCCTGAGCCTTAACCTGATGTGGCCTGTACCGCTTACACGGCATTTGACATGAACAAACTGCACGTCATAGCCTAAGCTTTTAGCTATACGGTAATACACCTGTCCCCAGTCAACACAATTGGAACCTTTACCCACTTTAGCATCGTTGATTGTTTTCTTGTCAGTCTTTTGCGAATCAAAGTATTTGCTGTATAATTTCCTCTTTGCTATAATGGCTAAAGCCTCATCTATTGTGTTTCCCTTGAAGCTGAAGGTTTTTACAAAGAGCTTCATTGTGGAATCAGTATAATCCGGCAGTGTTGATTTCCTGTAAACAATTGCCGGAAGCCTTCCGTTCGCCCTGATGTATGCCTCTGTCCTTATGGCCATGTCCACATATTCGGCCTTGTCTATCTCCTCACCATTTTTAAGTGTCACATAGTTTGGAAGGAAATCCAAGGATTTGTTGTCTTTTATCAGGGCCATCGTATACATTGCCACCAGCTTATTGTTTCCAAGCTTTTTGGCTTTCTTTTCTATGTCCCTGCAGTTGCCTTTCAAGGTCAGTATCTGGTAATGGTCACGCTTCTTGTACTTCTTTTTGTTTTGGATGAGCCAGTAGGCAATTGAATTCATTGCCTCACAAAAGCTTGTCCAACTAATATTATCCTTCATATTATATTTTTTATATAAACAAGATAATATTTTTTTCTATAAATCAATGTCTCTGTTATGAATCCATTCACGATGCTTTCCGATAGCTACACGTACAATGACATCAATCAAATCAGTTTCATCTTCTTTTTCAAAATAGTAATATGCAGGCCCTTCCAAAATCTGTCTTAAGTCATAAAACGGCCTTGGTTTTATTGCATCCGGATGCATCAGCCCATAATTTTTGAGCAGCTTAACGTTTTCAGTTTCGTATTTCTCCAGTCCAGATTTCTGGACTTTGGTGGCTACTGTCTTTTCCTTCTTGTCGAAAATCCTGGCTATCTGTGTTGAATCAATCAATATGCTTGATTCTATTAACAGCAATGTTATTTCCTTTCCTTTCACTGTTATTGTTGTCGGATGTGAATTTTCACTGTCTAGAATTAGTTTCATTTTTATAGCCTCTA
>NZ_JBGUWC010000076.1:0-14256 GCF_045220775.1 Methanobrevibacter sp.
ATCACTGGCAGGAGCATAATTAGCATCTCCACTGTAATTAGCATAGATTACATAAGATCCAGCATTCAAACCAGACAATACAAATGACTCATTAACGCCCACAACTTTAATTATTGTTCTATTTGCTAATGTATAGGTTACACTTCCAGTTGCATCACTCGGAAGGCTTTGAGTAATGTTAATCACATCACCATAAACAATTTCAGAAGCATTAACAATAATGTTAACGTTGGTTCCAGTTTGTGTCACTTCGAAAGCAGTTTCATTATCTGCAGAGTTGTAATTATCAGTACCATTAAAGCTTACAGATGCAGTATAGTTACCTACATTCAATATTCCAACATCAAAGCTACCAACACCATCCTTAACAGTGACTGGCGCTTCAAAATTACCAATAACTACTTTGTACTCACCATCAATACTAGCAAATACATTACCACTAACATTAGCAGTATAAACTTTATCTAAAACCTCAACACTCACAGCAACATTCGCTTTAAATACTGTAAATGAATCGTCTATTGTGTAGATATCATAATTGTCATCAGTAAAATTGGTTTTGGCAGTATAATCACCTGCATCAAGAGTAATAGTGCCTACTCCTTGGCCATTAACAACATTAACAACCAATTCTTTATCACCTATATTTACAGTGTAGTTACCATCAACATCAGAACCCACATTAACAATGGATAATTCCCCATAAACAGAATCATCAACTGAAACTGTCAGAACAATTGATGCCTTCAGGACCCTGAATGATTTGGAATCACTGCTTGCAGTCACGTTGAATGTTTCAATATTAGTGACATTAACAGTATAATCTCCTGCATCCAAATCAGTAATCAAAACACTGTAATCAGTTTCATTTTCATCATAAACAATATTTCCATTCGCATCAGTTATCTTAACATTTACAACAGTCGGGTTTTCAACTTCAAATCCTATTAAAACATTTTCACCATAAACAACATCTTTTACATCATTTAATGTAATGTTTGAATCATATTTGAAAACAGTGAAATTACTTACAGAATAATTTCCAAACACATTTTCTGTTTCCAAATTAGTCACATTGACAGTATAGTACCCTGCAGGCAAACCGGAAACAGTGACATTGAAAATATTTGCGTTTTCTTCATGATAAACAATATTTCCCAGTGCATCCATAATAACAATATCAATTATTCCAGGGACATAAACATAATATTCAATGAATACATCATCACCAACATAAACAGAAGAGATATTATCAATATCGACTGTGGAATTGCCTTTAAATATAGTGAAATTCATTGAAACACTGCAACCTGTGATGTTCTCATCACCAGGATTAATAATCTCAATTGAATAACTGCCAAGAGTTAAATTACCTAACCTATATAGGAAATAACCATAATCATTAGTTAAATTTCCACCGGAAATTTCATTACCATTACTGTCACAAACAACAACGTAAACATCTGTAAGATTGTCCCCATCAAATTCCACATCGAAATAATAACCCCATGGAAGAGTATCATTGAAGTATATAATATCAATTATTGAATTTGCCTTAGATATGGTGAATGCTTTTGTATAATTGCTTCCAGCAACGTTATCAGTTTTTAAATTGCTTGCAAATAAAACGTATTCACCGGCAGACAAATCAGGCATTGGCAGGTAATCTTCTTCTATGATTTCATTGAAAACTATTTTACCGGTTTTATCTCTAATTTCAACAACAACAGTTGTACGATTATCAACAATAACGTCAACTTCCACATCATCACCATAGACATAATCATCCAAACCCTCAACAACAATTGAAGAACCGACTTTTAAAACATTGAACACTTTAGAATCACTGCTGTAAGATGTACTGTCAGATTCTTCAACAGAAAGTGTAATGTTATAACGACCACTGTCAAAATACAAATCAGAAATTGAAGTGTTTGTTGATGTGAAATTATATTTAACATCACCAGTAGCCAAATCGCGAATAACCACATGGACATCTGAAGCATTAACAACCTCATATGTTATTAAAACATCATCATAGAAATAATCAGACACATCATCAACTTTAACTAATGATTTAACTTTCAACACATCAAATACCATTGAATCGGAAGAAGTTTCATGATTATTATCACCCACATTGGTTACGGTAAGATTATAGGAACCTGCAAGCAAATTAACATAAAGACAATCACCATGAACGCTCATGTTTACAATAACTTCCCCTGTCTTTAAATCAACGATTTTTGCAGTGACATTAGTCCTATTGGATACAGTAAAGTTTATCCTATAATCATTAAAAGCATAGATAGAATCAACCTTATCTACAATAACAACATCAGATCCAATTTTATAAACTTCAAATGTTGCAATAACAGAACTGGATTCATATTCCTCGTCGCCCACATTGATGTATGTTAATGTGTATACTCCGGCATCCAATGATTCGACACTAAGCTCTGTCATATCGCCTGTTTGTCTGAAAATAACCTCCCCGGAAGCATCACTAATTTCAATAACTGCACCTGTAAAGTTAGTACACTCCACTTTACCGTTTAAAACTTCACCAGAGGTAATGTTATCCAATGAAACAATATTAACCCTGGATGAAAACTTAGAAACATTCAATATGACATGATCAGAACTATAATCAGAAAGTGAATCAATTACAGAAGCATTAACTTCATGTTCACCACAAGGATAACAATAAACATTCAAAATCCAAACAGTACCCTGTGAACTTTCATTATAGTCAATTGTTGGATAAATATTAAATTCCAAATCATTGACCTTAATAATATTGCCGTTGTCATCATAAACTGTAGCGTTTAAAGTCAACTCATCATAGATTAACAAATCATAATACTTTTCACCAGGAATAACAATTCTGGTTTTTGAAGTTATAGTACCCTCATTATCAATGTATTGAGATTTGCTTAAGATATTTTTGGATAAATATAACTCAGAATCTATTGATACGAAAATCGGATTGATTAAATTAACCTCATTAAATTTGGAGGAGTGAATCTCAGCAGTGGAATCAATCAAACTAACACAATATGTTCCCACATCATTACCTTTGAAACTATTATTGTTAACTGTCAAAGTACTATAAAATGCGTTGATAATATTTGTATTATTTATAAAAGTGGAATCTGAAATGAAAACGTCATAAGCAGATTTCAAATCAACAACATTGGAATTATTGAGGAAATAACAACCCACAATTTCCATACTACCATCAACAACAGATATCACATCAGCGTTACTGATAAATGAAACATTATCGAAAGCAGCATATCCCCCATCAACTGAAACAGTATTTTTGGAATTAAAGATAGACACATCATATACAGCAACATATTCTCCAGCAATATTAAACACACCGGCTTTATTTGAAGCATCAATGACATGTCCGTCACCATCAATCTCAATGTGTGATTTATTAATTAAAATTCCACTCTTAAGTTTCTCATCATAATCGTAATACCTGTAGTCATGCTGCAAAACAATTTTACCATTAGCATTATTGATTAATTTCTGAAGAGCAGTAAATGAATCATCATCACAACTTACATTAAAGTAAAACTCTTCATTGACATTATAACAGGACATTTCCAGATAACCTGACCCAATACCGTCGCCTATAAACTCTAATTCGGCAACACCATCAATCAGTGTGGCCTCAGAAACATTGATGTCTCCACCAACACAGGACAAGACAAAAGTGACTGGAATTATGCCAGTGAATGTAGAATTAGTTCCTTTAGTTGCATCATACATATTGGTCAAGTTAAGAGTAATGATTGCCTTATCACCAACAAACAAGTCGAATTTGGACACATCAACTGTTAAAAACAACCAGTTATTTAATTCAACCTGATCGCCTTCAACAACAGGAGCGACATCATAATCATCAATTGTATTTCCAAACCAGTTTTCATTCGCAGCAAACCAGAACGGACAATAAATTACAGAACCTGTTGAATTTAAAACAATTGAACTGGACAACTTATCACCAGAAGCATTGGAATATATAACACTACCATTTTCCGCATAACCATTAACCAAAATGAAATTATACAATTCAATGGAATTAGTAGTAAGATTAAATAAACGGGCCTGATTTGCACCGTCAATCACATGACCATTACCATTGACCATCAAACTTTTATTAATCACAATACCGTTCTTAAGATCACCGTCAAAGTTAGGGTAATATTTATAAGACCTGTTTAAGACTATACTGTCATGAACACTTGCGTTATTGATAATTTCCTGCAATTTTGTAAATGAATCTTCAGGAACAGTAACCACATTAAATGTAACTGTTTTATTAAATGAATAATATTTGAAATCAACACTTCCCACACCCTCATTAACAGGCATGTAAGACGCATTGCCTTTGCCGCCAACCAATTCCAACTTATCCAAAGCTACAGCATTATTAACAGATGAAACATCGAAACAAACATCCGGCAGATTAGTTTCCACATCATAAACCTTCCTGGAGGTACGGTCATAAGCATTATTCAGACTAACATTAATGACTGCGGATTCATCTATTTTTAAAAGAGTACTGTTGGCATTGACATCCAAAAACAACCATCTATTCAATTTAACGCTTGATTCGACATTAGGTTTAACATTGTAATTTTCATTGGTGTTTCCAAACCAGTTATAATCCGCATTAACAATGTCCTTGTTACCAGATGCAATGTCATAGAGACAGTTATTATCTATGAAAATTGAATGATGAACATCAGCAGCATGAAACTTTGGAGTGCCTGCAACATTAATAACACTATCAATTCCTCTATTTGATATAAACAATGATTTATAAATTCTATTTAACTTATCAGAACGAGCATGGATATAAATGGCAGCACCATTTTTAGCAGAATTATTTGCAAATACTCCACTAATTGATACATCAGACATTTCAGAATAAATTGCACCACCAAGCATAGCAGTATTATTCATAAATATTGAGTTAATGACAACATTTTCGGAGTTATCGATAGAAATTGCGCCTGCGTATTTAGCAGTATTTTTAATGAATGTAGAATCGATAACAACATTATTAGATCCATATATCCTAATTGCACCCCCACTACCTACAAGATTAGTGTTATTGGTGAATGTTGAATTAATTAAAACATTATTAGCCATAATCTGGATTGCAGAACCTTTACTGTTGCTGAATGTTGTGTTTAAAATTTGAACAGTGTTGCCTGTGATTCTGGCTATATTTGTCATGCCTTTTGCATCTATTGTAAAACCGTTACCGTTTAATATCAATGGTTTGTCAATGTCGATATATTGGAGTTTGGAGTCGCAAATTGGCATATAATCATAGTTGCGTGTTAGGTTTAAAACAGAGCCTCCATTGTCAATTTGATATTGTAAATCTGCAAAAGAACCAGGTAGGTAATTTACTATATAAAATGAGAAATTATTGGATATATGACTCAAAGTTATAACATCTCTTAAAGCAAAGGTGTAATTCATTATGCCTATGCCGGAATTGACATCTACAAATCCGACAACTCCACCTATAGAAGAAACATTGAAACCAATATTCAGAGCAGTGTTGTTTTCAAGTTCTTGGGAATTTGCATTGTAAACTTTAAGATAAACATATTTTGTTTCAAATGTATTTTTACTGTTTACAAGATCTAAAACCATCCAATTATTCAAATCGACATTTACGTGAGGTTTGGTATCAAAATCATAAATAGTATTTCCAAACCAGTTATAATCATAATTTGCATGTGCAGGATTGCCCATTTTAAAATTATGCATGTTGGTGAAACTATTATTCAAGAATATATTTTGAATAAAGTTAAAGGATTCGCAGCGGTAACCCTCCATAAGGCAATTAGCTTTATTTCCAATAAATTCGCAACGAATTATTGATACATCAGGTCCTCCATAAGCATCAAAGATGAACATGGATGAATCAGAACTACAATTATAAAAATTGGAATCGCTAATTGTAATCACACCTGCTGTAATTCTAAGCAGTTCTAAACCGTTTCCGCAATTGTTGAATGTACAATTTTCGATGAAAAGATTTCCGTTGGCTTTATAAATATTTTTGATATTGATAAAATTGATGTTTTTCAAGGTTAAATCCTTTCCATATCCTCCTTGGAGTAATGAAGCAGTGTTTTTTCCGTTAATGGTATGGCCATTACCGTCAATGACTAATTCTTTATTGAAAGTAATTCCATTGATTAAGTTTTTGTCGCAAGCATCCATATACTCATAATCTGTGGTTAAATTCAAAACAGAACCTGAATTATCAACATCATATTTCAGATGTGAAAATGAACGATTATAAATAGGAGTATCATATTTTAAATTAATTTTATATGACCATCCGCGTTTTGAGAGAGTTACTGCAGTATTAGTTGTTGTTAATGGGATGATAAAATCGCTGACTCCTCCGCAATCCATTTTATTGGTATTTGATGCAGTATTTGTAAATTCCATGTCGAATGATAGTTTTAGATAACCGGTAACCTCATAATTAAACTTGTTAGACCATATGCTTGTTTTAACAACTGCACTAGGTAGTGATCCGGTGTGGTCATACTTAACTTCATCCTTAAGATAAAGCCAATTATTTTCAAGGTCCACTTTCTTGTTAACATCGGGTTTGACATTTCTATTGTTTTCAATATTTCCCCACCAATTTTTCTCGGCGGAAAATGATTTGGAGGAATATACTGCATTTTTAGGGGTGTTTCCTAGAATAATGGATCCGTAAAGTTCGCAATAGCTGGAGTCACAATAAATATCATAGCCTTTTTTAGCGGTGTTGCTAAAGAAATTGGATGAATGAATTTTTGTATATCTTGCATTGATATAAACAGCACCTCCTTCATCTTTAGCCTTATTGTTTGTAAACTGAGAGTTCTTTATTGAATTATATCTTGCTTCAACATAAATGGCTCCACCGTCATCATCAGCGGAATTGGAATCAAAAACACAACCATCAACAACATTATTTTTAGAATCAAGATATATTGCTCCACCTTTGTCATTGGCATGATTTTTAGTAAAGATGCAACCAATAAACTTAAGATTAGGACATGTGGATTCCGAATATGCTGCACCACCCTGTTCTGATACCTTATTGCCAGTAAAATTACAATATGAAATAGTTCCTCCATTAATATTTTTAGAGAAAAATATTGCACCACCATATTTACAGTAATGTTCATTGCCAACATATCCATTATTATTGAATGAACACCTAGTTATTTGAATAGAAGTTTTAGGAGTTTCCTGGTTATTAGTCACATATATTGCGCCACCCATGTTATAACGACCAGTCCCAATGTAATTAGAATCAAAAATACAATCCTCAATTCTAGTATTCTCACTGTTAACTGATATTGCACCCCCAATACGGTCAGCATGATTGCCAATGAATGTGCATCCTTTAACTAAAACACCATCAGCCGCCTTAAAAACATAAATGGCACCCCCATGCTTAAAACTCTCCACATTAATGCCTCTTCCAGCACGATTATTAACAAAAACAGAATCTATTATTTTGGCCTGACTCCTCGCTACATATACTGCACCGCCATCTCCTGCAGTACAATTTTCAAAACGACAAGATTTAACAGTAATCGGAGCACTAGAATAAATGGCACCACCCGAACTAGATGCACCAGAAAATATTTGAGAAAAAGTCTCCAATTTAACAACTTTAGTTCTAGGAAAAGCAACACAATTTGTAAAAGTACAATTAATAATATATGATTCATACTTCCCACTTACAACAATTGCACCTCCATTATTCCCATTCTCCGGTTTTGTAAAATTACAATTGGAAATTATAAAAGGACCCGCTGCCTTAGTATTTTTAATAATTCCATTTATTCCATTTATAAAATTAATATTTTTTATTTGCAAGTAGGCTGATGAGGGAGGATGATTTATTTTAAAAGCATATGCATAAACGAAAATAGTATGTCCCCTACCATCAAGTGTAATCGCTTTCGTAAATTCAATAGCATGAGAAGAACCTAGACGTATATTGTAATCCTTATCCAAGGTTACTGTTGAGCCCGGTTTAGCATCATTAATTAACTTCGCCAATTCATCAGAAGTTCCCATTTTTGAATCGGATAACTGATCATCATTACTTACATTTAAAACTTCTTCCCCACCGGAAAATCCGAGTTTCGAATCATCTTCTTGAGAAGAAGTATAATTATCATCTATTGAAGAATCATCATTGACAGTGTTTAAAACATCCACCTGAAAATCAGATTCCTCCAAACTTAATCCATCATTTTCCAAATTTGTAGCATTGCCTAGTTCATTTGCACTGACAAACGATACTGAACATATCAATACCAGAACGGCAATGACAAACATGATTTTATAATTCTTAATAAGTTTTACCCCCATTAAATATAATATGAAATTTATTTTTATGAAAGAAAGTATATATAAATTAGGTTAAAAAAACAATATTTTCAAAAAAAAAAAAATAATAAAAATGAAGAAAAATACATCAGAGTAGTATTTCGTTTGATTAAAAAAAAAAAGAAGGATAAAATAATTATCCTTTTATTAAATCAACAGCAGTTTGGATAGCTTCATCCATTTTATCTGCGTTTTTACCTGCACCTTGTGCTAAAGTTAAGCGACCACCGCCGCCTCCACCAAGCACACCAGCTGCAGTTTTGATAATATCATTGATTTTAACACCATTGTCAATTGCATTCTGGGAAGCTGCACCAACGATTTTGCCGTCACCGTTTCCCATAATAACTACATCCGCTTTTCCATTATCGGTGAAGTCAGTAGCTATTTTTTGAAGTTCCTTAATATCTGTTTCCATTTTCTCGGAAATTACCTTCAATCCATTGATTTCAACAAAGTCATCAGCAAGAGAATTCATTTTAAGTGATGCGATTTCTGATTTCAAACGATCAATCTCATTTTTCTGTGATTTCCATTCACTGAAGAACCTGTCACAAGTTTTTGGCAATTGGTCGTTTTCAACTTTGAAAATAGCTGAACTTTCCCTTAGCAATTCGTTATCATGTTGCATTGAATCGATTGCAGCAAGGCCCGCTGAGAAATCAATCCTTTCAACACCATCCTGAACCCTTTCGGTTTTGTTGATTTTGATTGGTCCGACTACACCAGTTCTTAAGACATGTGTACCTGCACAGGCCTGTACATCAACACCAGGAACTTTTACAACACGAATCATTTTACCAGGAACAATACCCCCCTGGTAAAGTACAAATCCATACAATTCCTGAGCTTCATCACGGGTATGGAACTGAATGTCCAAATCGATATTGTCCATCACATATTCGTTGGCAAGTTTTTCAATTTCATTCAGCTCCTCCTGTGTGATGCGTTTGTAGTGGGACAGGTCAATACGTGCTCTTGTTAATCCATTTTGTGATCCTGCCTGCCAAATGTGCTGACCCAGTACTTTTCTTGCAGCCGCAATGACCAGGTGAGTTCCTGTGTGGTGGCGTGCAAGAGTTATTCTTCTTGTCCAGTCAAGTTTTCCTGTGATTTTTTTGCCAACAACATCATCAGAAATGTCTTCATCTACATGATGCAATACAACATTATCAATCTTTTCAGCATGCTTCATGTTAATGTCATTTCCATCGATGGAAACTATACCTATGTCTGAAGGTTGACCACCTCCTTCAGGATAAAATACAGTTTTATCGAAGATCAAACATTTGTCTCCATCTTTTTCAACTACGCCCAAAATTTCCGCTTCAAATTCTTTTTGGTAGAAATCTTTATAGAACAACAAATCTGTTTCAGGGAAGTCTACTTCAAATGTGGATTTTTTATTAGAAGTGTCCTTTTCGTGAGCTCCTGCAACTTGAGTAAAGAAGTTATCCGGAACATTAACGGTGAAATCATTGCCCGCCATTTCAACAACAGTTTCAGGAGGTATTCCATGAGCATCATATAAATCTATTAACATTTCAAGAGGCATTTCAGATTTGCCTTCTTTTTTAAGTCTTTTGATGGATCTTTTAACAATGCTTTTTCCTTTTTTGACTGTTGCGGCATAACGCTCTTCTTCCAAGGTAATGATATTCATGATATGTTCTTCTGAGTCACGAATTTCAGGGTAAAATTTAGATAGGAAATCCAGTTGAATGGCCATTACATCAGCCAGAGATTCTTTCATGTTCAAATCTTTCATGAATCGGATTGTTCTTCTTAACACCAAACGTGCAAGATAACCTTCTTTAACATTGGAAGGAATAATACCATCAGCAATCATGAAAGCCAAACATCTTGTGTGGTCTGCAATGATATATATTGCTTCCATCGGTTCGGCAGCTTTTAAATAATCTTCCAAGGACAGATTTAAACTATCTGCAACCTGTTGTCTGAGTTCTTTCAAGTCACCAATGTCTTCAATATCCATCATTCCTGCAATCTGGGCGTTTCTTCCCTGGATATCCTCATTGATTTCAACACCAGTCAATTCTTTCAATTTATCAACAACAGGTGCAAAACATGCATCATAGGCAGTTGGAGTTCCCTGTGAAATCCAGGCTATACGTTCCAGACCATAACCTGTATCAACAACTTTAATAGGAATTTCCTTTTTGTCTCCGTTTTCAAGGGTTTCATATTGGATGAAAACCAATGTTGCAAGTTCCACTCCTCTACAGCAAACCTCATAACATGGTCCTTCGTTACCTCCACCGCTCCACCATGATTTGATGAATGTAATCTCTTCAGTGTTGATGCCAATGTGTTCAAAGAATTTATGGCACAATTCAATTGTACGGTCTTCCCAGTAAATGAAATCATCTTCCTTGTTGATTACAGTGTGAGTTCCCATTGTAAAGCAGGTCATGTGACGGCCTGTTCTTCCAACATTATCGACATCATTAAGTCTGATTGAAGGCTGGGCCATTTCAATAGGATTTGCAGGTGGCTTAACAAGGCCTGAAGTTATCCATGGCTGGAAACAGAAGATTGATGCGCCAACTAAAAATACGTCATCCCTCCATCTTTTTGCAAGTACTGGATATCTGTGGACATGTGTGTGCCCTTCACTTTCTAAAAATTCTCTAAAAACTTTTTGGATTTCATATAAGTTGTATGGTTTATCGGTAGCAGGATTTGCAATAAACTCATATTCATCACATGGAGCATCCCCACAAGTGTCTCTATCCACTTGAGAGTAAAACTCCTGTCCGCAAGTTTTACATGTTTGTTTTTTATAACCAAGTTCATCAAAAATTTCTACCATATGAATCAGTTCTAATCATTTATTAGTATAAACTATGTTTTTTGTTTAATAAATAATTAATGAAAATCAATTAAGGATTACTTAAAAGCTTTCCGAACTCATTAATAAAAACTATTGAAAAACAGCAAATAGCCAATTAAAAAAAAATCAAGTGAAATAAACTTAAAAATCAGATAAAATTAATAAAAATAGTCAATTAACAAAAAAAAAGAATAAAAAAAGAAAGGTGATAGATTTAAAAAATCTATCCGAAGAGAGCACCTAATCCAGCTGCTGCTTCTTCTTCAGAAGCTTCTTCTTCTTCCTCTTCTTCTTCCTCTTCTTCTTCAGCTGCTTCAGCTGCTGCAGGAGCTGCAGCTGCAGGAGCTGCGGATGCAACAGCTGCGGTTTCGATAGCTTCTTCGATGTCAACATCTTCTAAAGCTGCGATTAATGCTTTAACTCTAGCATCATCAGCGTCGATACCTGCTGCTTCAATAATACTTTTAACATTTTCTTCGTTAATATCTTTTTCTGCACTGTGCAAAATCATTGCCGCATATATATATTCCATGTTATCACCATTAGTTTTTTAAAGTGTTAGTTATTAAATAATAAAAATTTTAATTAATTAATTTAACCGAAGAGAGCTCCTAACCCAGCTGCTGCTTCTTCTTCACTACTTTCTTCTTCTTCCTCTTCTTCCTCTTCTTCAACAACTTCCTCTTCTACTACTGGAGCAGCTGCTACAGCAACATTAGAAAGTTTATCTGCTAATTCATCGTCAATTGCGCCTTCAGTATCAGCAATTGCAGAAGCAATAGCTAACATTCTAGCGTTAACAAGACCAAGAATTGGTTCTGAAGTTTTGGAAGTTAATATAGCTCCTTCTACACCAACGCTGACAGCTCTGGTATGTGCGAGAGACAATATTGTGGAAATAGTTTTTGTAGTAGGTATAGCTGCATTAACAGACAAGTTGAATGCACCTGAAAATGCTTTTTGTACATCTGCTAATGTTTGTTCTTCGTCGATTGCAAGTACATCGGAAGTATAAACAGATCCTTCTTCGTATACTGCTTTTAAATCAATTCCTACTTCCATCGGATTAATATCCATTCTTGCCAAGGTAGCTGCTACTTGTTTAGATACTTCATCACCTGCTGCAACAACAACAGTTTCTTTTTGTACGCAGATTTTACCTTTATCAATTTTTGCAGGAATTCCAACTTGTTGTAATTCACCTAAGAATGGCCCTGGTTCAAATCCAGTGTCCCCTTCAGGTACAATAATATCATCAGGAGCAATAGTTCCTGGTTTTGCAGGAGCTGATGTTTTGCTGTCTTCTAATATTTTGAACAATTTGAAAGGGTTCATTTCGGTTGCAATAATTGCAACTTGACCATCCATATGTCCAGATAAATCAACAATGTTGTTTTTATCAGCATTACAATCTTCAAGAGCTAAATCAATGAGATTCTTTTTAGACATTCTGATAACAGCTTTTTCGTTGAGGGATTTCCTCATTTCTTGGAGCTGTTTTGCAGGAATGTTCATTAAATCCACAATACCAATAACATCGTATTGATTAATGATTTCTGAAAGCTCTTTAACTTCTTCCTTTTTCCATTCAGCAACATGAGCCATTAGATCACCCTCACTACTGGTCCCATAGTTGTTTTTATAAACATGGACTTGATTTGACTTCTTCCTTTTTCTAAATTGCGGTCTAGGACTGTAAGAACAGTTTCAATGTTTTCAGCTATGTCTTCGTCTGACATGTCTTGGCTTCCAACAACAATTTGAACACTAGCTTGTTGTTTTACACCAACTTTAACAGTACTTTGTAATCTTTCTAAAAGAGGGTCAAGTTTGATACTTGCAGGCACTGGTTTTGGCATTTTTCCACGAGGACCAAGAACTGGACCTAAGAATCTACCAACGAGTGGCATCATATCAGCTTGAGCTACAAAGAAATCAACAGAATTTGCTGCTTTTTTAGCGGATTTTCTGTCTTTTCCAAACTCTTCTAAATCACTTTTGTTGATTACAAGATCGAGACCAGCATTTTTAGCTTGAACAATGAGTTCCCCATCAGCTATGACTCCGATTTTAACATCTTTGCCACGGCCGTTAGGAAGAGTAACTTCCTCATTAAACCTATTTTCTGGCTTTTTGACATCTAAGTCACGGATATTAATAATAATATCTACGGACTCAGTGAAGTTTCTCGGCTTTGATTGTTCTTTAGCCTCCTTCACCGCGTTAATTACATCTTGTGTCATATTCATCCCCCATGAACATTATTGTTCAATGGTTTACATTTGGTTTCATGAGAATCGATTACTAAGAAAAAAATTCTTAAACGATTGCATGAATTAAAAACAGTATATCAATTATAATCGCAATTATAACATCATATACACTGTATTTATTAACTTAATTAAATTTTAAAAAATGATATCTATTCTGCTAAGATATCATCATATTCTCCAGCATCTACAGCTTTTTGTGCTTCTCTTGGGTCTTTACCATCAACAGATAATCCCATACTTACACAGGTTCCCATAACTTCTTTAATACCTGCTTTGTAATCATTTGCAAGTAATGAATCGAATTTCATTCTAGTAATTTTTAAAGCAGTTTCAATAGGTAAGTCATTTACAATGTCTAAACCTGGTTCGTGAGAAGCTTTTTCGATGCCTAATTCCTCCATGATAAGTGCAGTTGTTGGTGGAGTACCGATTTCAATTTCAAAATCTTTAGTATCTCTATCAATGGTAACTTTAACAGGCACTTTCATTCCTGCAAAGTCAGCACTTTTTTTGTTGATTTCTTCAACAACTTGCATCATGTTAATACCGAAAGGTCCTAAAGCAGGTCCTAATGGTGGTCCTGGAGTAGCGGTTCCACCTTCGATAAGAACTTCGACTGTATCTTTAGCCATCAGTCAGCCTCCTTTTGAATTATTCTAATTTGATCAGCTTTAACAG
>NZ_JBGUWC010000077.1:0-2366 GCF_045220775.1 Methanobrevibacter sp.
GAAATTAGAGGTCCTGTTGCTAAAGAAGCAGCTGACAGATGGCCTAGTGTTGGTAGTGCAGCAAGTATTTTAGTATAAGGTGAAAAAATGTCAAAACAACCAAGAAAACAAAGAAAAGCTCTTTATAATGCTCCTGCTCATGCACGTGGAAAACATTTAAGTGTTTCTTTAAGTAATGATTTAAGGGAAAAAATTGGAAAAAGAACTTTACCTGTTAAATCCGGTGACAAAGTTAGAGTTGTCCGTGGAGATTTTAAAGGACATGAAGGAGAAGTTCTTACTGTAGACTACGGTTCTTACAAAGTAACCATTGAAGAAGTTACTTTATCAAAACCTGATGGAACTGCTACTTTTCTCCCAGTTGATCCATCTAACTTAGTGATTATTGATGCAGACTTAAAAGACGATAGAAGAATTAAAGATAAAGGAGATAATTAATATGGCTAAAATGGGATCTAGAAAACATCTTAAAAGATATAAGGCACCAAAATCCTGGCCTATCCATCCTAAAGAAGACACCTGGACTGTAAAACCTTCCCCAGGTTCTCACTCTATTATAGATTCTATTCCATTAACCTTAGTTATCAGAGATGTTTTAAAATTAGCAGATAATGCTAGAGAAGCAAAAAGAATCATTAACTCTGGTAATGTTTTAGTTGATGGAAGAGTTGTTAAAGATTATAAATTCCCAGTCGGATTTATGGATATTATTGAAATTCCTAAAACTGAAGAATCTTACAGAGTTCTTTTAGATAGGAAAGGAAGATTACAATTAGATTCAATTGATGATAGTAGTGCTAAATTATCTAAGATTGTTAACAAAACCACAATCAAAGGTGGAAAAACTCAATTAAACCTTCATGATGGTAAAAATGTTATCATTGATGAAGACGATTACTCTGTTGGAGACGTTATTTGTTTAAAAGTACCTGAACAAGAAATTGTTGAAGCATATCCTTTACAAGAAGGAGCTACTGTTCTTGTTACTGGTGGTAAACACACTGGTGAATTAGGTACCGTAACTGAAATTATTGAAAACAAATCTACTAATCCAAATACTATTATTATTGAGAACAGTTCAAAAGACGAATTTTTAACTTTAAAAGATTATGCATTTGTAGTTGGTACCGATGCACCAGCAATATCTTTATTGGAGGTTAATAAATGAACCCAATGAATGAAGTACGTATCGAAAAGGCTACAGTCAGCATTGGTGTTGGTGAAGCAGGTGAAAAATTATCCCGTGCTATTACACTTTTAGAAGAAATGTTCGGTCAAACTCCTGTCAAAACCTACTCTAAAGTTACTAACCCAGAATGGGGTATTAGGAAAAAACAACCAATTGCATGTAAATTAACTTTACGTGGAGAAAAAGCTGACAAAGCTATTGATATGGTTTTAGAAGGTATTAGTAGAAATATTAGACCTACTCAATTTGATGCTCAAGGAAACCTTTCTTTTGGTATTAGAGAACATATCGATATCCCTGGTATGAGATATAACCCTGATATTGGTATTTTCGGTATGAACGTTTCTGTTACATTTGAAAAACCAGGTTACAGAATTTCCAGAAGAAAAATCCAACAAAAGAAAGTTCCTCAAAAACATAGAATTTCTAAAGAAGAAACCATGAAATTCATGGAAGAAAATTTCAATGTTAATTATGTAACTGAATAAGGTGATATTTTGCCAAGAAAATACGGAAAAGCTGCTAAAAAATGTAGTCGTTGTGGAGACCATTCTGCTATGGTTAGCAGATACGGTATAAATTTATGTAGACAATGTTTTAGGGAAGTAGC
Source organism: Methanobrevibacter sp. (assembly GCF_045220775.1). Taxonomy (GTDB): domain Archaea; phylum Methanobacteriota; class Methanobacteria; order Methanobacteriales; family Methanobacteriaceae; genus Methanocatella. The sequence continues at coordinate 1,800 of NZ_JBGUWC010000077.1, forward strand.
TCCTAAAATGGGATTTAAAAAATATAATTAGAGGTTTTAAATATGAGTCTTATGGATCCTCTTGCTGATGCTTTAACAAATATCAGAAATAACGAATTACAAGTAAACGATTCTTGTGTTATTTCTCCTGCTTCCAAATTGATTGGACAAGTGTTAAGCACTATGCAAAAAGAGAATTATATTGGTAATTTTGAATATATTGATGACAACAGGGCAGGTAAATTCACTGTTGAATTAAAAGGTAACATTAACAAATGTGGTGTTATCAAACCTCGTCATGCTGTTAAGAAAGATGAATTTGAGAAATTTGAAAAAAGATATTTGCCAGCAAAGAACTTTGGTATTTTAATTGTCACTACTCCTGAAGGAATTATGACTCACTATGAGGCTAAGGAAAGAGGAATTGGTGGACGTTTGTTGGCTTACATGTATTAGGTGATAAAATGGTAGTAGCTGCAGCTATAAGGGAAGAAATTGAAATCCCTGAAGGCGTTGAAGTTATAATTGAAAATAATGAGGTTTCTGTAAAAGGACCTAATGGAGAAGACTCCAGAAAATTTACTTATC
>NZ_JBGUWC010000078.1:0-88539 GCF_045220775.1 Methanobrevibacter sp.
CAAGATGCAGTCGCCGGGATTCGAACCCGGGTTGTAGGCTTGGAAGGCCCAAGTAATAACCAGACTATACCACGACTGCATAAAAAAATGCGGCGTCCGGGATTTGAACCCGGGTCTCTAACGTGGCAGGCTAGAGTCTTAACCAGGCTGGACTAACACCGCATAAAAATAAACAACAAATAAACTTATGTTTTGATAATATATAAATCTTTGCATTATTTACCAATTATCTGTTTAACAATGGAAATATCTTCTTGATCAAATGTCCTGAGCAATATAATCATAGCAAAGTAAATTACAATGGATACTGCCATAGCTATCCATAAATTGAAATTGAAGACATACAACACGATTCCCATAATCATCGCTGCAATACAAATCTTTAGAATGTCATAAACCAGGTGCCTGTCCGGCAGTTGGCCGATCTTTCTAATCATGTACATTTCCAGAATCAGAATCAGAATCTCACTTAAAACTGTTGCGACTGAAGCCCCATAAACGGAATATTTTGGAATGAGGAACAGATTCAAAATCACATTAAAGACCGCAGCAATGGAATAGATTTTTGTAACTGAATACTCTTCATGTGATGCATTCAAAACCAATGAACATGCGCCATTAATGAAGAGGAAACATACTGTCCATATCAGTACCTGCAAGACGCCTCCCGCCTCAATGAACTCGGATCCATAGATTCCAATGAGGTCATAACCGTATAATGATGTGAAAACCGCTATTGGAATTGTAGCAAGGGACAGGTATTTGATTGACTTTACAAAACTGAGTTTCAGCAAATCCTTTTCATCCTTGAACAGCTTGCTCATGACCGGGAAAATCACGGCAGAATATATTGTATAGAACAATGCAAGAACGCTGATGAGCTTATATGCTGAGTTGTAAAGCCCAGTATCATAAGTGGATGCAAATTGGGTAATCATGACAATGTCGATTGAGTAGTATATTGTATAGAATAGCCCTGTCAGTGCAAAGGGAATTCCTGCCTTTATCAATACCTTATAGAAAGCGAAGTCAAATGCCAGTTTCGGTTTCATGATGTGCTTTCTCATTGCATACAATGCATAAAGCAATGCTATAAAGTTTGCTAATATATATGCAAAAGTAATACCCAATAGCCCAAAATCGGTTACAATGACCAGAACTATGAATACCAATGTCAATGAATTGATTATGATGTTTGTTATGGCCTGATACTTGATTTTCTCGTGTGCCTGAAATGATGAGAAAAATACGTCATGGAAGGTTTTAATCAGATATTCGAATGCAAACAGCATACAGAATCCTATCACATAGCGATTCCAGCCAAGAATATAAGTGGCCAACAGTATAATTGCAAAATAGAACACTGCCAGGAACAGCTTAAGGGACAATGTATTGTTTACATACTTGTCCTCATTTTCAAAATCCGTCGAGATGGCCCTTACAAGGTAAGTGAAGATACCGAATGTTGCAAATACTCCGAATATTGTGGATATTGAAACTGCAGTACCGAATACACCGTAATCTGACGGTCCCAAATATCTTGCAGTTAAAATTGTCCAAATAAATGCGAATACGCTGGTCAATATCTGGGAAACCATCAGCCAGCTCATATTTGCAAATATTGTTCTTACCTTATTAGTCATTTTACATTACCTTAAATTTTCCTTGCTGTTATGCAAATCCAATCGTTTTCTTCATTTATATCTGCTTTGAAATCCTTAAAGCCAGTCTTTTCCAAAGATTCCTTCAGGACATCTTCTGAGTAGATTTTCATGTCAAGAAGCTCTACCAAATCATCGTATTTTTCCATTTTGCCTTCCCTGTATACTGCCTCATTGCAGAAAAATACAAGTCCATCCTTTTTAAGCACCCTATTGACTTCCTTCAAGTCATTGATAAAGTCCGGCCAGAAATATATTGTTTCAAAACCAGTCACAATATCAAAGGTTTCATCATAGAATGGCATATCGGAAACGGAACCCTGAAGTACATTGACGTTGCCGTTTTCAATAGCTTCCTTATTCAGTTCAATGGACTTTTCAACGCTCACTTCTGAATAATCGATTCCGACAACCCTTCCGTTGTCTGAAATCTGTTCGGCGAAGCGCTGGATATTCCTTCCCCCGCCGCAGCCAATATCCAATATCTTGCTGTCTTCCTGAATGTCAAAGTGGCTTACGCCCCATTGCGCCATCGCCTCGTGGGACCTGTTCATCCTGTCAAGTATCTGATGGCCCAGCTCTCCAACTGGCTTTCTTGCATTTTTGATTAATTCTTTATCTTCAATGTGATGGCCTGTATTTACCTTATCATCCATATTATCACTTTTTCATTCCTTTACGTGTCTTGATGGCCTGTCCTGTTTGGAACTGCTTTATCTCACAGGCTCCAAGCAACGCCTTTCCATAGGCCAATAGCTTATCTTCTTCATTAACTATTAAAACTTCATCTCGGGCGCGTATATCATCATCACAGTCGACTACAAATTTACAGAATACACTTTTTCCGTCAAGCGCAAAAGGTTCAGAGTCCTTGTTTACGACAACCCTATTTTGCGGATATGGCATTGCATTGTGAAGTCTTTTTGCACCTTCTTTTGATAAGATTAATAATGAATCAGATGCCCTCATATTAACGATTAATACCTTTCCATCGTAGATATGTCTGATTTTTCCTGTCTTTTTACTTTTCTCTATATTGATATTGCCCTTAAACAATGCTTCGCCGGCACCATATCCAAACTGATAGTCTGCAATCGCCTTGACCTTTTTAACATCATCTTTTGTGTATCTTATTTCATCCGAATCGATGCATTTGTTGTAAAGGCCTATTTCCAGGTCATTGATGATTCTTGAATGAATCAAGACCTGCTCATAATATTCAACAAACTCATTCAAAAAGTCCTCGATGAATTCGATGCTGTCCACGTCACGGGTTTTTGGAGCGTCATTCTGGCTCAGCGGATAGACCTCATCGATTTCAAGCGGAATCAAACCGAACGGAATGTCGAGAACCATGAAATCGGTGTTGTCCAAGTCGATTTCCTGCTCGGCACCATATATGTAGAACTCCCCAAGCTTTCCGGATATGAACTTTGAGTAAGGCTTTCTTGTCGGCGGCAGTATTATCAAATCCCTTTTCTTAGGCATTTCACGCAGTTTCTGCATGTGCCTTAACACTTCGGACCTGCACAGTGACTCCGGTCCTGTGTAGAAGAATGCTGACTTTTTGCTTCTCGGATCATACTTTTCCAGGTCCTGTGAATAGTTTCCAAGCTGCCTTACTGCTTCAAGAAGTGCAGGATGTGCTCTGCAGCGTTCCTCAACAAGCTCCATCAGATTACCGTCATAGATGGCCTGCCTGATTAGCCTCAACTCAGCAAATGAGACATGCAGGTTGTGCTGGGCTATCAAATCCCTGCGCTGTTCCTTAGGCATTGCCCTCAAATCGTCCGGAGTGTATTTGGTACATACCTCACAGGAGCATGGCATTTCCTGCAGGTTTTCTAGCTTGAATGTTCCTCTTGTGGACAATAGCCTGTCGTCTTCCGCATAAAGGATATATGCAGCTGAATCAAAAAGGTCGCATCCCATCGCAACACACAACGCAAATATCATAGGATGTCCTGCCCCCATCAGATGGCGAGGGACAGTGTCTGACAAATCTTTCATAGAGTTCATTACTACATCAACAAGATCCTTGTAGTGATATGATTCCATCAATGGAACAACAGCACCGATAGGATACAAATCAGCATCAAGCTTTGACAGTTCACGGGCGCATTCACGCCTTAAATCAAGAAATGTAGAACCTTGAACAACGGAATTCAAAAGCATTTCCATGTTTTGCTCCTTTTTAAACTCAACTGCCTCTTTTGCCCTTTCGATAGTGATTTTCAAATCGCTTTCGGCCTTTTCCCTTTCCACAAATGGGGCTGTCGGAATGTCCAGGCTTGTTCCAATGTCCGTCTTAATCAGTTCCTGAAACTCGATTACTTCCTTGTTTGTTATCTCAACGTCACCGTAAACGGACAGCTGAAATGACCCTGAATCTGTCATAATCGGACCGTCGAAGTTAATCAGCTTGTGCAGTCCCTCATCTATTGCCTTTTGCTTTAATTCTTCATCCTTATAAATCAGATAGGCGTTGGTAATGACGATATCTGCACCGTATTTTCCGACATCGACCGCCTGCTTGCGCGGATGGATGACCGGCATCAGTGCGGGAGTCTTTACATCACCATGCTTGGTTTTCAAAACCCCAACACGCCCCATATTATCTTTAGCTTTAATTTCAAACATTTATTTAACCTTACTCTCTTCAATTGGCAAAACTTAGTATATTTTGATAAATTTGGAAAAGCATCAAAAAATACAAGTCTATTGCAAAAATCATATCCAAAAAGTTATATTTTGGAGTTTTTATACCTAAATAAAATTTAAGTTAAAGATTATATAAATTTTGCTCATGTCAAAGTTGAATAATCAGATGAGTCTGGAAAAAAGCAAATGTAGTGTGGAATTGATTTTGAATATTGGTTGAAAGTATATTAAAAACAACTTCCAAAATTAATGTTAGATAAGATGACTTACGAAAACAGCGCAAGAATAATTAGTGATGATGTATTTGACCTGGTGAATGAATGTTTCGCCCAGGAAAAAAGTAGTCGAAATAATGAAAGCAGACTTAATTTTTTTGATACTTACAACGATTACTTCGTTTTAACTGATGATGGATCTTATTCTATTAATTCAAAAGAAATAAACAACAAAGTTGAAACGTTACATACATCTACAGGTGCAATAAGTGAGTCATTTGAGAAATTTATCAAGCCGATGAAATTCAATTATGATGAAGACATCGCCATTCTGGACATTTGCGCCGGACTCGGCTACAATTCATCTGCGGCAATAGCTGATTTTTTGAATAATGGCTCCAAATCAAATTTGCGGATTGATATGGTTGAAATATCAAAGGCAACATTTGCATGCGGTCTTTTAGTGCCTTCACCGATACCAGAGCATGACATCACCAAAAAGGCCATTGAAGATGAACTGATCGCTCAGGATTATGCGACATTAAGTCTGGAGAAGGCGGAAATTCCTGAGAATATAAAAATTAACGTATTCATTGAAGATGCAAGGCAGACCGTGCAGAACCTGGATGATGACACTTACGATGCGATATTTCTAGATCCGTTTTCACAGAACATGGCTCCTGAACTGTTTTCAATTGAATTCTTCAAGGAATTCAGAAGAATAATTAAAAATGACGGCATCGTTGCGACCTACACCTCATCAGCTCCCGTCAGGGAAGGATTTATTGAAGCCGGCTTTTACATTGGCCTGGGCCCGATTTTCGGAAGAAAGCAGGGCGGAACCCTGGCCAGCCCTAATCCTGAAATGCTTGACTGGTCACTTCCAAGAAACGATGAGATAAGGATTGCACTGTCCGACGTGGGAATTCCATTTAGAGACCCAGGATTGAACAATTCCAGCGAATTCATTTTGGATGCAAGAACCGAAGAGCGACACAATGCCCGCCATAACACTAGAATCTCATCTGCCGTCAAGACACCAATATTTCTGGGCGATGAAATGGATGACGAAAAGCTTAAAAGGCGTGTAGAAAGAAACTTGGCTAAAATGAATATACCGTCAACAACATCCGATGAGGCATTCTACATCATAGAATGCGAAAAAAAATATTCAGAAAAGCAGGATGGCAAAAATAACTCAACAAACAGAATTCTTGATATGAAAAAAAGATTAAAAAAAGTTAAAAATGGAGATTATGGCAATATATAATATCCACTTTTAAGCAAATATGCTTCGATTTTACTGGATTTGACCGGTTCGGACAATACTTTTAAATTTCCACCGGTATGACCATGGTTTTTTCCAAAGATTGACCAATCACAGTCACAATGGGCGCAAAACATCATTCCCTCAGTGCTTCCAGGTTCCCTATGGCCTGTTGCCGGGAAGATTGCTGTTTCGGTTGATTCGTCACCTGCCCAGAAAATATCCCAATAGATATCATCATGGCCGCAATAAGGACATTCTCTTGAAAGAACTGTTTTATAGTATTTATAACCGTATTTTGATTGTTCGCCACTGGCAGACGGCTTACCTATAGCCAGAAGAGTTTTACCATCTTCAGAAACACCATACTTATTATATGCTGTTCCGCCATCAGCTGACAGGACCACTATCTTTTTAGTGATAGTGTAACCGGTGGACAGATCTTTACATGTAACCTTGTAAGTTCCCTTTTCAAGCTCGAACTTGAGCAATGCTATTCCGTTTGAATCTGTCTTGACTGTATGTGCCATTCCATTAAGCGTAATCTCCATATAGGTATGTGCAGCCGCTTTCTTGTTTTGGGTTACAAGTGAAGCTACAAATCCTCCTTCCTTATTATCCCTTGCATAGGTAACATCCGGAGCATCAATGGATGCCAGTTTTACAGTTACCTTCTTATTTAAGACATATCCTGTATATGGATCGACGCATTTGAAGTTGTAAGTTCCTTTATCCAACTTGAACTTGACAGTTGCAACACCTTTTGAGTTTGTCTTTACTGTTTTTTTAGCGCCGTCAACATAAACGTGCATCTTCTTGTTTTTGGCCAATGATTCTCCTTTATAAAGGGTCAGGTCAAACTCGGAAGTCCTGCCAGTAAAGACAGTCATTGATTTTGCATTGATAGTTGGTGAAACTTTTATTTTATTTGTCTTCTTTTCACCAGTTTTCGGATTTATTGAAACAATCTTATAGGTTCCAGGTTTAGAAATTACCTTAATACTGGCCTGACCTTTGGAATTGGTTTTCTTAGTATAGTAACTTCCTTTAACATAAAATTTGACATGTTTGTTTTTTAGGACCTTTCCATTTTTGTCATAAAATGTTGCTTTAAACTTTTTTGAGCTTAAATAATGTTTCTTTAAATCAGTTGTAGCAATTGAAGACTTAACAATGATCTTATTTGAAATTTCATATCCATTTGGATGAATTGCATAAATGGTATAACTGCCAACCTTCAAACCGATTGCCAATTTAGCAACACCATTGGAATTTGTCTTTTTGGTATAAGTCTTACCATTTATCTTAAATTTAACATTTGTATTTGCTAATGGCTTACCATTGCTTTTTAAGAATGTAGCTGAATAAGATGCTTTGCCTTTGTAAGGTTTAGTCAAGTCTTTTCCTTTAATAACGGGCAAGACCTTAATTTTGTTTTTGCTGACTACATTACCAAAATAAGCAGAGATTTGATAACTACCAACATCCAAATCCAAAGGAAGGGAAACCTTACCTGAACTATCGGTAGTTTTAGTATAATTTACTCCATTAACATTTAAAACAACGGATGCATCTTTTACAGCAGACTTTCCATCAGATAAAGTCGCCGTATAACGTGAACCGCCTTTATAATACATATTTACATCACTGCCAGTCAATGAATAATTTTTTTCAGGACTGGAATCGGTGAGCACTTCTGCAGATGAATCTTGAGAAATACCCGATGGGGGTTCTTCATCCACATCACTAGTCATTACATCATCAGTTGCATTTGAATCTGTAGCAGAAACTGCCGCAATTGATAACATAAAAACAAGTGTCAATAAAATTAAACTAATTTTTTTATTAAACATAAACGTTAACTCCATTTAACATTTGTTCGTATTTATTCATATTTTGCTTTTTGTATAAAAAGCTTTTGATTTTAAAAAAAAGCTTAAATAAGCTTAATTTAAGAAAAATAAGCAATTATAAGTTTAAAAATATATTGAATAAATTAAAAATGATGAAACTATTAACAAAAGACAAAATTGAAGTGAAAATCAAATCGTTTGATTAATAAACACCAATAAAAAAGCTAATAAACAAATAAACAATCATTTAGTCCTACAACATTAATTAATCAAATAGAATAAAGGATAGAAAAAATATTTAATAAAATGTTATAAAACTTAATGGAAAATGCTTAATTTCTAAAATAAACAACAAAAAACCGAAAAAAGAAAAAAAGTCAATAAGGTAAAGAAAATACCTTATTCCACTGTTACACATTTCGCCAAATTCTTAGGCTTGTCAGGGTCATGACCCTTTTCAAGGGTAATGTAATAAGCAATTAATTGTAAAGGCACAACATAAACCAAAGGTGCAATAATCTCTTTGACTTCAGGGTTTATTTCAATTACATCATTTGCCTTAACCTTAAGGGATTCGTCATCAGCAGAACCTACAGCCAACACATTGGCTCCGCGGGATTTGACTTCTTCCAGATTACTCATTGTCTTTTTGTAAGTGTCTCCCGGAGGAATTACAACGACAACCGGAATGCCTTCATCAATTAAAGCTAAAGGACCATGCTTCAATTCGCCTGCAGCATAGCCTTCCCCATGAATATAAGTGATTTCTTTGAGTTTTAGTGCTCCTTCAAGAGCTGTCGGGTAAGTATAACCCCTGCCTAAATAGAAGAAATCACGAGCATAATTGTATCTTTTTGAAATTTGCTTGATGAAATCAACGTTTTCCAGAGTTTCATCAATGAAATCAGGTACCTTTTCAAGTTCCTCAAGCAGTTCTGCATTTTTAGACATCAATGCTGCAAAAAGGTAAATCGCTGTGAGCTGTGCAACATAAGTTTTTGTTGCCGCAACCCCAATTTCGGGACCCGCTTGAGTTTGAATCACATATTGGGCTCTTCTTGTTATTGATGAACCTGCCACATTAACGATTCCTAAGGTTTTTGATGTTTGATTTGCAACATCCAATGCCTTAAGTGAATCTGCAGTTTCACCGGATTGAGAGATGAATATAACTAAAGTCTTATCATTTAAAGTGTTGGCAGAATATTTAAACTCAGATGCTAAAATAACATCTGTTGGAATGCCTGCAAGAGATTCCAATAAATACTTTCCAGTTAAGGATGCATGATAGGATGTTCCGCATGCAACAAAACAAATCCTTTGAATATCATCAATATCATCAATAATTTCTTGAATATTGTCCTTTTGGGTTAATGTATTCCTAACGGCTATTGCCTGTTCATTTATTTCCTTAATCATGAAATGATCATAGCCTTCTTTTTCAGCCATTTCAGGAGTCCAATTGATTGTATCGATTTCTTTGTTAACTACATTGTCAAATTCATCGTGAACAACGACACCATCTTTGTCTAAAATTACAATTTCTCCCCTTTCAGGATAGATTATATCACGAGCATATTTTAAAATAGCCGGTGAATCAGAAGCAAGATAATATCCCTCTTCGCCAAGCCCTACAATTAATGGGGAGTCCTTACGTGTTGCAACAATCTTATCAGGTTCCCTTGTAGAAATTGCTGCAAGTGCATAAGCTCCTTCAATGACACCGATTGTTTTTCTAACGGCATGTTCCAGGTCAAGACCTTCATCCATAAACTTTTCAATCAAATGGGCAATGACTTCAGTATCTGTATCTGATTTGAACACATGACCTTCAAGCATTAATTTTTCTTTAATTTCCAAGTAATTTTCAATAATACCGTTGTGAACAATAGCTACACTGTTTTCCTCATCGACATGAGGGTGTGAATTCAATTTAGATGGGTCTCCATGTGTAGCCCAACGTACATGGGCGATACCGAAGTTTCCCAGCATGTCCCTTAAGTTTAAGCTCTTATCCACTTCTGCAATTTTTCCCTTATCTTTTTTAATGTGTATTTTACCATTAGAAAAAGTAGCCAGGCCTATTGAATCATAACCTCGATATTCCAATTTAGATATACAATCAAAAAGGATTGGTGCGACATCTTCATCTTCTTTTAATATGCAACCTACAATTCCGCACATCTAATCACCTTTGATATTCATAAATCTCCTTATACATATTTACAACATCCCCAATGATTAAAATAGCTGGAGTGTTGATTTTCTTATCTGAAATATCACCCAATGTTCCAAATACAAGGTTTTCATCCGGAAGTGTTCCGCTTTCAATAGCACACACCGGAGTATCTGGGGAACGATATTTCATGATTTCGGCAGTGTTTTCCTTGATATTGCCAATACCCATCAAAATAACTAAAGTATCGGCAGTATAATCCCAATGCACTTGACTTTCCTCTTTTGTTGGGTCTTCATGACCTGTTACAATAGTAAGTGAAGTTGCAACTGCCCTGTGAGTTACCGGTAGTCCGAGTGAAGTTGGTGCTCCAATAGCTGAAGTTACACCTGGAATAACTTCGAATTTGATATCATGTTCCATTAAAGCCAATATCTCTTCGCCACCACGGCCAAAGACAAAAGGATCTCCTCCTTTAAGTCTTACTACATTTTCATGATTTTTAGCTTGCTCTATAATCAACTCATTGATTTCATCTTGAGTTTTGTAATGCTCGCCTGCCTTTTTACCTACATAAATTCTCTCAGCAGTTTCCGGAGCATGAGCCAATATTTCCTCATTGGCCAAATAATCATATAAAACAACGTCCGCCTTATTTAAAGCCTTGACAGCTTTAAGAGTTATTAAATCAGCATCTCCAGGTCCTGCACCAATTAAATAAACTACCATCTAAATCACTTATAAAAATCCTTTAAAAAAGTTTAAACCATCGTCTGAACCAAATATCTTCTCACAAGCCCTTTCAGGGTGAGGCATCATAGCTACCACAAGTCCTGACTCATCACAAACGCTTGTAATAGCTTCCATGGATCCGTTAGGGTTCTTGCCTTCAAACTGCAATACTATTTGGTCTTGGTCTTTCAATAAATCCATATTTTCTGTGTAAAACCTTCCTTCGGCATGTGCAATAGGAAGGGCAATCTTTTGATTCTTTTCAAATGCCTTTGTAAATGGGGTTCTGTTGGTTGCGACTTTCAAATCGACCCATTCACAGTTGAATTTAGGATTCTCATTTGTTATGAAAATTCCAGGAATCAAACCGATTTCACCTAAAATTTGAGCTCCGTTACAGATTCCCAAAACAGGCTTTTCTTCCTTTACCAGTTCTTTGATTCCATCAATAACAGGTGTGATTGAAGCCATTGCACCTGCCCTTAAGTAATCTCCATAGGAAAATCCTCCAGGAATGACAATGCCATCAAAATCTGTGAGCTTCTCTTCACTCCACCAAACGTATTCAGGTTCCAGGCCTGCCAATTGGCAAGCTTGATAAACATCCCTGTCACAATTAGTTCCTGGGAATCTAATTACTCCAATTTTCATTTCATCACCTATTTACCGCAAGCCATGTTTTGTGGAATGACATTGATTTTATAATCATGAATAACAGGATTACAGAGTAATCTTTCACACATGTCAACTACATTCTCTCTAATTACTTCCCTGTCTTCGCCTTCCATTTGGAATTTAATGATTTCGACAGTTTTGACGTTTTTTACTTCATATCCAAGTAAATCGAGAGATCTTTCGATTGTAGTTGCTTCAGGGTTTAACATACCGCTTTTTAAAGAGATTTTTACTTCAATATCAAATAACACTTAAATCACCTTTTCATCATCTGGAATAATTCTGTTATAAACTTCAATATAAGCTTCCATTACTTCATCATCTTTTCCTTTTCTGAACAATTCCTTATCCAACATGTCTAAGGTTTCGCTGTCCCATAATCTGCAGCTGTCAGGGGATATTTCATCGCCTAAAATAATGTTGCCATCCTTATCCCTACCGAACTCAACCTTGAAATCAACCAATATAATTCCTGCATCTGCAAAGAATTCCCTTAAGGTTTCATTGATTTTCAATGCCTTTTCGGTTATGATGTCGATTTCTTCTTGGGTTGCAATGCCTAAGGCCTTGATAAGGGAATCATTAAGCATTGGATCATGGTATTCATCATCTTTGAAATCCATTTGAACAATAGGAGGTTCCAATTTTGTACCGTCTTCAATCGGATATTTGCGAACCAGACTGCCTGTTGCAATGTTTCTTACTATAACTTCAATAGGAATCATTTCAAGTCTTCTTGCAATCATGACATTAGGTTCGGGCAAATCGATGAATTGGGTTTCAACACCGCTTTCCTCTAAAACCTTGAATATTTTGGAAGAGATTACAGCATTGTAAGCTCCCTTATCGTTCATAACTTCTTTTCTTGCACCATCACCAGCAGTCATATCGTCCCTAAACTCGATAATTACTTGGTCTTCATTGTCTGTGGTGAAAACGCTTTTTACTTTTCCAGAATTAATTAACTCTTTTTTGTTCATGATATCAACAAAACAATTAAATTATTATGATATAATTTTTGATTTTAATATTATATAAAAATAAGTTAAAAAATGAAAAAAATAGTAGTTACAATTTGTTTATGTATGCCACATCATCTTCAGTAAGTCCGAATTTCATTCCATTGAGCAAACCGTTTGGAAGCTCGGAAAGGATGGCTACGGGATAATCATCGCCAGGTCTTAAAAACATTTGATGTGTGACATCCTGTCTTGTCTTAACTACTATCTTATAATTGTTATCTGTTTTAGACAATTTTCCATCCAGAAACACTTTATTGAAAGATTGCTCTAAAAGATAATCCGGAAATGATTCCTCGATACTAAAATATTCCAAAATGTCTTTAAGAATCATTTGAATCATTCCAAGCTAGGAAGTTTATCTTGATCTGAATCATATGAAGAACCTATCAATTCGCCTGTTTCTGTATCAAATTGACGGAACCCGCCGTCTTTGTATGTGACTTCACGGTAATATCCGTAACCATCTTGATAATTGAATTTGACTTCTTCGCTTACAACATCACTGTCATCGTCTGATGAGTCTGTATCATCATCAACAAGAGTTGCATTTTTTACATCATCAGTCTCTTCAACGGATGAGGAATCAACATCTTCTGAAATATCTGAATCATCAGAACCGTCATCCATTAAGTTAAGTGCTGCAACAGCACCGGCAATGACAACTAATGCCACGATAGCACCTATCAAAATTTTAACTAAGTTATCCATATTTTTCACCTCACAAAACTTTCAATAGAAATTTGAGTGAAGCCATTAAAATACTTTTCTATTCTATTTATATATGCCGAAGCATAAATTATAAAACATGAACATGAAGAATACCGTGATTTTACTCATATTCCTACTTTCCATATTGGGGTTGATTATAGGAGTCTACTACTCAGAAGACATTGGTAGTGACAGCACTTCCCAAAATAACCAGGAAATAGTATATGAAGATGCCAACGGGATTATAACCATCACATTAAAAGAAAATGAAAAAAATGAAAGTTTTTTAGATAAATTTTTTACCTAAACTAATGCCAGCTGTACTGAAGCATTTGGGAAATTGCCATAATTGCTTGCATGAGATTTGAAAAATTGATTGTTTTCGACATTATTGATTAAAACACCAATCTTAGCATTTATTGAAATTGACTTTTCATCAATGAAGACATCCATTTCAAAACAAACAATATTGTTTAAACTTTCTTTTGGCAGATTGAATCTTTGTGAAGCGTCCAATACCTCAAGAGAAACAGGAACATTATTAACATCAAAATCAAGTAACATCCCATCATCCATTTCAACTGTTTCTTCATAGCTGAAATCATGATTGACTTTAATTCCTAAGATATCTGATGATAAATCATAGTAACATATTACCTCTTTCATGTTATCTTCTTTCATTTTCACGTTGCCTCCTTGCACTACTAAATGAATAAGCTGTTATTACAGTAATTTTTTCAAAATCATCAATTTCTATTACAATATATAAATCCATTGTTTTACTATTTTCATGGGGATAAATTAATTTAAAACGATTTTCAGATGTTTTTGAAATGCTTAAAAGAATCTTATCTGTTAAACAATCAAAAATATAATTAAAGTCAACATCTCTTTCAAACCAATTATCCAATACATGATTTTCTAATCTTAAATCAGCACTATCAAATGATTTTAATATCCTTTGTGCATCTTCAATATTATAATCAAACATATTTTATACCCTTTATTTAATTTTAAGTCTCTTAAAATCAATAATAGAATATATGGCCAAATATTTAATTGAAGTTTAGAAACCACAATTAAACTTAGTTTTATTTTATATTTGATGCTTTTTGAAGTGCGATTCTATGTTAAAACATAAGTGTGCAGTTATATTTAAATTTAACTTTTATTTGAAAGCAATTTTACGAAATTACAGCAATAATTAAAAAAAATAGAAAATTGGATTAGATTAAAACTAATCACACTAACAAACTAAACTCTCTCATCAGCATTTTCCCAATCACCAGTTTTGGCATGACGGACAGTCAAAACCAAAGTGACTATCAGCAATACCAATGCTGTTAGAACAGTAAAAATCAATTGCTCCATAGACCCATTGTTTATTACATCAATCATTCCACCAATCCAGATGATTGAAATTGCAATCGGGAGAACATATTTGACTATTATCAGCCACCATTTGCCGACTTTAATTGTTTTGGTTCTTGAATTGAGAAAATCAATCAGTTTTTCAGCATCAAATATCCAGGCAAATACGATACATTCAACTATAATACCAAACAGGAGTGCAATCTGATTGATGAATGTGTCCACATAACCAAGCAAGGATCCTCCATAAGATGTTGCATAAAGCATGGATATTGCAGCACCGGTTATGCACAATATTGTCATTGTTTTTGAACGTGTCAATCCGAATTTATTCTGGATTGAAAAGGACAATGGTTCGATTGTAGATAATATACTTGTAAGCCCTGCAAGATAAACTGTCAAGAAGAACAGTGGCCCAAGCACTAATGCCCAATTTCCCAATACGTTGAATACTGTAGGGTATGCGATGAATACAAGCCCAGTTCCCTGGGTTACAAGGTCTGCTACTGCAGTTCCTGACTGCATTGACATGTAGCCCAAAATTGAAAATACTCCTAAAGCAGCGAAGTTTTCAAAGGCACAGTTTGCAAAAGCAATTGAAAGGGTATTTGTAATTAAATCCGCATCATCCTTGGTGTAGCTTGCATATGTAAATGCGATTGACATCCCTAGACTTAATGAAAAAATAATCTGTCCGAATGCAGCCATCCAAATGTTGAAATTACCCAGAAGAGACCAGTCAGGATTGAAAAGTTCTGCAAGACCTATTGAAGCTCCAGGCAAAGTGAGGGAAAATCCTACAATGACAATCATTATTATGAATAACAGAGGCACTAAAACCTTTGATACTTTACCAAGCCCCTTTTCAAGGTCTTTATGAGAGATAAACCAAATGATAGCCCAACCGATAAGCATTGCAACTGCAATCAACGGAATGAAATTGGTCAATCCCATGTATGAATCTGAAGATTGGAGAAGAGTAGTAGTAAAGAAGGAATTCGGGTCTGCTCCCCATCCCTTAAAGAAGCTCAAAATCATATAGATTCCATCCCAACCGAGAATGGCTGAGTAATAAATCATGATCATGAATACTGCAACCGGCAAAAGCCATCCCAAATACTGCCATTTGGAATCTATGTTTGTAATTGCCTTTGCAAAGGAAGATTTGTAATTATATCCAACACCGTACTCCAAAATCAAAAAAGGAATTCCCATCAAAAGGATTGCAACTATATATGGTATGTAGAATGCTCCTCCCCCATTAGAATACAGCACATAAGGATATCTCCAAATGTTTCCAAGTCCGACTGCAGAACCTATCATTGCCAATATGAATGACAAGTTACTGCCCCACTCATTTTTGTCTGTCATAATTTCCTTTCCCTTCAGTTATAATTAATTAATAAAATGAATATCTAATATTTCCCAAAATCAATGAAATCAATCGGATGATTATACCTTTTTTCTTCAGGAGGCAATACCATATAATCACCGTATAATTCTGTCAATATCTTATCATAATTTTTAGGAACATTAACATATATATCTTCAAATTGTACCTTTTCAACTTCTTTAAAATCACTTTTATCATATATTAAAGGATATTCATGAGCCATTGCTGAGATATCAAATACGTTCTTAGCATTTGCATCAGAATATTTACTTAAAAAATTCAAGCATTTTTTGTTTATTTTAGTTGGATTTAACTTTAAAATGTTTAAAATATGATATGCAGTATTTGAAATTAGTTTTGGTATAACCGGCAAATCATCTATTCTTATTTTAGACACTATTAATAATCTATTGTATAAAAATGCTTTTTTAAGTTGGTAAAAACGTTTATATTTATTGTCTGCCAAATCATCCAAAACGAAAATATCAATATTAATGCCTATAGTAAAATCAAGTTGCAATGCCCCTTTTTCTTCAAATCTTGTATTTTTAAGATTCAATTTGGCAAATAAGTAAGGGTAATCTTCTTGTGATTCTATTGACAATAGGTCATATTTTTCATTGGAGGAAAATAACTTTTTGAATCTTTCAAATTCATTCCTCAACATGCAGACGTCTAAATCATCATCCCATGGAATAAAACCATTATGCCTTATAGCTCCCAATAAAGAACCCGCATACATGAAATAGGTAAGACCATTTTCATCACAAAACCTGATTAGATCCTTTAAAATCATTAATTCAACATCATGAATATGTTTTAAAGTAGTGTCATCATATTTCTTTAGTTTCACATTACCACTATTATTCAAGGAATTTCATGAAATTTTCTTTATTTTCAATAGCTGTTGTTGTTGGTCTTCCCAAATCTTTTCTAGAACCTATTGAAGACAATATTTCAATAAATGAAAGTTCATTTCTTGATTTTGCTAATTTCAATTCATTATCCAAATCATCGAAGTTATCAACAGATGTTGCGTAAGAATAACCGCAAGATTTAGCCACATTAACCAAATCCATTGTTGATGCAACCGTAGGCATTCCACCAACAGTCTCATGAGCTGCATTATTTATGACAATATGAACTAAATTGTCTGGATTTACATTACCTACAACCGCTAAAGAACCCATATGCATTAATGCTGAACCATCACCATCTATACACCAAATCTTCTCATCAGGCTTATTAATGGCAACACCTAAAGCAATAGAAGAAGTGTGGCCCATAGAACCGACAGTCAAGAAATCATACTGATGTCCTTGATTATTAGACTCCCTAATTTCGAAAAGCTCACGGCTGGCCTTGCCTGTAGTTGAAACGATTGGGTCTTCTCCTGTCACATTAACAATATGTTCAATGATTTCTTCACGAATCATATCATTATCATTTTCATAAGTTACCTTTTCATCATAAGTTAGAGCATTTTTACGAACTACAAAAGCTACGCTCTTTCCGGAATTTAAAATATCATCATACTCTCGCATTATTGATTTAAGCTCTTCTGCAGTTGTGTCTTCACCAATTACAAAGTTTTTTATATCCATCAAATCAAGTAAATCACAAGTAATCTGTCCTTGATAGATATGCTGTGGCTCATCATGAATGCCAGGTTCACCACGCCAGCCAATTACAAAAATACAAGGAATTGCATAAACTTTATCGTTTAACAAAGAAGCAACAGGATTTATGATATTTCCCTCGCCACTATTTTGCATATATACCACTGGGACTTTTCCAGTGGCTAAATGATAACCTGCAGCCAGAGCAGTACAATTACCTTCATTAGCTGCAATCAAATGATGTTTTTCATCAATGCCATAGGTATTGATTAAATAATTACATAATGCTTTCAGTTGTGAATCCGGAACGCCGGTGTAGAAATCACAATTTAAAATTTCAACAAAATCTTCAACCTTCATTGTACTTTCCTACTTGTTTAATTGTGGAGTGATTATTTTCTCTATAAGGAACTCTGCAGTTTTTTCAATATCATCATACTTAACTTCTTTAGGCAAATCCTCACCGAAAGCATCTTTAACTTTACGGATTAGATCATCAGTGTAAATTAATGTTGCATCACGAATATCTTCAACACCATCCAATGCTAATGATTCGCGATTTGCCTTATCCATTTCATCAAAGCTAAATACTGATTCATCAATCCAAGCAGAAATGTTGTCATCTTTATATCCAATAATTACCGGATATCCACCGATATGGCCGAATACTCCTGGCGCAAATACCTTTTGATTTTCACCGGTGCGAATCGCATCAATGACAGCACTGATAATGCGATAGTTACTTGAAGCGTTCATCATGTTCCTTTTTTGATCAACTGGCATGCTAATGGAACATCTGCTGAATATTTCATCATGAGGGATGTCTTGCTCTTCGCCTTTATAATATATTTTAAGAGGCAATTCGACACCTTCAGTCTGTCCTTCTTTACTTATGCAGACATCATGGAAATGCGCTGCGGCAAAATTGAAGTCAACATTCCAAAAATCGCCAACTCCTAAAATGTCTGCAACAGCAAATTTCATCCTTGGGATTAAATGATTTAAATTTCCACTTCCAAAGTCGGGATACGCTTTTCCAGCACTTTTAAGCCATGGAATAACTGCATCAGAATAAGAAGTGTTAATTACGACAGCATCAGTATCGGCATTTTCACATGCTTCCATGATATTTTTAGTAAATCTAATTGACAATGGAGTCCAAATACCATATGCCCTTACATTATTCCAAGAGATACTTCCATATTTAAGACCAGGATAAGCTCTACTGGAATTAACAATGAAATCTGGACTATATTTGGCTATAGCACTTTCAATTGAAGCAATATCATTTAAATCAACACCCGCTTCAACAAGGATTTCAGATTTATTTAATTCACGAATAAGGCTTGCAACACGGACAATATTAACATCAGACTGCATTTTTTCTTGGTTCCTTCCAACGACGACCAATTTTATTGCAGGGTCATTTTTACTAACTAAAAAGTCCAATAGATAAGTTCCAACACTTCCCAAACCAATAATCATGATTGTAATTTCATCATCTTTCACATGTTTTTCAACAATTTTTAATCTTTCATCTAAAGTTTTCATTTTATTTCTCCCAGTAATTTTTGATTAATTTATAATCTTCACGGGTATTGCAGTTTACCCAATGCTTTAACCCGATGATATCCACATCAGAAGTATTTTCAACCAAATCAAAATATTTCTGAATTATTCCAAGATTGGTATCATCTATGAGGTTTTCATAAAAATTATCATTGGCAATCCTAAGCAGTTCCATATCTTTGAATTTCCAAGTCTGTCCGGAATTGAAAATGGCCTTAAAAGGCTCATCCAATGACAGCAATCCATGGTCGCTATTGAATAAATAATGATATTCATTTTGTTCATTTTGGTATAAAACAACCGCCTTATTTGAATAAATCGGTTCAAAATTAAATGTTAAAACATTTTTGCTGGATTCCACAACATTAGAAAATGATTCCTCATCAATATCCAAATCCCCTTCAACAAACAATATTTCATCAATATCATTGAAATTATCTAAAGATTCTTTTATTCCAAGATATAAACTATAACCTGAACTTAAATCACTATAATGGTCATTATAAACAGTTAGAATTTTATCCTGTAAATCTTCAGGAATCTGATTGTTAATGTAGTCAACCAAATCTTCATATTTGTATCCTCCGACAATTACAATTTTATCGGCATAACCTGCTTTTTCAAGCATCCGATAAATTAAAGTATCACAAGGATTTTCTTCATAATAGAGACACTTCAAGATTTTTTCATCTTCAGGAACATCCTTATTGAACCTGCTTGAAATTCCCGCTACGGTAATGATTACGATTTTCAAATCTATTCACCTAAATTGAGGTAATTTTCAAGACATTCATCCAATCCCTTATCCAAATCAATGATTGGTTCCCAATCAGTTCTTGTTCTGATTTTTTCGGTTGATAATAATCTCCTTTCAGGATCAGATTCACGATAACCTTCAAACTTAATAACCGGTTCATCAATGCCCATTTTCTTAGCAATTAATTTAGTCAAATCTATGATTGATATCTCTTCATCGGTTGCAACATTATAGATTGTACCATCCAGTGCTGAATCTGTTTTAGCCAATGCCAATACTGCACTGCAACTATCATAATTGTTTAAAAATGTCCTGCAGTTCTTTTTAGAATTTTCTAATAGTGTTACTTCACCATCATTGATAAAGCTGTTTATAATGTGAGGTATGATATGTTTTGGCAATTTTTCATTTTTACTGTAAACATTTGCGAAACGAATAGAACATCCTTTAATTTTGCCGTTGTCTACTGCATCCTTCATGAAAAACTCAGTTAACAGTTTTCCGGTTGCATAACTTGTTCTTTGACTGTGTTCCGCATCAGCCATTGTGATAAAGTCTGATTCTTTAACTCCACCATCCTCATTCCATGAATTCATAGAGTAAATCTCTGAAGTGGAACAATTGATGTATTTTTCAGCCCCAACTTCAATAGCCTGACTTAAGAAATCATTCATGCTAACCACATTAGTTTCATAGGTTTCATAAACCTTATAAAAATGCTCTGTGTGAACTACTGCCGCACAATTGATATATACAACTTCATCAAAGCAATCTTTAGATTCCAATACAAATGATTTGATTTTATTCATCTCTTCCTTGTTATTTAAGTCATATTCATAAAAATCAAATCTTTCATCATCCAAACAGTCTGCTACTGTATCAATTGAAGATGCATAAAAATTATCAAAGCCTATGATTTTTACTTCATCTTCCTCTTGGTTTAAAAGTTGTCTTACCAACTCGTTACCTGTCATGCCGGTAACACCACTAATTACATATAAAACTTTCATAGAAATACACCTTAAATTCCATTTCTTAATCTTTTTTGATAAAATTCATCAATTTGACCATCATATAAATCCATTGCCTTTTCAACTGGATATTTGACTGCCTTTAATTCAACTGCCATATTTTCACTATCCAAAATGGCATATTGTGCATTCGGATTATGATTTCTAGGCTGTCCGACAGATCCAGGATTAATAAATAAAACCGCTTTTTTGTTCCTCATTTCCGGATTGTCGACCTCATAAAACTTTTGAAAACAATGAGGGTAATGAGAATGACCTGATAAAACAATATCATATCCTGAATAATCCCCATTAAGGTTATCTGGAAAAATAGATTTCCAATAGCTATCATTTAATGAACCATGAATTGCCAATACATCTTTTCCATCCAACTTAAATTTATACTTGCCATCATGAATTAATTCATTGTTCAAATAAGATTCAGCATCCTCATTTAACTGCGAAGCAGTAAATTTTGCAGATTCAACACCGCGCTTGCTTGAAAAATGATTAAAATCTTCAGTTAAAATAGCATTTTCATGATTTCCCCATATATTGCAAATAATTTTAGAGGACAAGTTTTCTTTAATGAACGCAACAACTTCATTTGATTGCATTCCATAATCTATCAAATCACCCAATAGAATAACTGATTCAATATCACGATTGCTTAAATCGTTAATTACCTCCTTTAGGGCAAATAGATTTCCATGAATATCTGACAATATTGCATATTTCGACAATTTAATCACGATTCTTATAATTCATCAATTAATGTAATTATATCTTTAATTGAAAGTAATTCTTCATCTATTTCATGCGCTCTGTGATATTTTAAAATGCTTTTGGCAGCTTTTTGCATTGCAGGAAATGCTGCTCTTAACAATTGATTAGCATAAATTACAATATTAACACCATGTTTAACAAGCTCTTCTTCAGTAATGGTATTATAAGAAGAAGGTACAACAATGATTGGTGTTTCTTTATCTTCAGCTCTGAATTTATCGCAGAATTCCAATATTTCATCTGGCTCTTTTTTCCTGCTGTGTATCATTATTCCATCAGCGCCAGCATCACGGAATGCAAATGCCCTTTTAAGTGCATCTTCCATACCCTGTTCAAGAATCAAACTTTCAATTCTGGCAATAATCATGAAATCATCAGACAATTGGGCATTTTTACCAGCAGCTATCTTTTCACAAAAGTGTTCAATATCATCCTGTGTCTGCTCGACTTCCGTTCCGAATAACGAATTTTTCTTTAAGCCTATCTTATCTTCAATAATGACCGCTGACACTCCCAATCTTTCAAGAGACCTTACTGTGTAAACAAAATGCTCGGCAATTCCTCCAGTATCCCCATCAAAAATAATCGGTTTGGTGGTAACTTCCATAATATCATTAATAGTTCTGAATCTTGAAGTCATGTCCACCAATTCAATATCCGGCTTTCCTTTTTCGGTACTGTCACATAAACTTGAAATCCACATCGCATCAAACTGATCTATATGCTCATCATCAGCAATGACAGTTTTTTCAGCAATCAAACCAGTCAAACCACTATGGACTTCAATTGTCTTGACAATCGGGACCATTTTCAATAACTTTTTAAGCCTAGATCTTCTAAGCTCGGGCATGGCAAGCTGTTCTTTCATTTGTTTATCAATTTTTTGGATTTTCTCATTAAAAGTGTATGGAACTTCAATTAGTTCTCCACCATATTTATCCAAAACATTAACGATATTCTGCCTTATAATCTTCATTGAATCTTCTGACCAGTTATCTCCATGGATAATGTAATCTGGACGAAGCTGGCGAACCACATCATCATACATTATTTTATTTTGAATAATTACCTTATCAACATCAGGAATCTCTTCAACTAATTTAACACGTTCGGAAGTGGTTTTTAATGGAAATCTGTTATATTTAACCATTTCAGAATCGCAAAGAACGCCTATTACAACATTTCCATATTTTTTAGCTTCATTAATTAAATTTAAGTGTCCCTCATGGATGATATCTGTACAAAAACAAGTATAAACAATCGGTTTATCGGATTTCATAGTTATGACCTTATTAAATTAAATATTATTATATCTATTAATATAATTTTATAAAAAAGAAATATTTAAAAATTTCCAAAATATATAATATTAATAAAAAGAAAAATGTAATGGAGAAAAATATGTTTAAATCCAAAAGATATGATGATGAAACTTTAAAACATTTACAAAAAGTTCAAATGAAAATTTTAAAATATTTAATTGAAGTTTGTGAAAAAAATGATTTAACATACTTTATATACGGTGGAAGTTTACTTGGAACTATAAGACATAAAGGATTTATACCATGGGATGATGATATCGATGTCATAATGTTTCGAGAAGACTTTGAAAAATTAAATAAAATTTTTGAAAATAATATTGATGAAAAATATTCCTTCATTAATGCGTTAAACGAAGAAACATTTCCATATACATTCAGCAGATTATTACTTAAAAATACTGTTTTTAATGAATGGTGGTATGATCAAGTAGAGTTTACCCAAAATATCTTTATTGACATATTTATTTTAGATAATATTCCTAATAATAAATTTAAAAGATTTATACATAAATGGAAGAGCTTTATACTGAATCAAGCAACTATGTACGCTTTTATTAAATTTGATAATACTTCAAAATTTAAAAAAATCATACAGCAAATAGTATATTATTTGATAAAAATAACACCCGTTTCTCCATACACAATTAAAAAGGAATGCATAAAATCTTTTTCAAAATATGAACATGAAAACTGTGATGAGGTTTGTGATTTTCCAGCGGTATGCCAAATGCCTGTTTATTACAAAACAGATTGGTTACCACCTAAAAAAGCTAAATTTGAAGATATTGAAGTTAATATACCTAAGGATTATGATAAAATATTAAAAAGAACATATGGGGAATATATGGAATTACCTCCAGAAGAATCAAGATTCCGTCCCGCCCCTGAAAAAATAGATTTTGGAGAATATTAAATATAAAAGGTGAAAAAATGACATTAGATATTGGAGTTATTGGTGCAGGTGCAATGGGAACTGCAATTTCACAATCAATAGCCGAAAATGTAAATAATTTATTTTTATATGCCAGAAAAAAAGAAATATGTGACGAAATTAATTCAAATCATTATAATTCCCAATATTATCCTAATTTAAAATTAAAAGAGAATATTATAGGAATAAATGATTTTAACAAGCTAAAAGAAGCCAGTATTATTTTTCTATGCATTCCATCATCTACGATTAGAGAAGTAACTAGTGAACTTAATAAAATTATTTCTAAAGATTGTATATTAGTAACAACCGCAAAAGGAATTGAATCAAATACTAATAAACGTATGACTGAAGTAATTGAAGAGATTACCGATAGGCCTGCCGTTGCATTATCCGGACCAAATATTGCTTCTGAAATGGCTAAAAATCTATCTACAGCAACAACTATTGCTTGTTCTAATGATAACTATTTAAATTCTGTTAAAAAAGCATTAGAAACAAAAAAATTTAAAGTTAATGCAAATACAGATGTAACCGGTACTGAGTTTTGCGGCATCATAAAAAATGTTTTGGCCATTAGTCAGGGCATTTGTGAAGGATTAGACATTAATGACAATGCAAGATTTGCATTGTTCACCAAAAGTTACAGTGAAGTAAAAGAGATTATTGAAGCATTAGGCGGTAAAAGAGATACTGTCGATGATTATTGTGGTTTTGGAGACATAATTACTGCATCAACTTTATCTGTAAGTAGAAATCATACCTTAGGCGTTTTATACGGCCAGGGAATTATTGTTGATGAAAAATCATCAGGAATATTATTTGAAGGAAGAAATACGACTGTGATAATGAAAGATATCTGTGAGAAATATGGTGTTGAAAGTTTGACAGTCGATTTTGTTTATGAAGTTATTGTGGATAAAAAAAATCCTAGATTAGCATTTAATAAATTTTGGGATGGTTTATGAATGATTTTTGCAGCAATATTGGCTGGAGGTATTGGAACAAGAATGGGTTTGGATAAACCAAAACAATTCGAAATTGTAGGTGATAAACCAATTTTAGCCCATTCCATTGAAAAGTACTTAAAAGTTGATGAAATTGATAAAATAATTGTATCATCACCTAAAGATTATATTAAAGCAACAGAAAAACTCGTAAAAGATTATTTTGATAAAAATGAAAGAATCGTTGTCATAGAAGGTGGCGAAACTCGAAATGATACAATTCTAAATTCAATTAGATATGTCAAAACAAATTACGATGACAAAGATCCCATTCTGATAACCCATGATGCTCCAAGAATATTTGTTAGTCCAGAATTGATAAAAAAGAGTATTGTTAATGTAAAAGATCATGATGCGGCAAGTCCTGTAATTCCCGCTATTGATGTGATTTTTGAAAGTAAAGAAAAAGGAAAATTAACAGATATTCCGTTGCGTAAAAATTTAGTGCATTCACAAACTCCGCAAAGTTTTAAGATTAATAAATTTATAGAAATCTATAAAGACTTAAGTGCTGAGGAAATAAGTAAATTAGATGAAGCAATGATGTTATTCTTTTTAAGAGATGGGGACATAAAATTATTTGAAGGTGAAACGACTAACTTCAAAATCACTAGAAAAATTGATTTAAAAATTGCCGAAGCACATTTAAAAGAAAAATAATTTAATGAGGGATATTAATGAATTTAAGTGAACTTTATAAAAAATTACCCGACCCAATCCAAAAATCTGAAAAAATATTTATATCCTCTCTGAAATTAACTCAATTCATTCGCCAAAACAATCAAACCGGACCAAAACCTAATTTAACATTAACATCATCGGATATGACTTCAAAAGGAACACTTAAAGATATTCAATTAGTATACTTAGAATTATTGAGATTTATTGATAATGTATGTGCAAAATATGATCTTGAATATTGTTTAACTTATGGAACATTATTGGGAGCTATCCGTCATAAAGGATTTATACCCTGGGATGATGATTGTGATATCTTAATGATTAGAAGCGATTATGATAAATTAATTGAAGTATTACCCAAAGAAATTAACAAACATGAATTTTTTAAAGAAAATTGTGCATTAACAAAATTAATTAATAAAAAAGATAATTTTTTTACTGATTTCAATAATATTTATAATGAAGAAATAGGCCATGATGAATTTTTCAATACTCCAGGATTAGGAAAATCATTATTCTTACAAATTGGATGGATAAAACCAATGGTTAAATTAGATATCTTTCCATTTGATTTTATTAAACCAGAATCAATAAATTATTATAATAAAAATTATTTGTATCATAAACTTTATTTTAGAAATTTATACAATGCAAAAAACTTCTCCTATGAAAAAGAATTTGATAAACAATTCGAAAAATTAGGTTTTAGTTACTTGCCTACCCCATTTATTGCAGAAGGAATAGATGCAAGTTTTTCTGATAATTTTCCTCCTTTCAAAAAAGAATTATTGTTTCCAACAACAACTAAAGAATTTGAAGGGTATGCCTTAAAATGTCCCAATAAATCAGAGGAACTATTAAAAATATGGTATGGAAACTATATGGAAATTCCACAAAAAGTTGTTATTCATGAATATGTCAAATATAATAAAAAATTATTTGAATCACAGGAAGAAATGGATAAATCATTTCAAAAAGTTATAAACTACCTAAAAGAAGTAAATGATAACTTTGAATAAACCAATGAAAAAAATCTTTTTACATATATGTAAAATCTTCTTAAAAATTTAAATGACAATCTAGGATTTCATTTAAAATCTAATTTTGTGAAAATACTTAAATATTACATTAAAGTTAACAATTTTCATGAACAGGAAAATTTTAATTTCACTTATTGCAATCGTGATAATAATTGGTATGGGCATATTTGCATTTTCCAATGTTTTTTCAAACAATAACCAAATAGATATCGATGCAAGTGCACTGGAGGACAGAGCAAACCTTGTTGTTGACTCTGAAAGCTTAGATGAAAATAACGGACTATACCACACAGACTCCTCAGACATAAACGCAATTCTAATCAAAAACGGAGGGGCATTGAAACTGGTAAATTCAATTATCAACAAAACTGGAGACACCGCTACAAGCGGTGATGACGCTGATTTTTATGGAGTAAACTCCGCTATCCTAGTTAACACAAATGGAACTTTAGACATATCAGACGTTGAAATCAACACCGATTCAAAAGGATCAAATGGTATTTTTGTAACAAATGCCGAAGCTTCCAGTGATGGTTCATCACAAGGTGGTGCTGGCGGGCAACCTCCTGAAGCCAATGGCAATGGGGGCCAGCCTCCTGAAATGCCTGATGGCGGACAAGGTTCCGGCGGGGGCGGACAGCCTCAAGAAAGTACAGTTTCAGGAACTACAGAAGCAAACATCAAAAACGTTAAAATCACAACACATTCAGACAAGTCAAGAGGCCTTGATGCGACCTACAACGGCATAATCAATGCAGAAAATGTCATCATCAACACTGACGGCCAAAGCTGTGCGGCACTTGCAACCGACCGTGGAGAAGGTGAGGTGCATGTCAAAAACTCCGACATCAATACCGGAGTGAGCAAAACCAGCGGCAGAGGATCACCTTTAATCTACTCAACCGGAAACATTACCCTAGAAAACAGCAAAGGTACTTCCCATGTATCCCAAATAGCTTGCATTGAAGGTAAAAACTCAATTGAGCTTACAGACTGTGACCTTACAGGTTACGCTGAAGGAAACAGACAGGATGGGGATACCTATGTTGATTTAGGCGGAATATTCATCTATCAGAGCATGAGCGGAGACGCTGATGTTGGAACATCCTTATTCACCGCAAAAGATTCCAAATTGACAATAGCTGAGGACTCATCAGTTTACTCACAAGCCCCGATGTTTCATGTAACCAACACTGCCTGTGTAATAAACTTAGACAACACCGAATTAAGCTTTGGCAGCGGAACATTTCTAGAAGTTTCCAGCCAAAACCAATGGGGAAATACAGGTTCCAACGGAGGAGTGGCAGAATTAAACACAAATAACGAAAAAATAGATGGTAATGTTATTGTTGATTCAATAAGCTCCCTAACATGGAATATGGAAAATACCGAATTTACAGGAGCAATCGACTCTACTGGAGATACTTCCGTTAATGTCGGCAGCGGCTCTACCTGGACATTGACCGGCGACAGTACAGTATCTAGTCTGACCGTATCCGGAAACATCGACTATGGCGAATACACATTGACTGTCAATGGCCAAACATATAACAGTTCAAATCCGTTCAACGGATAAAAAAAATAGTTTTAAGAGGAATTTATCCTCTTTTTTTTAATTTTTAGCAGTCAAAACCTGCTTCATACACTTCTTTTAACAAATCAGGTTGGGATTTAGCATCACCGATGACAGTAAATACTGCCTTTTCGGTTGGATTTTTGGAAAAGCTGATGAAGTCCCTGATTCCGGTTAGCGCATTTCCATTGGAAGAACCTGCAGAAGTTATGATGTAATAGTCCTTATCTTCCAATTTGTCGAATATCGGATAGCACCTGTCAAAGAATCTTTTTAAGGTTCCGCACATGGAATAATAGTAGATTGGAGTTGCATATACAATCACATCCGCTTCCATCATTTTATCCAAAACTTCAGCAAGCCCGTCTTCCTGGAAACATTTCATCTCAGGAGTTTTGCATTTTCTGCATGCCTTACAGGCATGGAATCTGATTTCCTCCAGATTGTATTTTACAACTGCATTATCCGCATCAAGCGCTCCCCTTACGAATTCATCACACAATGTATCTGAATTTCCACCTATTCTAGGTGAAGAGCTTATAACTATAACCTTTTTAGTCATCTTATCACCAATATTTATTTAACAATTCTAGCCAGTTTATCAACATATTTGACAACTTTCCTATTTTTAAATGCATTTAATTCTTTATTTAGCTTCTTGTTTTCTTTTTTAAGTTTAGAATTTTGTTTTTTAAGCATTCTTACCTCTTCATTTAAGTTATTGAATACATCAGCATCATGTTTTAACTTTTTACTGGATCCACCTTCAAACTCTTTAACTTTTCTGAATTTCAATAGCAATATTGAAGGGCGTTCCTCCTTATTTTCAAAGTCATAAAATGTGGGGTTGTCCAGATTATCCCTAAATCCTGTCTTGTATATCACTTCATAAACCCTCTCCTCAATGACCTCAAAGACATCCAAAAACCTATCCTTTAAATCCAAATCGATAGTTATCGGCTCCATTGGAGTTGGCTTGTGATTCGTATCGACGATTATGCCGCAGATTCCGCCAACCTTAAGGACACGCTTGATTTCAGAAACAGTTTCGTCCAAATCATCAACATGGTCAAGCGAATTGATAGAGAAGACAAAGTCGAATGTTTCATCCTCAAAGGGCATGTCTTCGCTGTATCCTCGCACATAATGCATCTTGTGAAACAATGTCCCCCCGCCCAATTTGAAATAATCGTTGACCAATGGGTCAAGGCCCACTCTTAAGGATGCCATGTCGGCCCATTCAAGGCTTCCCCTTGGACCGCATCCAATGTCCAATATTGATTTGTCCATATAATCCTCATAGGTTAAGTTAAAGTCATTGATGTAAAACTTTTCGTAAGGGGCTCCGCCGGAAATCTGTTTTAATGTTTTTTCATCCTTTACCCTTTTTGACCAGAACTTTAACTCATGCCTATGTTTAAAATCGTTTTCATCCTGCATATCATCACATAAACTAGTATTAATAATTACTATATTTTTTATTGGTATATAGATTTAATGAAAATCAAAACAAATAATATAAACAACCAAAACATAAATATTTAACATTATAAATTAATGAAGGTAATATATCATGTCAAAACCTGTCATTGCAATTACAAGACCAAAGGATAGAGCGAAGAAAGCTTGTGATATCGTGGAAAAATTGGGTGGTGAGGCCGTCCTGGCACCGACACTTGATTTGAAACCTGTCAACACGCAATCCCTAAGGGAACTGGTTGAAAGAAAGGATGAACTCGATTGGATCATATTCACATCACCGACTACAATCGTTTCACTGAAACAATTCCATCCTGAATTCTTAAAAAGCTTAAATTGTAAATTGGCCGTCATTGGAAACAAGACCGGCAAACTGGCTGAAAAACAAGGATTAACGGTTGATTTGATGCCTGAAGATTTCACAGCAGAAGGACTCATTGAAGAATTTAAAAAAAGAGGAGTTACCAATAAAACAATTGGAATTCCAAGAACCGCTTCTGCAAGGCCAGTCCTTCCCGAAGAGCTGGAAAAACTTGGAAATAAAGTTATATTGGCTGAAGCATATAAATCTCTTTTCCCGATGGATGAAAATGCGGTTGAAGAACTGATTTCAAAAATCGAAAATAAGGAAATTGATGCAATTACATTTACAAGCCCGCTGACTGTTGAAAACTTCTTTGAAATTGTAAAGGACAAAGAAAAAATAGCCAAACTGCTTTCCGAAAACCTGTTGACCGTCTGCATTGGCCCTATTACTGCAAAGGTCTTGGACAAATATAATATTACCTACATTTACCCAGATACTTACACAGTTCCAGACATGATGGAATTATTATTCAATACACTAAACTCAAGATAGGTGGAAAAAAATGATTACTATATGGCCACAATATTTAAATAAGAATCTATCCCTTAAGGAAGGTCGCAAAATCGCAAAAGAAGATTGCGTGAAAGATCCTTCAATAAATGAAATAGAAAAAGCCTTAAAAAGACTTGGGCTTAAATATGAACTTGAAAAAGAAAGAGCATACCCTGGCAAATGGTATGAAAAATCCGGAAGGGCTCTTGTTGAATGGGATAATACAAAATTAGAACTTATTCGTGAAGTTAGCTTAAAAATAAAAGAAATAAGAAACTGATTACTATGCAAATACCACAACCGATGCAGGAACAGTACCGGCAGGCAAGGGAGATTATCGAGAACTCAAACGACATCAAGGTGTATTCCCATATTGACTGCGACGGCATCTGTTCAGGCGCAATACTATCAACCATACTAGACAGACAGAACAAGGAACATGAAATCGAATTCGTAAACCTCGATGTTTTGGACAACATTGAGCTGACCCATGAGCTTACTATATTTTCAGACTTGGGTTCAGGCCAGCTCATCGACACCAATGCAAAGGAAGGTCAAAAGATTATCATCCTGGACCACCACCCTCCTCTAAGGGACTTGAACTATAAGGACGGCAAGAATTACACTTATCTGGAAATCAACCCCATTCACCATGGAATCGACGGATCATATTACGTGTGCGGAGGAGGACTATGCTACTTTCTGGCAAAGGAATTCGGATATGATGACCTAAGCTGGATTGGATTACTTTCAGCCATCGGAGATATGCAGAATACCGGTAGCGGACACTTTGAAGGCCTGAACGAAATTATCCAGCAGGACGCAATCGATGGAGGATATCTTGAAGTAACCGAAAATGACCTGAACATCTATGGTCGGAATACAAGGCCGCTATTCGTTGCTCTTTCATACTTCAATGACGTGAAGCTGCCGATTACAAACAATACTACAGAGACAATGGCCGTTCTGGAAGAATTGGGAATTGATGAAAAGCACAACAGAAAAACCCTGAATCAATTGACAATGGCTGAAAAGGGAAAAATCTACCAGTACCTTGTTGAAACGATTTCAAAAGTGGTTCCTGGAAAATATATCAAATACATCCCTCAATTGATTATTGGTGATTCCTATACATTCCTAAAAGAGGATTCCGATAGTTTTTTAAGAGATGCTTCTGAGTTTTCAACTGCAATGAATGCATGTGGAAGAAATCATGAAGAAAAGATTGCTATGGAAGTTTTAAAAGGGGATAGAATTGTAGCTTTAGATGAACTTGAAGCAGTAAGTCTAAACCATAGGCGCAATCTTGCCCAGGCAATTTCAAGCGTGGCTGAAGGGGATGAAACAAACATCATTGAAATGGAAAACCTTCAATACTTTGACGGCACCGGAATAAAACCGGAAATCGTCGGGACAATAGCAGGTATGATTTTGGGATACTGCAACTGGAAGAAACCCGTTATCGGATTTACCCAGACCGATGAGGAAGGTCTTAAAGTATCACTAAGATGTTCAAGATTGCTTTCATATGACGGAATACATTTCGGTAACATGATAAGGGAAGTTGCTGGTGAAGTCGGAGGAACTGGCGGTGGTCATTCAATGGCCTGCGGAGCCTACATTCCACTTGATAAAAAATCAGACTTCATTGAACTGTTTAATGATAAACTAAATGGCAAAATAACTAATTAGTATATATAATATAAAGAAGAAATATATCATTAATCAATTTTAATTGAGGAATGAATATGATGAAAGCATTTAAAAAAAGAGGTGCGCTAACACATTTCCAAATTCTAAGCGAAATTTCAAAACAAGACCCTCACCTCAAACAAAAAGATTTGGCTAACAAATTGGGAATTACAATACAAGCTGTTTCTGAAAACATCAAAACTCTAATCGAATTAGGCTATATTACCTCCAAAGACGGAAGATCACCTTATAAAATTACCCAAGCAGGTATCGACAAAGTTAAAAAAGATGCAATTAGCTTAAGGAAATACTCCGATTCCGTTCTGGAAACAATGAATCACTACAAAACCATTTGGCCAGCGATTGCAAGGGAAGGACTTAAGAAAGACGACATTGTCGGTCTTTTCATGGAAGATGGAGTATTATATGCTCATAAAAAAGAAGAGAATGCAACAGGCGTTGTTTTGGATGATGCTGAAGCAGGCATGGATGTTGCCTTAACAAACCTCACAGGCATTATTGATATGAGCATCGGCGAAGTTACCGTCATCAATGTCCCAACCATCAAAGATGGTGGTTCCAAATCATGTGACTTGGAGCTAATCAAAAATGTTTATGACAAAGGGACAAACAGCGGTGAAAAAATCGATAAGGTGGCCGCAGCAGGTACCGTTTCACGTGCCGTCATAAATAAACTAGGATTACCGCTTGATATTGAATATGCCGCTCCGCAAGCAACTGCAAATGCCGCCCGCAAAGGCCTGAACGTTTTGGCAATTTGTGTCGGTGACATGAGCAAAGCATTCACTCGCGAACTTGAATCCGAAAAAATTAAATATAATATTATTGATGGGGCAAAATAATTAATTTTCCCTTATCCTTTTTAATAAGGCAGCTGCCAATTCGGTTGAGCCAAATTCCTTATTTTCATTCTTTTTTATGATTTTAACATAATCTTCTAGATTATCTTTTGATTTTTTGACGTCCTCTAAAATTAAAGTACACTTGATTTCATTTATCTGCCCAAGCGTGGGTATTTCCCTATAAACAATTCCCTTATTTGATTTTTTGATTGTATTGAACCTTGAAATTTCATCTTTTGAAACAAGGGTGAATGCAAAGCCTGCTTTTCCTGCACGGGCAGTTCTTCCAATCCTATGTATATAATCATCTGAATTTTGTGGAACATCATAGTTGATGATGACATCAACACCATCGATATCAAGGCCACGACTGGCCACATCAGTTGCAACCAGTATACCAATGTTGCCGTTCCTGAACTTGTTCATTACCTTGTCCCTTGCCTGCTGGGTCATATCCCCATGAAGTGCATCGACTGAAAAGTCTTGCTTTTTCAGGTGTTTTTTTACAAAATCAACGCTCTTTTTTGTATTGCAGAATATCAAAATCAATTTAACATCATACGCCTGAATCAGACGAGTTAATCCATCGAATTTATCTTTGATATCACATTTAAATGCATATTGAGTTATTTTTGGAATATTCTGTTTTTTATCTGCGACTTTAATGAATTTTGGATTCTTTTGATATTTTTTAGCAAGGTCTCTGATTTCTTTTGGCATTGTAGCGGAAAAAAGTAAAGTCTGTCTTTGATTTGGAGTATCTGCTAAAATTCTTTCTATATCCTCTCTAAAACCCATTTCCAACATTTCATCTGCTTCATCTAAAACAACGCTTTCAATACCTATTAACTCCAAATTGCCTCTTTCAATGTGATCAATGACTCTGCCGGGCGTTCCAACAACAACGTGAACACCCTTTTTAAGCACCCTTGTTTGTTTTCCAATTGGTTGGCCCCCATAAACTGCTAAAACCTTAAGTTTCTTTATCTTTGAACCAACTTTAGCTATTTCATCTGCAACCTGCATGCATAATTCCCTTGTTGGACATAAAACAATAGCTTGTGGAGATTTATCTGGAATAAAAATCTTTTCAAGGACAGGTATTGTAAATGCAATAGTTTTTCCAGAACCTGTTTGTGCTTGAGCGATTATATCAATACCCTTTAGAGCATCAGGAATGGCCATCTTTTGAATGGGGGTTGCTTCAGTAAAACCCATGTCTCCAATAGCTTTTTTAATCTCATCTGAAATGTTAAAATCATTGAAATTCATTAATATAATATCTGAAAAATAAGTTATTTAAAGTAATTTACTTTGAATTGAATCTTGTGGAAATTCAGCCAAATATTTCAAAATTTCATAAGTGTCATTTAAAATTCCATTCTCTTCCGTTTTTCTTTTAAAAATTTCCATTAGTTCCCTCTCATTAGGAGATGGAATTGAATAACTCTCGCCGAATTCCTTAATATACCTATCTTTTAAGCCTGGAAAGTGTTTGTCTAGCTTTTCATAGAAATACTGGCGATTTCCATCCCGAAGGGTAAGGCCCATTCCAAAGCATAAGACTCCATGGACATCAGCATCTATGCAATAATCCAATATGTTATTGATGTTTTCTTCGGTATCGTTAATGTAGGGCAATATCGGACACAGCCAGACAACAGTCGGAATGCCATTCTCATTTAAAGCCTTCAAGACATCAACACGGCGGGAAGTGGTGCAGACATTCGGCTCCAGAATTTTGCATAAATCATCATCTGCGGTTGTCAATGTCATCTGAACGACAGCCTTTGACTTTTCATTGATTTTCTTAAGCAAATCCAAATCTCTTAAAACTAAGTCCGACTTTGTAATGCAAGTAAATCCAAACCCATAACGATAAATTAACTCGAGTGACTTTCTAACATATTTCAACTCTCTTTCAAGCGGGATGTAGGGATCTGTCATTGCTCCCGTTCCAATCATCGCTTTCGGCCTTTTTAGGAGTTCCTTTTTAAGCAAATCTAAAGAGTTCTTTTTAACTTCGATATCTTCAAATTTGTGATTCATGTTGTATATTTCGCTTCTGGAATCACAATATATGCAGCCATGGGTGCAACCTCTATAAAGGTTCATTCCGTTTTTAGAAGATAATATGCTTTTGGAGTTTACATAATGCATGTAATTAACTTTGACACTAACACTATTAATATGATGGCTAGAGCATATGAAAAGTATTAGATATCACAAATTACAAAGTAAAATTATGCAACAGAAAAACATTATTGGATACTCAAAGGAATATGACATTAAAGAGCATCCTTCAATAAAAGGCCTTCAAATAATTGAAGGTAAAAACAATTTCCCCATTAGTTGGCTCAACCAACAGGGATATTGCGAATACCAGATATATCTCGAATATATGAAAGGCATAGAAACCCCCGCAACACCGGAAATGACACATGGAAGTGAAATCCACAAACAGCTTGAAGATATCTTTAAGCAAGACTCGGAAAAATCAACATTTGAAGATGCACTTGAAACATCAAGAACCGATGCGTTAATGTCAAGGGAATGCTTTGTAATAGCTCCAGAATATGGAATCAGAGGCTATATTGATGAAATCTGGATGAAACCCAACGAAATTGTAATTATTGACGACAAGCCTGGAAGGACCCCTTACCCATCCACAATGAATCAGGTAAGAGCATATTGCCTTGCCTTCAAAGAGATGACAGGAGATACAAGAAAGATCAAAGGGGCACTGAGGGAACGCGGTACCGACAACCTGTTTTGGATTGAAGTATTCACTCCGGATGTAGAAAATGAAATAAGATTTACAATTGACAGGATGCATGGCTTGTTTGAAGGTTCAAAACCATTCATGCCAACCAAAAACCCTAGAAAATGCAATTCCTGCAGATTTAAAAAGAATTGCGAACATGCAAAATAGATTCGTATGAACAAAAAAACAATATCCTTAATCCTATTAATCGTGTTTGTAATCACCTTGGCATTGACTGTTGCCAACGTATTTCTGGAGGATGCAAACACAATAGAAAATCAGACCGGAACATTGACAATCAATAATACGGCAATCAACTACGAAAAGAGCGGAAAATGCCTGGAGGTCATCGATGGAAATACAATTCAGGTCTATGGCGTTGGCAGGGTCCAGCTGATTCAGGTAGACACTCCAAGCACCGAACCTGGATTCAGCCAGGCAAAGAAATTTGTTGAAGACGAATGTCTTGGAAAAACAGTATATTTAGATATTGATGATGAACAGCCAGAAGATAAATACGGGCGTACACTAGCTATCGTTTACACTGATAGCAAGGATATTAATAGAGAATTATTGGAAAACGGATTGGCTCAAATATCTTATTTTGAACCAAGTGAATTTGAAAAAGGAAATGTATAATTAAACTGCCCTATTTAAACCCAGATAAATTTTATTCCTTTTATATACCTTATCTAATATTCCATTCCATTCTTCAACGCTTATGCGCCCCTTATTTGGAATTAAACTATCTAAAGATGATTCAGTTACATTTAAAATATCGGCTAAAATAAATGATAATGTTCTGCCGGTCAATGATAAATCATAAGGGTCATAACCAGTGACTGTCAAAACCCAAATATTATCTTTTGATGAACTGTTATACTCTTTTTTAAGTGAATCGAACCAACTGGCTATCCTATTGCCTTCAGTTCCAATGCCTTCACCGATTGAAATATAATAATCTTCACCGGAAAATTCAATTGATTCGCAAGCAGAATTGATTTTGCCTGTAAGTTCAGGAGACCCTATTTCCAAATCAAACTCATTGTTCGTAATGTAGTCTGATATATAATTTTCAAGTTCCTTTTTATTTTTAAAATATCCAATAGGCTCCAGCCTGTCGGGGTCCCTATCGCATAAATCATATATCAAATCCTCATCAACATCGACAATCTCATATCCTTCAAGCTTATGTGATTTATATTCCTTAAAATCAATGCAATAGTTTTCCAAATCATCCTTGTTTAGATACCAAAGGACTTGAACTTTCTTAATCATTTTAACCAGAAAAAATAAAATGAGAGCGTTTAAAGCTCATCAACAACAATAGTTTTTGTAATGTGGTTGAGTATTCTATCAGTATTCAATGCCCTTCCAATAGCCCAATCAAAAATAATTGGAATCCAATAAATCTTTGTTAAATTGCGCACAATAGCTTGAGGCCAGGTAATAAAAGAACCATTTTGAGACCTGACCTGCAGATACATTAATGATTTACCAACAGTAGCAGCGGCACATTTCTCACATAATACAAAATAAACCATAATTATAATAGGCACAATATATGGAAAATACTGATAAACAGTATAAGAATAGTATGGCTCAATAACTAAGGATAATAAATAAGCTAAAATCCACATAAATGCTGAAACCACAAAGAAATCCATTACATATGCAATTATTCTTCTTGAAAATATACTTACCATATTATCACCTTAACAAACTCTAGGAACCGGATCTGCAATTGGTGCTTCCAGAATTCTTTCCCCACCAATTGGAGTGTTTACCACAACATAATCCCCTTCAACAACTTCGCCAATAATGGCTGCGTTTTCACCATACTTTTCGCCCTTAATAGCTTCAAGGATTTCTTCAGCCTTATCGGCCTTAACGCCCATGACGACTTTTCCTTCGTTAGCTACCTCAAATGGGTCAATGCCTAACATTTCAGATACTGCATGGACCTCATGCCTGATTGGAATCGCATCCTGCTCGAGCACAACTCCAACACCCGCTTTTGATGCCATTTCATTGATGGCATTTGCAAAGCCTCCTCGGGTAGGATCCTTCATGGCAGTGACTCCACCGATTTCTAAAGCTCTATTAATAATATTCCACATCGGAGCAACGTCAGATTTCAAATCGGTTTCAAAACCAAATCCTTCTCTAAAGGACATCAAACTCATTCCATGATCGCCCAAAGTACCTGTGATAATTATTTTATCGCCGACTTCTAAAGTTGAATCGCGAATCACTTCGCCCTTTTTGGCTATTCCTATACCTGTAGTTACCATGACAATCCCTTCAAGCTTGTCTTGAGGCATCACTTTGGTATCCCCTGTAATGACAGCCACGTCAACTTCTTCACATGCTTCGTTCAATGATTTCATTATTCTGTCCAAATCCTCAATTGGAAACCCTTCCTGCATGATTATTGCATTTGAAATTGCCAACGGACGAGCCCCCATTACAGAAACATCATTGATTGTTCCTGCAGCGGAAATCCTGCCTATATCCCCTCCCGGGAAAAACAGCGGATCGATAGTATGACCATCAGTCGTAAAGACAATCTCATAATCATCCCCAATAGGGATTGATGCACCGTCATCCAATGCATCCAGACTGATACCACCGTTTACGCTCTTTTTGGTGATATTGTCAAGGACTGTGCTGGCAATCAAATTGGCCATTACTTCGCCGCCAGCACCATGATTCATATTGATTTTATCGTCTGACATTTTATCTCCTAATTATAGTAATAATTAATGAAATAATATTTGTAAAAACAAGTATATTAATTTAGTTAAAAAAATATGAAAAAAAGAGAATTTAAAGAAAAAATCTTTAAATTAAAATTCCGTTAATAACTCCATCCTGACCAGGTCTGGATGTTACTTTAGCATTACCTTCAGGGGTTTCTACAATAGCACCTTTGGTAATGATGTTCCTTCTTACGTAGTTAGGGTTTGCAGTGTTTTCAACTACGTTAAGAATATCTACAACTTTGGTTTTGCCGTTAGCGTCGGTTACGTTAATTTTGTTGCCTGTTGCTAATCTGAGCTTTTCGTTTCCACCACGGGTTCTAATCTTTCTTAATTTTTTTTCATCTAATCTAGTTTCAGCTGGGTCTCTTCCGAGTTCTGATTTCCTTTTTCCACGGTGTGCAACATTTCTTGCACCGGAAGGACTCCTTGTTGATTTTCCTTGAGAAATTGACATTTTTTCACCTAATAAATTTGAATCTATAATTAATAATCGCTGCCATCAAGCCTCTTTTCAATCAAGCTATCGGCAAGATTAATGATAGCCTAATTTTTGAGAGCAAAAAAGAGCCTTAATGAATAATGATAATAAAATATTAATCTATCATTATATATAAATGTTTTATTTTTAAGGCCAAAAACAGGAAATTCATTTTTTATTTTTTAAAATGAATTCATCAACTAGCTTATCGAAGTCTTCTTCACTTAATTTTTCATCGGATGCTGCCTCTAAGATTTTTTGAATATCCTCTTTTGAAACTTTATCGCCTAAAAAATCAATTAATAAATCTTTTAAATCCTCATCATCAATGTAAGCTTCCCCATTTGAAGATATGTTCTCAATGGAACCATCTTCATCCAATATATAATAAGGAACTTCCTTTCCCATCAAATCCACCTAATCCTCTTCATCCGGAAATTCATAATAAACGATGCCATACGGATCATCATCGAAAAACCATTCGTTTGGCTCATCGAAATACTCTTCGTCAATATCCTCATCAAAATCGTCTTCTCCTTCAACCTGAATTATTATGTTGACATCTTCATCGAGATTTTCAACATCAATGCCCAATTCATCTAAATCAATGACTATTTCATCTTCATCAGTGCCTTCAGGAACAATAATGACTATTTCATCACCTGATTGTATATTAAAATTTGGATTATCCAAGATATCATCTTCCATTTTCACATTACTAACATTATCAACAGCCAAATTGTCTATATCTCCCTCAAATAATTCAATAGAATTATTATCATCATTACTTATAAGCAAATAACCTTTTCCAAACAATTCCTCAATATCTAGATTGCATGAAGGGCAAATGAAACTACCCTGTGATAACCTATAACCACATGAAGGACAATAATTAATTTTAACCATTTGATAACCTCAACAATTTGTAATTGTTATTATTTATTAAGTTATATTTAAATGGGTATTATTTAGACAGTAACCTCAATGGTTACTGTCTATCTCAAAGTTGATATTTGGAATTCCAAAGCTGTTTTTGCATCTTATTGAACAAATTTTCAAACCTTCAATGAACATGTTAAAGTATAAGCATATTGCATCGCATTCAATGCTGATTTTAACATTCGAATTTTCCAGAATCTGTTTTGAAGTATTTAAAACTTCAGATGCATTATTAACAAACACTAAGTTCGGGAAATTGTCCTTGTCGATTCCCAAAAACACGCCGTTTGCAATGCCGTAGTCAGCACAAAATCCGTTTTCACCATCAACTTTTCCAACAAAGGTATCGTTTACCTCATCATAACTTGAAATCAATCTTTTTTTCATTGTATCAACCTCACACATAGTATATCTCTAATAAGATATAAATAATACCGAAGAGCATTTGAAAAGTAATTTAAAGCCATTATAAATTGAATAATCTAATTTTAAAGCAACAAAATTGAAATAATAATGAAAAATTGATTTAGAAAAGTATTATTAATATGTAAATCAAAATTAAGATTAATGTCAGATGAGATAATAGAGACAAAAGAACAGTTGGAACTTGAAGCCGAAATCAAATCCCAAGCTCAAAAATTCCTGAAATACCTTAATTCAACACTTCCGGAAAGTATGGAACTGGAATATGAAGGATTTTACAGAAGAGGGTTTTTCGTAAGCAAAAAGAGGTATGCCGTAATCGAAGACGGCGAAATCATAGCAAAAGGATTAGAATTGGTAAGAAGGGACTGGGCTCCAATCGTTAAAAACACCCAAAAATCCGTTTTGATGGCAATACTGAAAGAAGGAAATTCTGACAAGGCCATCAGTGAAGTCAAAAAGGTTTTGAAAAAAATAAAAAACGGCGAAGTCGACAAAAAGGAAATGATTATCCATACCCAAATCACCAAACCTCTCGACCAATACAAACAGGTCGGACCTCATGTCATAGCTGCAAGGAGAATAGAGGAACATGGCATTAAAGTTACACGCGGAACCATCATCCAGTATATAATCGTTAAAGGAAAAGGATCCATTAGTGAACGCGCCGTTCCTTACGATTATAGTGAAGGATATACCTATGACAAGGACTATTATATCCATAATCAGCTGATTCCTGCAATCGAAAGAATCATGTATTCATTCGGATACACAAAAAAAGATTTAGAAGACATGGCTCGTGGTGAAGTCCAGCAAAGTTTGGATGCGTTCTTCTAAAAAAGCTTAAATATTTTTAAGGTTATAATAAAAACCATATGATTCAAAATGATGATGACCGTGTTGTCTTTTTTGATATAGATGGCACACTACTGGATACTTCAGATTTTGCTGAAACTGCAAGAAAAGCAGCTATTGGATTAATGGTAGATAATGGTCTGCCA
Source organism: Methanobrevibacter sp. (assembly GCF_045220775.1). Taxonomy (GTDB): domain Archaea; phylum Methanobacteriota; class Methanobacteria; order Methanobacteriales; family Methanobacteriaceae; genus Methanocatella. The sequence goes on from NZ_JBGUWC010000078.1 coordinate 41,293, forward strand.
CTTGATAAAGATGAAGCATATGGTGTTTTAAAAACAATTATCCGTGAAAAAGGATCCAATTATAGTAAACACTTTAATGTTTTAACACAAGTTGTCTTAGGTCATGAAGATCCAATGCTTGTAGCGCTTGGAATGATTACCTACCACAATGTTAAGATGGCACTTTTAAGGCCATATCCAAAAACAATTGATACCTTAATTTATCTCAAAAGCCAAGGATACCGCCTTGCTGTAATTTCAAATGGTATTACAATTAAACAATGGGAAAAGCTTGTCAGGCTCAATGTACACTCTTTCTTTGATGCAGTCATAACATCAGAAGAGGTCGGCAAAGAAAAGCCACAGAAACTGATTTATGATGTTGCGCTCAGAAAAATGAAAGGAAACCCTGAAAGGTCCGTCATGATCGGAAACAAGTTCAAGGCAGATGCATTGGGTGCGGTCAATGCTGGAATGAGTGCAATTCTCGTCAACTCCGATGTTACCGAAGAGGACAGGGAATACATCAAAGAAGAAAAACTAGATATTACAATAATTGAAGATATTGGTGATGTCGTAACTATCTTATAATCACCAAATTTACTATTTTTTTAAAATTCAAGCTCTAGGGTTACTGGACAGTGGTCTGAGCCGTATATTTCTGATAATATTTCAGCTGATTTTACATTACTCGCCATTTCCTCATTGACATAGAAATAGTCGAGTCTCCACCCTGCATTCCTTTCGCGTGCGCGGGTTCTGTAGCTCCACCAGGTAAAGTTGTTTTCGCCTTCGTCAAACATTCTGAAAGTGTCTACAAAGCCAGCCTCTTCTAGCTGGTCCAGCCATGCGCGTTCTTCAGGCAGATACCCTGATTTTCCTTCACAGTTTTTAGGATTGTAAACATCAATCGGATTGTGGGCAATGTTATAATCCCCAGTAATTACTAGATTTTTTCCCTGATTTTTGAGCTCAACAAGTTGCTCCAGCAAAGCGTCACAGAAGGCGACCTTGAAGTCAAGCCTTTTGGCTTCCATGCCGCTGTTCGGGAAGTAGATGTTGTATAAGATAAAGTCGGGATATTCGATTCTCAAAACCCTGCCTTCGCTGTCGAGTTCCTCTACGCCAAGCCCCCTTACGACTTCTACAGGCTCCATTTTCGAGAATGTTCCGACACCGCTGTATCCTTTCTTTTCAGCTTCATTGAAATGTGAATGAAAACCTTCCACATTAGCCAATTTCTTTGGAATCTTGTCATGGGTTGCCCTTACTTCCTGAAAGTTTATGATGTCCGCATCGGTATTGTCAAACCAGTCCCAAAACTCATCCTTTTTGGTGACTGCCCGGATGCCGTTAACATTCCATGAAACCAGCTTGATTGACATTATAATTCGACTCCCCTATCAATAGGCAATTCGCGAAGCCATTTGATGTCGCTTTTGTAGAGCATACGGATGTCTTCCACATCATACCTGATCATTGCAAGCCTTTCAATACCTAAACCGAAAGCCAAAGCAGGCTGGTTGATTCCAAGAGGTTTCAATACTTCTGGCCTAAACATTCCAGCTCCTCCAAGCTCAATCCAGCTTTCCTTTTCTTCCAGATAGATTTCGGTTTCGGTAGACAGATAAGTGTAAGGGAAATATGCCGGCCTGAATCTTACTTCAAAACCTAATTTCTTATAGAACTCTTTTAATGTACCTAAAAGGTTTTGATAGCTGATTCCTTCATCGCAGACAAGGCCTTCGACTTGGTGGAATTCAGGCAAGTGCTTATAGTCAAAGGTTTCTCTTCTGAATACCCTTCCAACAGAAAACATTTTAATTGGAGGTTCATGTTCAAACAGGTGTTTTGTGGATATTCCGGTAGTGTGGGTCCTTAACACGCTTTGGCGTGCGATGTCTTCACTCCAGTCATATTGCCAGCCGATTGAACCGGTATCCGCACCGGTTTCATGAGTTTCAGCAGTGAGCTTAACAAGCGCATCATCAGGCAAATCGCAGGTCAATGGATTTTTGAGATAGAATGTATCCTGCATTTCACGGGCTGCGTGGTCTTGCGGTTGGAAAAGGGAATCGAAATTCCAGAATGCGGATTCAACAAATTCCCCATTGTCTTCTGAAAATCCCATGTTCAAGAAAATCTCTCTGATTTCATCAATGATGACTCTTAACGGGTGTTTTTTGCCTGCAAAAACCACTGGCGCTTCTGCGGTAATGTCATAAGGACGGTACTGTAGGCTTTTCCATTCGCCATCCTTTAATTGTTGGTGTGTTAATTGAGTGGCCTGTTCCTGGATAATAAACCCTTCATTTAAAATAGCTTCACCTTTATCCAATAGTTTAAAAGAGTGTGAGGTATTCTTTTTAACTTTTAAAATGTTTTTCCTGTCATTGAGCTTTTTGAATCCGTCAAGCAATGCATCATCCAACTTGCCTTTGATGATGTTTCTGGCTTCGGTCAAGTGATTCAGCAATTCTTCATCGTCACCGATTTTATCACTGGCTTCATCACCGAGGTCTGTTATTTTGACTACTCCCTTATCGATTTGAGCCCAGTTCTTACGGCGCAGCCAGCCGATAGCGATGTTTGTCTCTTTCTTGTCAATTCCTGAAGCATCGGCCAGGTCTTTCATAGGCAATTCCTTTTTCTCGACAAGAACCTCTAGAATCTTACGTTCCGGAAGGCCTTTATCGGCATAGTCCAAACCTGCATCGGTTAGGGAAATGACCTCTTCAACATCCTTTTCAACTTCAATGATGTCCTTTGAAGCAAGGGATCCTGCTGCACTCATGACCGCCTTAATGTCCATGCCGGTATTTTCGGCAATTTCCTCGGGAGTCGCATTCGGATTCGCTTCAAGTTCTTTTAAAAGTTTCTTTTCATAAATATGCAATTCATTAATGGTTTTTTTAATATCCTCACTCATTTAAACACCAAAAATTAAGATTAATAATATGATAATATATGTTTAAAGTGATTTATAAAGATAGTGTAAAATTTAAAAAAAATAGAAAAAAAGACAATTAGAAAATAATTCTATTGCCTGTCCAATCGATTTCATTGAAAGCGTCAGCCTTCTTTTCATCTTCGAGATATTGTGCCATATCCCTGTATAATTTAACCCTAAAAATATCCGGATAAGCTATATATAGCCTGTCGCCATTAGACCTTGATTCCTTCATGTAGGTTTGCTGAAACTCGATGATAGTATCATCTTCCTTGTGGAAATGATGAACCTCATTTGCACACAATATCTTGAAGTGCACAAAATCATCTTTCAACAATTCATTTACCAAATCCTCTATCAAAGGAGGGTTCTTTACATCTTTATTATACCTTATTTCCATTTTTTCACCCGTAACAGTTTTCTATATAAGCTTGTTAGATTGATTTTTCAATTTCCCTCTTGATTATCTTCACACATTCTTCAGCTTCTGCGTCAAGCCTGAATGGGTCGTTTGCGCTTACATCATAATTATCCAAAACATCTGCAGCATTGATTGTTTTAAATACTTCTATGCCCTTATTTTCCAAAATGGTGTTAACACAGTTGTTGGTGCATCCGTTTATGGCTATTATAGGATATTTTTTAAGAGCATCATTGTTTTTGCCATCGATATCCGCTGAAGTTGATCCCATACAGATTGAGATTACATTTTCATGCTCTTTTCTGCAGTCTCCAACGGCAACGCGGGATACCAGTCCGTTTGCGCTCATTCCATTGCAAGGAGCCAATGCTATTTTTTCCGCCATATTATCATCCTATTCAAAATTTGATTTCAAGTAACTGACAAATATTGAAGCTGCTGTCAAATCGGCTGTTGTTCCGGGATTCAATTTGTTGTTGAACAAAAAGTCATCGAATTCCTTAAGCCTTTCTGCAAAGTCGGGTTCATCCTTCAAATTAAGCAAGTCCCTGACCATCATGGATACCTTCAGGGCCTCATCCGAACCGTACTTTCTTGAGATTAAGGTATCCGGCACTTGAGACAGTATTGTCAAGAATGTCAATATGCAAGCTTCGTTTTGAGTTTTTTCCTGTTTTAATTCATGATAAGTAGGATAACCTATTTCAAAAACGGCCGGCATGTCACTTGTCATCTCACGGGCCAGCATATCCCATGGAGCTGAAATCTTTAATACGTCATACATGGTTTGGTTATTATCCCTAAGCTCCTGCTTGGCGCTGTCGCTTGCTACATCATATTCGTCTTGATCGCCCATTCCACCGGCGTCGGCAATGTTGATTGCATCATACAAGTCACATGCATCGTCAACTGATGTATTTCCCATCACTATCTTAACGTTTTCTCTGATGTCATCGAATGAATCGCTTATGGCAGCCGCAACGGCAATAGGAGTTATCATCATGACAATTCCAAGGTTGGTGTTGTTATTGATCCACCTGTCGGTTTCGGCAACTGCCTGCAGGATGTATTTTCCCAATTTCGGATTTTCAACATCAACATCAGTGCATGCTTCACGAATCGCATCTCCAATTACAATTCCACTTATTATGAAGTCTTCAAAGACCATATCATCATAGTCACGAGTCCTGTGAACATTTCCCGGTTTCGGATAGCCGCTTACCTCTAAAGCAGAAGCAATTTGAGCTATTTTTGCAATTTCTGATGCATCCATTTATATCACATCATTTAAAAGTAAATAGGGTGCAAAGTTAGTGATTATTAAGTCTGCTCCAGCTCTTTTGATTGAAAGCAATGCTTCTGTTATTGCCCTTTCAGTTAAATATCCTTTATCAATGGCTGCCATTATCATGGAATATTCCCCGCTTACATTATATGCAACCAAAGGCAGCATGAACTCATCCCTGACCATGCGAACCACATCCAAATATGGAAGTGCAGGCTTTACCATCAAGAAGTCAGCGCCCTCTATTACGTCAAGCTCGCATTCACGGATTGCTTCTAAGGAATTTCCAGGATCCATCTGATATGATTTTCTGTCGCCCAGATGTGGTGATGAGCAGGCGGCTACCCTGAACGGCTCATAGAATGCGGACGCATATTTTGCTGAATAGGACATTATCATTACGTTTTCATATCCTTCATCATCCAAAGTCTGTCTGATTGCTCCGACCCTGCCGTCCATCATGTCTGAAGGCGCAACGATGTCTGCACCCGCTTCAGCATGAGAAAGCGCTACTTTGGCAATGTAAGGCAATGACTCGTCATTCAGTATCTCAATTCCATCATCGGTGTCCTCATTTTCCCTTATCATTCCGCAATGGCCATGAGAAGTGTACTGGCATAAGCATACGTCGCTTATAACAACAAGATTTGTTTCTTTTTTAAGTCTTCTGATTGCCTTTTGGACAATTCCTGTTGCTGAATAGTCTGGAGAAGCTATTTCATCTTTCGTATCTTCCTTTGGAATTCCAAATACTATTATTGATTTCAATCCTTTGGCTTCAAGCTGCTTTGCAAATTCGACTCCGCTGTCAAGGGAGTACCTGAATTCACCCGGAAGGGAGGATATTTCCTCTTTTTCATCCCCCTCCAGCTCTTCCTTGAAGTAAATCGGATAAATCAAATCCTCTTTTTCGAGTTTAGTTTCACGCACGATGTTTCTAATCTTTGCATTTTTTCTAAGTCTTCTCATTCTTGTAGTTGGGAATTGCATAATAATCACTTGATTTAATATTTCAATTTGAAATTATTTAAAATTGACAGTTATTGATTTGATTATGTGAAATTGATTTAATATAAAAAAATTAGTATAATGCTGTAAAATTGATTTAAAAAGATAATAATTGTTTATAAATAAATTAGGGAAATATTTGGAAGTTATTTGGAAAAAAATATATATGCTGACTTTTTTAGATATAATAATGCAGACGCCTGTTGAATTTAAAGTGATATAAATGAAAATAAAAAAATTTAACGGATTTGATGAAAAAGGATATCTCCCCTATGGAATATACAACATGAGTCTTGAAGAATCTGAAAGCATATTCAGTGAAGATTCTACTAAAAGAAGAGAGATACTCAAAGAATACAAAAAGCATCTATCAGAAATTAAAAATACTGGATATTATCTTGACCATTGGATTGATGGTAGTTTTGTTACTGCCAAAGAAAATCCAAGCGATATAGATACATTAACTGAATTTGATGGTGAAAAAATCGATGCAAACAATGATAAGCAAAAAATTGATTATTTAATTAATAATTCAAAATCAAAAACCAATGGATTATGTCATTCCTGGAGAGTTTATCGCTATCCTGCATCTGATGAAAAAAAGTATAAAGCTTATTTAACTGCCAAATTAAGAATACTTATCGAATTATTCAGTAGTGATAAAGATGAAATACCTAAAGGGATAGTGCATTTAATTGAGGCAACATCATGAAATTTGAAACAATTGAAGACTATGACGATTATTTAAATGGAATACTGAAAGATTTAGAGGAGATAGAAGAATATCTCAAGGAGCATCCAGAATCACAGGGTACAAAAGGCAATTATGAAACAATCAAATATGTTTATGACATTTATGAAAACAACAGATTGGAATTTATCAAAACGCTCAGTGAAATAAATTTAAATTTATATGGAAATGAAATGAATAATCCCCTCTCTTTAAATAACATGTACTCACTAGGGAAAAAATTTAATAATACTAAAAATTCAACAATGACCCTTTTAGAATCAAATTACATAGCTACAGAAGATTTACTCATTGATAACATTTCAAAGGGATCATACAATATCAAATTTCTATTTCCAAATCCAACAGAAGAAGATGTTAAAAGAACCTCACTTAGAAAAAAAGGACTTCTCAAAATATTCGATTTTATAAACTGTGGAGACAACATTGAAAAACTAAAAAATGAAGCGGGACCTAATGGCAAAGAAGCATTGAAAAATTATAAGGAATTCATCTATGAACTTATTAAAAACAAAGCAAATTTTACCCTTGACACCGAAAAAGGCACTTTAACAGCCGGATTGACACTCCAACAATGTGAAAATATTTATGAAAATTTAAACATTTAAAAACATTAACATACAAATATTACACTAATTATCAAAAAGAGGCCAAAAATGTCAAATTCAATTGGAGAAAAATTCAGAATAACAAGTTTTGGAGCAAGCCACGGAAAAGCCGTTGGAGCCATTGTTGATGGATGTCCTGCAAATCTTGAATTAAGTGCAGAAGACATTCAAAAGGAACTGGACAAAAGAAAACCAGGAACAAGCAGCGTCACAACTCCCAGAAAGGAAGCCGATGAAGTTGAAATATTATCCGGAATCTTTGAAGGAAAAACTGACGGAACACCCATCACTGGAGTAATCTACAACAAAAACCAAAAATCAAAAGACTATTCCATGTTCAAGAATACTCCACGCCCGTCCCACGGCGATTTCGGATGGATGAGCAAATATGGAAACTACGACTACAATGGCGGTGGCCGTGGAAGCGGAAGAGTCACTATCGGCCATGTAATCGGTGGCGCAATAGCCAAAAAGCTCCTAAAAACACAGGGCATTGAAATCATTTCCCATGTAACCCAAATCGGGACCATTAAAGCAGAGCCTCAGGACTTCAATGCAATCAAGGAAAACATTGAGAAAAATCCAATCAGATGTGCAGACATGAATGCTGCAAAAGAAATGGAAGAATTGATTTTGGCAAAAAAACAGGAAGGCGATTCAGTCGGCGGAATCGTAGAGACAATAGCTGTCGGCATGCCTGCAGGCCTCGGAGAACCCGTGTTTGAAAGGCTTGACGGAGACCTTGCAAGAATCCTGATGAACATCGGAGCAGTAAAAGGAGTTGAAATTGGCCTTGGATTCGATGTGGCAAACCGCACAGGCTCTGAAATCAATGACGAATACCAGATTGAAGATGGTAAAATAACCACAAAAACAAACAATTCTGGTGGAATCGTCGGCGGAATGAGCAATGGAATGCCTATAATTTCAAGAATAGCCGTTAAACCTACACCATCCATCTCCAAATGCCAAGATTCGATTGACCTGGAAAAGATGGAAAACAAAAAAATAGAAATTAAAGGCAGACATGATCCCTGCATCTGTCCTAGAGTGACAGTCGTAGCCGAATCAAGCACTGCAATTGTCCTTGCAGACCATATGATTCGCTCTGGATTCATCCACCCGACTAATTTGGAAAATAATATTTAATCTCTTTTTATAATTGAAAGCTCGTCAAACTCCTTATTTTTAAAGGATGTTTGATATGAGTTTCTTCTGCCGCTGTTGAACAATGCATGACTGGTACTGTGCATTGATGATTCAACATCCTTAAGTGAAATCAGCCTGAACTTTTTGGGATTGTTGTAATTAACATTGAATGACAATCCGTCAAATGCGGCAATGGTTTTTACACCTGTCCTTTTGGAAATCTTTTTGGCTTCAACGACAGGGTTATTTGATATCATCTTAAGGCCCAAATGTGTCATTACGGCAACCTTCGGTTTCACCTTTTCGATCAGATCCACGAAGTTGCGGGAACACATGTGCCCCGGAATGGTTCTGTTTCCAGGCCTCAACACGCTGGCAATCAATATGTCGGCACTTTCGTGTTGGTCAGCAAGCTCTTCGAAATATCCTGTGTCTGAAGTGTATGAAACCTTAAATCCGTTATAATCTATCTGGAAGCCGACACCTGTAGGGTCGCCATGTTCTGTTTTGGTACCCTTTACCTTAATGCCGTTTACTTCATTGACTTCACCAGGATTTAGAATAACAGTATCGGATTTGGATTGATGGTATGATGAGATGCATGGCCCCCATTTTTCAAAACCTTCCAAAACGCTTTTGCTTCCGAATATTGTACCGTATTCCTTGGTCATTCCGCGTGTGATTGCTTCAATGAGAATTTCAGCATCATTATAATGGTCAGTATGCGCATGAGTGACAAAGACACCACTCAGATTGCGAGGATCGAATCCGAATTGGTAAGTCCTGATAAGCGCACCTGGACCCGGATCAATATGATAGTTTTTGCCGCCGAGATTATCTATTCTGAACCCGCCGGTCATTCTTCTCTGTGAAATGGCAGAAAACCTTCCGCCACCACTGCCTAAAAATGTAATCTTCATTTAAATCCCCAATCACAATGAACATAAAATTATATCACATCTAAGAGAGGATTTATCTTTTTTAAGGCATAGATTTTCATCTTTAATAACTACTTTGTCTCCAACTTTGATATCTTCGCTTTCTGTAAACATTAAGACATTTTCGCCTGGACCTGCTAACTGTTTCCAGTTGTCATCCACAGCCTGTGTCTTATCGTTTAACTGAACTTGTATCATGTTACCATCAATTGAAACAACCTTGCCGACATTACCATTATCTATGATTTTGTCAGCCATTTCAATTTCCCTGCTTTGTTGCAGTAGTTTTTCTGCTAATTCCTGTCTAAATTTAGTCAAGACCTTAATGTCTTGGTCAATTGTCATGTTTAAATGTCTTTGAGCACTTGTATCTGAGAAACTAGGTTGTTGTATCAGTACATCAAACTTGTTGCCAACAGTAGGGGTCTTGGAAGCCACTTCAGTCAAAATAGCTTCAAAGACATCTCCCATATATCTCAAGCTTTGGGAGGATTTCCATTCCCTTGAAATCAGATTTTCGGCCAATTCCTTTGCATATTTGTTACCGAAAATGATGATTCCTTTGGAACCTGCCTTACGTGACTTGGTATCTGAACCTATCAATTCAACAATTTGATAACCGTTAGTTGTACCATAAATCCTTCTTCTTCTTGTTTCAAAAGTTCCTTTGGTGCTTACTTCACCACGAATACAATTTCCAACGACTTTCAGTTTGCTGGCATCATCTGTGATTTTAATTGAAATCCCCAGTTCTGCCGCCCTGTTTAAAAAGTCTTCGTCGTTGTCAATGACTCCTTCATATAATTCCTTTTCTAATGTATCCAAATTCTCTTTATCACCGAAATATCCTATTTTTCTTTTATCGGCTGCCATTACACATCCTTTTTTTCCAATGTAAGCGATAATTAAGCTCATAATATCTCCTGAATTTGATATCTTAAAATCTTAAAATATCAATAGTTTATCAATTAATATTTAATTATGTTTATCATACATTATATAGTTTAACTGATGAAATTGAAATGTCTATAAAAAATAGAATTAAAATACCAAAAAAAATGAAAAAGGCCTAAAAATTGTTAAAACTATCCAATAAGAATTTAACCATATGTTTAAACAATATATTTAAATAATAATATAACATATATTATATTAGAATAATTGTTAATTATTTATCATTATAAATTAACATGACAATTATAAAACCAATATGGAGAGAAATTTATGATCGATCTCAATAAGATGTTTAAACCTGAATCTGTGGCTGTTATTGGAGCATCCAATACACCAGGAAAAGTTGGACATATTATTGTTGATAACCTTATCAACGATGGCTTTGAAGGCGCAATATATCCAGTAAACCCTAAAGGCGGAGAGATTCTTGGTAAAAAAGCATATGCGAATATAAAAGACATACCTGAAAAAGTAGACTTGGCAATAATTACCATCCCTGTTGCATTCGTAAATCCTACTGTAAAAGAATGCGGTGAAGCAGGCGTAGAAAACATGGTAGTCATTACCGCCGGATTTAAAGAAGTCGGCGAAGAAGGGGCTAAATTAGAAGCTGAACTAACAGCACTTGGTAAAGAATATGGAATAAACATTATTGGACCAAACAGTTTAGGAATCACCGATTCCCATACCCCGTTAAACGGATCATTTTCACAGATGATGCCACCAACAGGAAACATGGCATTCATTTCACAGAGTGGAGCTATGATGGTAGCTATCATCGATTGGAGCGTAACCTCCGGAATTGGATTCAGTAAAGTTATCAGTTTAGGAAACAAAGCCGGTGTAAGTGAAATCGAATTGCTTCAATACCTAGCTGAAGATGATGAGACTAACGTAATCATCTGTTATTTAGAGTCAATTTCCGATGACGAGGACTTTGTAAGGACCATGAGAGAAACCGCACACAAAAAACCGATTATTGTCTTAAAATCCGGTTCAAGTTCCGCTGGAGCGGCCGCTGCATCCTCACACACAGGAGCGCTTGCAGGAAGTGACCTTGCATTCGATACCGCATTCAGGCAATCCGGAATCATGCGTGTAGAAACAATGGCAGAATTATTTGACTTAGGTTTAGCATTCTCCAAAGCACCGCTTCCAAGAGGAGACAATGTAGCTATCATTACCAACGCAGGTGGTGGAGGAGTACTTACCGTAGACGCAATGGAAAAAGTAGGATTGCAACTCGTACAATTCGATGAAGAAACTACTGCAAGATTAAAAGAATGTGTTACTGAAGAAGGTAGTGCTAAAAACCCTATTGACGTATTGGGAGATGCACCAGTAAGCAGATACAAAGAATCCTTGGAAATCGTATTAAGTCAAGATGAAGTTGACAGCCTAATCGTTATGGTTTGTCCTACCGCATCAGCTGACCCTGATGGAATTGCACAAGCAATTTTAGAGGAAAGAAAAGAATTTGACAAACCTATCATTGTAGTCAACATGGGTGGACCTTCATTTGAAGCTGCAAACGAAGCTTTAAGAGAAAACGGTGTGCCAACATACGTATTCCCAGAAACTGCAGTAACTGCCCTTGAAGCAATGACTAGATATGCTCAATTAGAAAACAGAGTATACGACGATGTCGTTGATAAGGTGGATGACGTTGACAAAGATGCAGTAGCTGCAATATTCGAAAAGGTTAAAGCTGATGGAAGGGACACATTGCTTGGTAGTGAAGCATACGCAGTAGCTGAAGCATATGGAATTTCAGCAGCACCAATCAAATTATCAACAAGCGCTGATGAAGCGGCTGCACTTGCAGAGGAAATGGAATTCCCTGTTGTGCTTAAGATTGCATCCGACAAAATATTGCACAAGTCAGATATCGGCGGTGTAAAAGTAGGAATAACTAACGCTGAAGAAGCAAAAGCAACCTATGAGGAAATCATCGCAAACGCCAAAGCAGCTCATCCTGACATTGTTCCTGACGGTGTGGAAGTGCAAAAGATGATGGATTCCGGTGAGGAAGTCATTGTCGGTATGATAAGAGACAAACAATTCGGACCTATGATTGCATTCGGTATGGGTGGAATCTACGTTAACCTTATTGAAGATGTGGAATTCAACCTCGCAAAAGGAATGAGCTCTCAGGAAATCGATGAACAAATCGAAAAGACCAAAGTATCCAAACTACTTGCAGGATACAGAGGAGAAGCACCTTGCGATGTTGAAGAAGTCAAAGAAGCTATCAAAAGAGTAGCCAGATTGACTTTAGACTTCCCAGAAATATCCGAGTTAGACATTAACCCAATCTTCGTTTACGAAGAAGGTTCAAGCGCACTCGACATTAAAATAAAATTATAATTTCTCTTTTTGAGAAATTACTCTTTTTTCTTTTTTAATAAATTCATGATTAACTAATTTTCGAGCTGATAAGATGGAATATGATTTGAGCAAAGTCGGAGTGGAAAAAGATTTGCAGTATGAATGCATTACAACCACAATCAGCAAAGACGGCATTAAGAATGCAGGCGCATTTGCATTCGTCTATTTGGGCGAAGATAAAGTGCACTGCCATCTCTTTGAAGGATCAAAAACATTGCAAAACATCCTGGATACCAATGAATATGTAGTTAATATAACACAAGACCCCTTGGTTTTCACCTATGCCACACTAAATTGCCTGGGCGATGAATATTATACAGATGATGCTGACATTGCCATCATTAAAGACACTCCCGCTTACATTATCGTTGACGTTGAAGACATTGACATCAAGACTCCTGAAAACTTCCCAATAAATGGTGACAGCAGCATCTATTTCATTACCGGAAAAATCAGAAAATTCGTAATAAATGACGATGGAGCCAGAGCATTCAACAGAGGAATGTCCGGGCTAATTGAAGGACTCGTCAACTTCTCTAGATATAAAATTGTCGGCGAAGAGCAAAGAAAAGTCTACATGGACCAATTGCTTGAAAACCAAAGGATAATCAATAAGGTTTCAGATGAAAAAACCAAAAAAGTGATGGATTACCTAGTAGAACAATATAAAAAATACTGATTTTTAAAAAAAAAGAAAATTAAAGCATAGTTGATTTAACTATGCTTCCCAATATAACATTTGGTGTGGGATAGTTTGATTTAAAATTCCTAAATCCACTTCTAATTTTTGGAAAGAATCCACATTAGCTTTGTAGTCATTATCTAAACCAGAGATGAATGGGAAACTTTCTAATGATTCAGCTTCCACAGCAGGGTCAGTGACAATGTCTTCAGGTAATAATTCAACTACTTTATCAGTAGTACCGTTTTCGATATTGTCATTGATGAAATTGGTTGCTTCTTCATGGATTGCAACAATTTCTTCAGCAGTGTCTTTGTGCTCTTTAATGAAGTCATTTGATGCTACAACAACACAACATGGGTGGCCAGGTAAGATTTCAGAGGAATCAGCTAGCTCGTTAATGTTATCACTATTTTCACCAATACTTACATAAGGCTGGAAAGTAATGGCTGCAGGAATATTATTGGTTTTTAAAGCATCATTAATTGATGGAACTTTCATTGCAGACTCATTAATATCATCTAATGATAAATCATGCTGTTGTAAGTAGGCTGAAAGTAACACATGTTGAATTGAAGCTTCACCAGGAGTAGCAATAGTTTTTCCTTTTAATTGGTTAGCAAAGTAAATATGTGAATCTTCAGTTACAAGAATACCTGATCCTTCAGTTTGAGCAGCGGAAATAACTTTAACAGGTACGCCCGCAGAAATGGATGATAATACAGGAGCAATTCCTACATAACCAACATCAACATCTCCACTAGCCATAGCAGTCATCAAGTCTCCACCATTGTTAAATTGGACAAGTTCAGTAGTAATGTTTTTATCAGCATACATGCCTTTAGCATCAGCGACAAATAAAGCTGCGTCGTGATCTGAAGGCAAGTAACCTATCTTTACAGTGTCGTCTCCTCCTCCTAAAAAGTCGAAAAGACCAGCACTGGCTGAACCCATTACTAAAAATGCAGCAAGTGCTAACACTAAAACAAATGTAATCTTTTTATTCATTTATAATCACCAAATAATTAAGTTAACTTAATTACTAATTATAGTATTATGAATTAACTATAAATATATTACTTAAGTTAACAATTGTTATATAGAATCCCTTGATATAGTATTAACTAATTGAGTATATAAACATTTTGTAAAAAAAAAATAAGATGGAGGCAGTTAATTAACTACCTTCCCAAAAGATATCCTCTTCAGAAATAGGATTTTTCAAGACACCCAAATCAACTTCCAGGTTCATGAAGTCCATTACATCCTGTTTGTAACTGTCATCAAGTCCTGAAATGAACGGGAAACTGGAAATAGCTACTTTTTCAACTTCAACATCGGAAACTATATCTGATGGAATCATTGAAGCTGCTTCATCAGGATTGCTGTTGATGAATTCTGTAGCGTTTTCATGAATTTCCAAAATGGTATTGGTTTCATTAGGATGTTCTTCCAGGAACTTATCTGATGCAACTACAACACAACATGGATGATTTGGCAAAATGTCCTGTGAACCTGCAAGCACTGTAGCACCGTTTTTCTCAGCGATAGTGACATAAGGCTCAAAGGTTATCATTCCATCAATCTTATTTGTCTTGAGCGCATCATTCATTGAAGGGACTTTCATTGAAGATACTTTTAAATCATTTAAAGACATTCCATTCTGTTCCAAGTAATATTGAAGCAGCATGTATTGGATTGAAGCTTCACCAGGAGTTGCAATAGTTTTTCCTGCAAGGTCAGAAACTGAACTGATTCCTGAGTTTTTAGCAACGACCAATCCGCTTCCTTCAGTTTGAGCGGCGGAAATGACTTTAACAGGAACCCCTTTTTGAATAGATGCCAAAACAGGAGTGATACCTACATAACCGACATCAACATCTCCACTGGCCATGGCGGTCATCAGGTCACCACCATTGTTAAACTGAACCAATTTGGTGTTGATGCCGTTAGAGGCAAATTGTCCTTGAGCATCTGCAACGAATAGCGCTGCATCGTGATCGGAAGGCAGATATCCAATAGTTACGGTTTCGCCACTGCTTGTTAGGAAGAATGCTCCAACAGCAACAATGGCTATGATTGCAATAATGATTGCGATAATTTTATTATCCATTTTATCACCTATTATTAAATATACAGAAAAAATTATTAAAGGTTTTGATTATGGTAGCTCAAAAAATTGACCAGTGCATGAAACCTCACGGCGAAGAGGGTATTGAAACCATCAAAAGAATGAATGAAGACCATAAAAACATCACTGAATTCGCATTTGGCTGCATCAATATAGGAAAAGACTATAGAATACTTGATATTGGCTGGGCGGTGGAGTCAACATTGAAAAATTCCTTAAAGCGACTGAAAATAATGTGGATGGACTGGATTATTCGGAAGTGTCCATCAGCGAATCAACCAAAAGAAATCAGAATGCTGTTAAAGAGGGAAGATGTACACTGATCCAAGCAGACGTTACGGATATGCCCATTGAAGATGAAACATATGAACTCGTCAGCGCATTTTCAACAATATTCTTCTGGCCGGATTTAATTGAAACCTTTAAGGAGGTCCTGAGAATCGTCAAACCGAACGGGCAGTTCATGATAGCTCAGGGAACCGACGGTACAAATCCGGAAGACAAAGAATGGATCAATCCTGATGAGGGAATAAACGTTTATACAGGAGATGAACTGGAAAGATATCTGTTGGATGCTGGTTTTAAAAGTGTAGAAATCTTTAAAAAGGAAGGAACTTATTTATTAGTGGTTATCGCTGAAAAATAGCTTAACCACCATAAATAATCTGAACTAAATTAATTTCATCGCCATCATTGATTACACTGTCTTCGATTGTCAACTCGCCATTCTGCTTTGCAACGATGGTTTGGGCAGACAATTCCAATTCATCCAATAAATTCCTTATTGTAAAATTCTCTTTTAAATCTCTTGTTTCATTTATGTCTTTAAATTTTAACTTATATTCCATAATTTCACATCATCTTAAACTTCAATATTTCAGCAAAATATTAACAATTGTTATATTATTTTATTACAATATAAGTTTTTCTAAATAATATCAAATATAATATAAAACTGTTCAAATACGAAATTACAAAAAATTCCAATTTCAAAACATTTATATATAAATATTACACAATTATAATTAATGGAAAAAAATAACTATTGTTATATTATAAAATTTCGAAGGGATTTTACATTTTTCCATTAAGCTCGGGTAAAAATCTTTCAAATAAATTGTTTTATAATCTCTAAAAATATATATTAAAGTAGATTATGAAAAGACTCCTTAAAATGAACTGTGAAAAGGCATCAACTTGATGCCTTAAATTATTTAAAAGAGGATAACATGAGCTTAGAAAATAAGATAAGTATTGTTGAAGATATCTTAAAAGACAAAAAAGTGGCCATTGGCTTTTCAGGCGGCGCTGATTCTACATTAATAGCATATTTATCTTCAAAAGTTGCAGCTGACACATTAGCAATTACAATCGATAACCATTTGCTTCCGACAGGTTTTGTTGAAAATACGAAAAGAATTGCAGAATCCTTTGGAATAAAACATGAAATAGTGAACATTGACTTTTATGAAGATGAATACTTCCTAAGCAACGATTCAAAAAGATGTTATACCTGCAGAAACCTGATGTATTCAAAAATCAAAGAGGTTGCAGGTAAAAATGGTTTTGATTTTATTTGTGATGGAAATAACATCAGCGATTTGGTAAACGACAGACCTGGAATACTGATAACTTACAAAAATGACTTTAAAACTCCATTCATTGAAGCGAAACTAACTTCAAAGGAAATACACAAATACTTAAATGACAATGGCATTCCATATTCCCGATCAACAACATGTCTTGCAACAAGGCTTCCGACAAATACTCAAACGACTCATGAGAAAATCAAGAGGATAAGCTATTGCGAAGATTATATTCTAGCAAACACCAATTGCGAAATTGTCAAAGTTAGAGATTTAGGGGAACTTGGTATTATTGAAGTGGACAACATAAATGAATTATTGAGTAAAGATAAATTTATTAACATCAACGATGAATTAAAAAGCAAAGGATTCAAAAAGATTGCACTAAATTTATCACAAATCGATGATGATGAATACATTGTCATTGAGTATAATGGCGGTTCATTTTCATACCCTCTTCCGTTTACAATAAACATTGAAAATACAAAAAATCAAATCAAAGATGCCGTTTTCAGTGATGATGAAAGAATTGAAGTTGAAAATATAGAAATATTCGAAAATGGATTGATTAAAGGTCATGATTTTGAAACTTATGAAGATGCGCTAGATGCATTTATGGGTGTATTGCCAAAACTAAGGAGAAATATTAGGTGAAAAAATGCCAACAAGATACATAGGTGATGGATACTGGGAAATTGCTTCCCGTCAAATGAGTATAGTAACTAGAAGCGAACAGGAAAGATTTAAAGATGCTAAAATCACAGTTATCGGCTGTGGCGGAATCGGTGGTGAAACCATAGAAATGCTTGCAAGAATGGGAATTGGAGAACTTGTCCTTGTTGATAAAGATGCATTTGACCTATCAAATCTAAACAGACAGACTTTAGCCACAATTAATGATTTAGGGCTTGATAAAAGTGCAGTAGCAAAAGAAAAGGTCAGATTAATTAACCCTTACGTTAAAGTAACTACATTCAATGAACATGTGGATCAGACAAACATCGATAAAGTAATCGGAGATTCAAATATCGTCATTGACGCATTAGATAATGTTTTGACAAGAGTAATCGTTTCAAGAACTGCAAAAGAAAAAGGAATCCCATACATTCACGGAGCAATCCATGGAACATTAGGACAGATTACAGTATTCCTGCCAAACAGCGACAAGACATATGAAGAGATGTTTAATCTTCCATCATTAGGTAAAGAATTAACAGAAGAAACAATTGAAGCTTTAAAAGGAGTGACATCCGGAGTTCCACCAGTAATTGGACCTACTCCAAACCTGATTGGATGTCTTGAAGCATTTGAAGCTTATAAAATAATAACTGGAGTCGGCAAAGTCACCGTTGCTCCAAAAATATTGACATTTGATTTATTGGATTTAAGTTCATTTTCATTAGATGAACTATAAATCATCTATTTTTCCAAATTTACGCGTTCGGGAGCTGTGAAAACAGTGAATCTATTATCCCGAACAAAACCAACCATCGTAATGTTGCCTGCACGAGCCACATCAATACCGGATGATGCCGGTGCCGCATTTGAAATAATGATTGGAATTCCAACCCTGATTACCTTAATCAGCATGTCCGCAGGCATTCTTCCACTATAAGATATATAACATTTTGAGAAATCATATCCCTCTTTTGAAGCCGCTCCAATTACCTTATCAACTGCAACATGACGGCTTACGTCCTCACGAATGATAATCTTATCTTCATATTTCAATTGGGCGACATGGACCCCACCTGTTTTCTGCCAGATTTTAGCCTCATCGGTCAAATGTTGAATGTCCTTGATAATTTGAGTTGCATCAATCCTTAAATCTGATGTGTTTGGTTCGATTGTTTTTAGCTCGGATCTGATTCCACCGGCATTATCGGAATTTACCCCCTGATATTCTAGCAGTCTGCACACACAGGCATGCTCGCAATTGCCCTTTCTCTCCTGAACAATACCTTCCTGTTCCAAATCCTCTTCAGGGTCATGAGTAAGCTTTGTAGAGACCAGAACATTGGTTCCATCAAGTTCAATGGAGTTGATGTCAGAATAGTCTTTAATCAACCCTTCCCCTAAACAATATCCTATAGCAAAGTCCTTTAAATCCTTAGGATATGTTGAAAACTTACGGGGAGGCAAATAATCAATGAACAAATAAGTGTATTCATCATCAACGCTGTTTTCCTTAATTGTTTCATAGCCTCCATCTTTCCATTGAATAACATCAGTTTGTCTTATGAACTCCATAAAATCACCTTAACATACTATTTGCCGACCAATGCAATGTTTAGATATTTCTTCAATTCATCACACTCTTCCGGATCGGCATTCTTCAGACTATTAATGCTTGTTTGCTTGTTATTTTTTGACAATTCAACATGAGTGTTAATGTATCCATGTTCCTTAATCAGTTTCAGAAGCCTTTTTCCATATGTCAAATCAGGATTTGAAATACGATTAAGCATTAGACTTAGAGTGCGGTCTTCATCTATGCCCAGCACTTCACACATGCCATGCATTTCATTGATGATATCTGCTGCCCAGCTTTTAAGGGTTACTTCCTCGCCATCCCTAAGCAATCTCATTGATTCGACATAAGCAGATTCAGCAGTTGCCTCTTCATTATATTTGGCTTCCTTTTGCCAATCCTCATAATCGGACTCATCCTTAATGAACATATATATCAAAAACAGATGCAGGAATTTCATGTCATGCATTACAAGTCCACATTTATAAAATGGATTGATATCCAAAGTCCTTATCTCAATATATTCAATTCCATCATTTTCTAAAGAATTCAACAAGTCTTGAGGGTTCTTTGGCTTTAATCTAATCTGAGTGTATAGCTCTTTTGCCTCGGACAAATCCCCCTCATCGATGAATTTGTTAATGTCACTAACAAATTCCTTCACTGAGTCGTAAGATGGATATAGCTCCTTTAAGTTCTTATATCCGCATGAAGCGTTTCTAAATGATGGACCTTTTGTTGAGTAGAAACTTCCGTAATCGTCCTGCTCATCCATCAGATGCAAACAATCATTAGAGAATGTCTTATGTGAACCTATTGAACAGCCGGTCAGATATATAATCAGCCAGCAGTATCTTAGGTAGTTTCTAGCTATCTTCAAATAAACGTTATCCTTAAACTCCTTAAAAGTTAGATCAGAGCCTTCCATGCCATATAATTTGTTTAATAAATCATCTGAAAATGAAAAATTAAAGTGAACTCCTGAAATCATCTGCTTTTTGACACCGTATTTTTTTGCCAGATCTTCACGGTATTTTTGAGAAGATATTCCCTCTTCGGAATATTGGGCAATTGGAATCTGGTCCCAATAAGGCAAAATACATGGAATTGATTGAAACCACAGATATTCATCTTCAGGCAGTGATGCATTGACAATGTCAGATAACAATGAAAAATTGTCAAATGCCTTGTCAATCGAATCGAAAGTCGGTGTGATTATTTCGATTTGGCTTTCTGAAAAATCCGTGGTTACAACAGGATTTGTTAGCTTATCACCAAATACCTCCGGATGAGGGGTTAATGATAGCTTTCCATCACCTTTTGCCCTTAAGCTTTCCCATTCTATCCCAAACGAACCAGCCAAGATTTCATCTACAGATAACTTTGATACGTTTAATAAATTCATTTCTCCTCCCAAAAATTATGAATCTAATCTAATTTACCATAATCTCTAATTAATTCTTCCAATTCAGCACCGTTATGCATTGATGTGATAATGTCCTTTCCAGGATTAGTGTGCTGTTTAATGCGCTCATATAACGGATTCAAGAAAATCTCTTCACCAATGCCTCTTTCTTTTAGTCCTCTGTCTGCTAAATCAACAACATCCTTTGTTAATTTACATAAATCATTTTTATCAATAAATGCTGGAAGTTCATCCTGTATCAGCAGTTTTCTGAGTTCCCCTGCAGTGTACCCCTTGTGATATATTACATTATCATTATTAATTAACTCTTCAAGCTCGTCCAATTTCTCCTTAAGGCCTAAATGGAATGCTGCAACAGACATTGAGTCCCTAATCGGCTGAGTGCAGACGCTTCTGAATTCCACTGTTCCCCTGAATGTCAGATTAATGAATTTGAACGGCCTTAAATATTTGATGTCCTTGATGCATGGCTTTATTTCAATTTCCCTGTACTCTCCATTGCTGTATATTTCACCGCAAACATAATCCTTTTTAAAGTATTCGAGCAGATTCATTGACGGGAAGTTGATGTATGCCCCATCACGCATTACGCAATAGATATTTAAGGATTCCAGATATGCCTGCAAATCATCGAGATTTTTAAAGTCAACATCATACATACCAATGTTGTGAGGATTTACTCCATGTGTTGAATATTCCCATAAAGCATCCCTAAAGCAGGTTACATGCTTGTTTTCATCCACCAGAACTGAATTTGAGAACAGCAATGCCTTTATAGGTTCGATTTTTGAGAATACATTGATTGTCTTTACCAGCTCATCCTTATATACATCCAGCTGAACCTGTGAAGCGGATGAAAACATTCCATATTCCGGATAATCATGAAAATGCATAGGAACATTCCTGTAGTTCTTAAAAGATTTCAGATGATGATAAAGCATCAGATATCTCTCGGACGGAATCGGCTGATTCTTGTTATATTTTCTATATGGATTTATGCCCATTCCGGTCAATGTGTGGTTAAATTCCTCAAAGCATTCCTTTGTAAATGCATAATAATCGCAAAAACGGTCGTATATGGAAAACAGATCCTTTTCCCTGCCCATCGCAAATTCGATATTATTGTATGAACAGTCATAACAGAATATGTCATCATTATTGTTGTTTTTAAGAGAAAAGACATTTCCATCATAGTCAATGCCATCTTCCTTAAAATCTGAGTACTGTTTTTGAAACTTGTCAGTGACCTTATGAACAACACCAAAGTCCACTGCCGTCTTATCAAGATTAATAATGGGAATTTCAATCTCAATACCAACAAAGTTCTTCTTCTGTTCCGTTGGCTTTATGAATTCATCATATAATTTATTCCTCACCGTTTCTTCACTAATCATTATTATCAACCTGATTTATTGATTTTAAAAAATCTTCAATTGCTTTTTCATGTTCTTCAGTCAATATAAACTCGTTTTGATGCTCTTCACTTTCAAAAATGATATTTCCATCAATCAGACCGAATAGCTTATTTAATTCTACAGGTTTCCAACCTTCATCATCCGTTAGTGGAGTTGAAGCAACCAAAAATCCTTCATCGTTTTTCAAGTAATAAAGCGAATCCCTCATATTCGAATGGATATAAGTCAAGTCGCCATCGTAAATCATTAGATTAACCTTATTATTTTTAGATAAGTCAACAATAATGTCATTTAATAGATTAAACCTCTCTTTTATGGTGGACAGGCCACCTTTATTTCTCTCAAACTCGTTAACCTTATCTATGATGTATAAAAGTATTCGCTCAGAATCAGTATCCCCATTTTCCTTATCCTTGTATTCATCGAGTTTAGGATAATCGAATATGGTTCCGTTGTGTATCAACATCCATGATCTGTTATTGTCATCAGCTTCTGTGAAAGGGTGGCAATTGGGAGATATGATTTCACCCACAGTAGCCAATCTGATGTGAGCGAACACGTTTTTTCCAACAACAGGATGGGATAATATATCTTTCAAGTGTTGGCTACATGTTGCTTTTACAG
The DNA here is from genome assembly GCF_045220775.1 of Methanobrevibacter sp. Lineage (GTDB taxonomy): Archaea > Methanobacteriota > Methanobacteria > Methanobacteriales > Methanobacteriaceae > Methanocatella. Next base: position 63,839 of record NZ_JBGUWC010000078.1, read on the forward strand.
GCTCTTTATCTATAACAAATTCATCGGATTGCATAGTGGCCAATCCCCATCCGTGCGGATGCTCTTCTGAGTGATTGTAAAAACATTCAAGACACTTGTTAATTTGTTTTGGCGTATTTGAATTAAAACAAAAAATTTCACACATACATTACCCTCCTATCATTTAATATCACAATTGTTATATTGTGATAAGTATTGTTTTATAACTCATGTTATATAAACATTAACATGACCATATTTAAATTCATGACAATTTTAATATAGGAATAGGGAAAAAGAACTTATATAATAATTAAATTCATTAATATTGATTGCTATGTTCACTTATCCCAAAATACTAAAACGAAAGGATTTGAAAAGAATTTCCAAATATCCCTGTGATGATGAAATAAAGGATGCCTACATCAAATACCTGTCAAACTACTCATTTAAGGAGTTTGTAAAATATTGTGAAGACAATGATGATAAGGATATGGAAGACCTAATCTTTAGCTTCACAGATTTGCAATTGGAAAGATTTGAACCTAATTCACTGATTTGGGTTTCACATGCGATGATTAACTTCCTGATTTATTTTGAAGTGAATCTGGATTATGATGAGTATTATGATGCATATGCAACAGCCATTCAATTTACAGTATTGTCCTGCGCCATGAAAATGACATTGAACAAGATTCCTTTTGAGGAAGTGCCGTTTCCCGAACATTCAAAAATCTGCTTTGAAAAACTATTTGACAAAAACCCTGATTTTAAATTCAATTTGGAAAACGATTGTAATCTGGCTTATAACTCATTCAATACTAATTTTGACTTTACAAGCGAAGAGTTTTACTTGAAAATGAAAGCGCATTTTGACGAATGCAACTATTAATTATTTTTTGCAAAAAGAGTAAAAAAAAGAATTATAATAATTCTTTTCTTAAATCGATAGTGTCCTTTAAATCCGGTCCAGTTGAAATAATGGTTACAGGAACACCTGTCTCATTTTGAATATTTTCAATGAACGCTTTGGTTTCGGCTGATAGCTCGTCATAGTCCTGTACGCGAGCACAATCAAACAACTTATCAACACATGTTAAAGCGATTTGGGTTGCCCCATTGATTCTGCAGGATTCCTTTGCAAGCTCCATGTCAAAGTAACCGATTCTTCTACGTCTTCCGGTAACGACACCGTATTCTTCAAGGCCTTTGCTTTCAGCCTCTTCCTGAGTCATTTCGGTTGGGAACGGACCTTCACCAACACGTGAAATATATGATTTGAATACTGCAATGACTTCATCTACTTTAGTTGGTCCTACTCCTACATCAGCGGCAAAGGTTGATGCGGTAGTGTCCTTACTGGTTACAAACGGATAGGTTCCATAATAAAGGGAAAGGGCAAATCCTTGTGATCCTTCAATGAATACTTCTTCACCATTGTCGATAGCTTCATTGCAAGCAAGGGATACATCAGTGATGTATTCTTCAAGTTCTGGAATGTCACGAGCCAAATCAATGGTTCTCATTACTCTGTCTGAGTTTGCCGGTCCGCAACCTGATCCGGTACTTCCAATCTTTTTAGCCAAATGTTCAGAGTTCTTGTCTCTGGTCATGTGGTCTTCATTAATAATTGCGCATCTAGGATCAACGCACATTCTTTCCTTTACGTTATATTTCTTTAAGTCTTCAAATTCTTTAAATAATACATCCGGGTTTACTAAAACTCCTGCTCCAATCATGAGTTTAGCGCCTGTATGTACAAAACCTGAAGGGGTAAGTCTTAAACCATATTTTTCTCCATTGAATTCAACGGAATGGCCTGCATTTGGCCCGACTCCTGCACGAGCGATAATGTCTGGTTTATCATTGTCACAAAGGTAGGTAATACATTTTCCTTTACCTTCATCCCCCCATGCTCCTCCAACTAAAATACTACAAGTCATTTAATAACTCCTTAAAAATTAATAAGTGAAAATCAGTAAAATTTTCATACCACTATTATTATATAATTTATCTATAAAATAGTTTTCTAAAATTGAACAAAATTAGATATAAAATAAAAAAATTAAAAAAAGTAAAATCAATCCTTTTTGAACATCAAAGGATGATTTTCACACATAGGGTCTTTAATGATATTCCTTTTCAGATGATATTTTAGGAAATAAAGCATCCATTGGTTTGAAAGCTCCCTAAGTGATGCGTCATCCAACCTTTCAAATGGAGAGAAGAAATCCATCTGGTTTCCGCCTACAACAACAGCGATTTCATCTGTTTCAAACAGCATGAAAAAGTCATTTCTGATATTGTGGATATCGAATTCGTCTGAAACGGAAACGGATTTTTGCTTTTTAAAGTCGTAGAAGAATTTATTCAGATATTCAAAATCGATGAATTCGAGATTTTTAACATTGAAAACAAACTCTTCACTCAATAGATTATATTTGTAATTATATCTTGATAGAAAGTCGATGTCCCAGATATTCTTATAAAAAACTGTGAAAAATGAATCTTCAGCAAATCGGACAACCAATGAAAAGCTTTCATCTGACCTTGGGGTGCCTAGCTCAACATCCCTAAACTGCAAGTAGATTGAATCTTGAGACACTTCAATTGAAGTCCATTTGCCTGAATTAATAATAACCTCACGAATTAATTTTAATGACCTTACATTCATTTTAACACCTAGTTCTTAATAAAAACTTCATACGCTCCTTCTATTTCATATTCCTTATTTTCATCATAGGACTTATCCCATTTGAATGGATTAATCTCAATCTGGTTGTTAATGGTTTCGTCCCAATCGATATTGAAATTCTCTTCCTTCAAGCATTTAGAAACTGTTTTGCCGATTTCCAATGCCTTATCCTCATTGTTTTCAAAATCACCGAAAGTGATTTTAAGCTTATTGTCGAAAAGCGCATCCTCAACATCCTCAAATGTGTAAAAGCAGAACCCATCTGCTTGAAACTTGTTATTGTTTAGATGGACAAACAGCTCGAATGCATCCGCCACACCCTCTTCGATGTCAAATCCGCAATTGTGAATAGCTACGATTTTTTCACCTGCCAAGGATGAAAAAGCCTTTTCCAACTTGGAAAAGTTTTCGCCTGAAAAGTCATTTGATGGAATCTCACAGCCTGAAAAATCAATTTCCTCCTCTATAAACTGATCTTCAAGTATTTCAATGATTTCATCATGTGAAAAAAACCCAGATTTAGCAAGTAAATCTTTTAAGTATTCAATTTCCTCCACTAAATCCTGATTCATTTTCCCACTATTCCTCTTCATCATACATTAGGATACGAGTAATGTTTCCCCTTTCGGTAAATCCGACAATGATTCTGCTTTCGCCAATCTTGGCCACTGCAAAATCGTCATGCGGTTTGAAACCGTATCCCTTAAGTTTAGTATATGCTTCAAAGGCAATTTTAGGATAAATCCTGAAATTTTTCTGGAACTTGTAAAATGTATTTCTGAACCTTAAAAGGGAATTGTCTTCCTTAATGTCATCTGATTCGACGGCTACGAAAATATCCAATCCATCTTCTGAAACGGCATAATAAGCATCGTAGTTTAGGAATGCAGTTGCGGTCATCGCTATGGAATGGCATGCATCATAATTCAATTGAATGATTGGTGCTGCAAACTCTGTAATGCCGAATTCATCTCCAACTGCCTTGATTTTGATGGAAGCCTGAATCAGGTTTTTTCCGAAGATGTCCTCATTGTCCCAAGCCCATGACCATTGGTTCAATTCATCTGAATAGAATCCTAAAATCTGAACCGGCATCCTGATGTCACCGAAAGTTATAAAACCTTTTTCAAGATCCAGCTCTCCTTTAGTATCGCCAATTAAATCTGAAAGGTTTTCCTGCTTGTCAAACCCTAAGGCACCATATTTGGACAATACCATCTTAAATGAATCGCCTTCTTCGATTGTAATTTCCTTTTCTATTACTTTCAATTTCAACACCTAAAATTCTAATTTTGAAATTCTGTCCATCGCCTCTTTGGTATTTTCCAAAGTGTTGAATGCAGTAAGTCTCAAGTATCCTTCACCGCTCGGCCCGAATCCTGAACCAGGAGTTCCAACGACGTTTGCCTCATTCAGCAATAAGTCAAAGAAGTCCCAGGAGTCCATGTCATTAGGGGTCTTTACCCAAATGTAAGGGGAGCTTACTCCACCATAGACTTCAAGGCCGATGTCTGATAGGCTTTCACGAATTACCTTGGCGTTTGCCATGTAATAGTCAACAACCTCTTTGATTTGTGCTTGGCCTTCTTCGGAGTAGGTTGCTTCGGCAGCCCTTTGAACCGGATAGGATGCACCGTTGAACTTGGTGGTTTGTCTTCTGTTCCATAACGGATTGATTTCAACTTCGTTGCCTTCGCTGTCATAACCTATCAATTCCTTAGGAACGACTGTGTATGCGCAACGTGTTCCGGTAAATCCTGCAGTCTTTGAATAGCTCTTGAATTCAATAGCCACTTCTTTTGCACCTTCAATTTCATAAATGCTGTGCGGAACGTCATCTTCTGTTATGAACACTTCATAAGCTGCATCGAATAAAATGATTGCCTTGTTTTCCTTTGCATATTCAACAAACACTTTCAATTGATCTTTGGTCAATGTTGTACCGGTCGGGTTGTTCGGGTAGCATAGGTAGATTATGTCTACAGGTTCGGACGGAAGTTCCGGAACGAATCCATTTTCCGCATTGCATTTGAGATATGTCAAGCCTTCATACATTCCGTCATCGCCCATTTCACCTGTTCTGCCTGCCATTACATTGGTGTCAACATAAACTGTGTAAACAGGATCAGTTACTGTAATCCTGTTGTCGATGCCGAATATTTCCTGAATGTTACCAGTATCGCATTTTGCCCCGTCGCTGATGAATACCTCTGAAGTATCAAGAGAAATTCCGTATTTTTCATAGTCATTTTTAATTATGGCTTCTGCTAAAAAATCGTAACCCTGTTCCGGACCATATCCCATGAAGGTTTCTGCGTCTCCCATTTCATCCACTGCATCTCTAAACGCTTTTACAACCGCAGGAACCAATGGTTTGGTTACATCCCCAATACCCATTTTTATTACGTCTGCATCAGGATTATTTTTTACAAATTCCGCTTCTCTTCTAGCTACTTCAACAAAAAGGTAACTGCTTTTTAATTTAAGATAGTTTTCATTAATTTTAACAACCATGATTAATCCTCATAAACAATTATTAATCTAATTTATAATTTATTTTAGAGCATATATAAAATGATTGTTTAAGAAAAATTAACCGAAAATTAATATTTTCTAAGGAAAAATAATTTAAAAATTGTCTGATTTAAGGCATGAAACGAAATTTCAGGATTAACATAAATGCAAAATAAATGTTTCATATATAAAAATATTTAAATCATTGAATATGACATATATAATAATATATTAAAAAATAAGGGTTGGGATAATAATGAACGGAATAACCATCTTAATTTGGATAACTATTGCAATAATTGGTATTATAGCTATTTTACTTGTAAAACTACATTACCAAGGAAATGAACTGGAAAATGAAGAAGGATCAATACTTCCAAGCAGTGAAGCCATTAATGGACTGATATCACAAGGAAAAGAAAGAATTAATTCAAGCACTAAAAATCATAGCTTATCCCAAAAAACAACCCAAAATACAAAATCACTATATGGAAACAGACCTCAAAGAGCTCCAGATTATGATGTATATATCGTTCCGGAAGAATATGAAAACATGAAAAGATATGAATATGAATCCGAAAATCAAGTTCTCATTAATTATGGAAATGAAGTTAAAAAATTCCAAGAACCAATCAAACAAAGCCAGATGGATATTATGAATCAGAATAACGAAGATAAAACCGAATTGAAAGACTTATTTACAATCGATGAATTGATCAAAGAATCTAAAAGAAAAGACGATGAAAGAGAAAAAGAATCTCAAAAAATAGATAGAGAGGATGATGCCGAATTGGCCGAAATCAAAGAAAGCATAAAGCAAAGAAAAGAAAACAAGGTTGAAGAGCCTCTCATCGAAGAAGTCATTTCTGAAAGTGAAACCATTGAAGACATAATTACAGAAGACGATTCATCAAGTGAAATTGCTGATGCAATTACTGAAGAAGTGGAAAAAGCTCCCGAAGAAGTTGAAGAGGCTCCTAAAGAAGAAGTTGCTACAACCTCACAAAAGGAAATTGAAGAAGTAATCACATCCGCTTCCGAAGAAAGCAAAGAAGAAGAAATTGAAAGCATATCCGAAGACAAAAACATTACTGACGTGTTGTTGAGTGCTGATAATGATGAATTGGACATTCCAAATGAAGAAATAAAAGAGCCAACACTCAAAACCCCAAGCAAAGTCGGTGAAAGAAAAGATTATGAATTCGGAGCACCTATTGATGATTCAGACCTATTCAATGATGACAAAAACATGGACTTGGACTACAGAAAAGATCTGGACAAGATAACCAATAAGATTACCGGCTCTAAAATCTTCCAGGATGTCAAAGAGAAATTGATTCCTGAAACTGAACAAACCCCAAGCGATGATGAAAGCTACATCAGAAAGGTAAACAGATATGATGAGTATGAGCCTATCATCAACGAGACCCATATCGATTATGAAAACATGCATGACAACTACGACCAAAGGTTAAGGCAGGAAAATACACGCAGAGTTTTCAATATGGCTAAAAACTCACCTGAACCTGAACTTGCACAACCGAAAGCAGGATCCATCAAAGGAAAACCTGCCAGGGACAACATTAAAATAACCATTGGAAATGCTGAATATGTGCTTAAAAAAGGAGATGAAATTATCTTCAATCACTTAGGTGAAACCTATTCAAGCCAAGTCTATGGCATACATGGCGATGACATCTCCGTCAGGTACAGACGCCAAAACATTAAAATCAAACCAGAAGATGTGAAAAAGGTATATTAAATATCTTTTTTACCAAATTTTTTTTTAAAAAAATAGATTAAGAAAGAATTACTCTTTCTTATTTAACTTATACGCACCATTTTCAACAATATATTTAGGTACGATTATTTTTAAGGAACGGATGACATTCAAATAAAAGTCATCGAGCTCCCTATCCGCATAAGGATAGGTAAATTCAAAAACATACAAATTATTGTCCTCAACATATAGGAATTCGTTCCTGCGAACCTCCTTTTCGCCATCTGAAAATGAGGATACCACCATATAGTAGATATCATCATTGATGGCAATGAAATCAGATGCGATCACATTAATCTTATCATTGCCCTGCAGATTCTTTTCAATGTCCTGGCTGATTTCAGGAAGCCCCACCAATGTGGGAGTAGTTGAAAATTTTATAGACATCGGGATTTTAGTATTTACAAGATGCATGTCATTAAATTCATCTTTTGTTGCAACGGCATCAAAATCTTCAGGCATCTGAAGAGTTACAAAGCCGTTTGAAAATAATGTCACCAAAATCACCTATTTGTGTGCATAGTAGAATACCAATTCATCATCCTTGACTTCATCCAAACGGGCAAATCCTACCCTTTCAAACTGAACAACATCTCCAACAGACAAATCACGTAAAGCACCTTCACCCAAACCGGACTTGACTGAAGCGTCATCCATGACGATTTTCACATTGACATTGTCTTCAGTAGGCACCCATTGGATGATTCTTGCTTTGACAGCCCTTGCATCCTCAAATGAGGTGGAGTGATAAGCTATTTTATCTCCGGCAATTTCGACATTGACTGCATCCATCAGTCTGAACAGTCCATCGTTAATGTCGGATTTTGCAAGGCATGCCTTTCCGTCAAACGGCAAAATCCTGTTTCCCCTATCCAAATGGTCTGCATGAAGCGGCCTTTCAATTGAAACTTCGCCGCCTTCATAGCCTTCAACTTCAATTTCCACAGGGTCTTCACAGAAGAAATACCTGTTGGCTACAGGTTCCAGGAAATTGCGGTTCAATCCGTAAATCTTCTTCCAGCTGATTGCTGAATCCGCCATTTTGACTCCGATTTCAGTAATCAGATTATATATGGTTCTTGGGTCTATTCCACGTCTTGCAATGGCCCTTAAGGTTCCAAGCCTTGGATCATCCCATCCGGAGTAGGTTCCGTCTTCAATTCCAGCCATCGCCTTTGAGGTACTGAGTGCAATGTCCTCCATCTTAAGCCTTCCATAGTGGATATACTCAGGAGTATCCCATCCCATGGCATCATACAGGTACTTTTGCTTTTCAGTATTGGCCAAGTGATCCTTTCCCCTTAAGACATGAGTCAATCCCATCAGATGGTCATCCACTGCAACGGAGAAGTTCATCATAGGGTATATCCTGTATTTTGTGCCCAAGCGAGGATGCTCTTCATCAACCAATCTCATAGCAACCCAGTCACGGATTGCAGGGTTTTTGTGGTTGATGTCAGTCTTGACCCTAAGCACGGCCTCACCTGCTTCCATAGTGTCAAACTTGTCCCATAACTCGAGGTTCTCTTCAACGCTGTTGTCACGGCAAGGACATGCCTTGCAGTTGTCCTTAAGCTCCTTGAAGTCTGCACCGTCACAGGTACACATGTAAGCTGCGCCCTTTTCAATCAGTTGGCGAGCGTAATCGTAATAGATTTCAAACCTGTCGGACTGATAAATAACTTCATCAGGATTGATTCCAAGCCATTCAAGATCCTCCGGAATCATTTCGTAAGCAGGTTCGAATACTCTTTTGGGATCAGTATCCTCAATTCTTAAAATCAGTTTACCGTTATGTCTTTTCACATATTCCGCATTCGGAACGGCTGCTCTTGAGTGTCCGATGTGCAATGGTCCGCTTGGGTTTGGAGCAAATCTCAAAACGATGTTTTCATGAGTTCCGGGAAGCTCCTGAAGGCCTTTCTCTTTAGCTTTAGGCTTTTTGTCCTGAACTTCAACACCTAACTTTTCCATTTCTGAAGCTTGCTCTTCAGGGCTTAACGCATTCACTTTTGCCACAATCTTACCCGCTAAGGGACCGATTTCTTTCGCTCTGCTTCTGAGTTCCGGCTCATTTGACATTATTGAGCCCATTACAGCACCGGGATTTGCACTTCCCTTATGTTTGGCCGCATTCAACAAAGCATGTTTGAAAACAATTTCTTCTAAATCATTCATTTAATCATCACATTTAATTAATTCAATAAAAATAAGCAATATTATTTATTTAATTGAAGATATATAATATTAACGAGAGTAGCTATTGAAAGATTAGGAGTTAGATAAAAAAAACTTAGGTTGATATGATGAGTGATGCTGTTAATCAGGCAAAGCAATATATTGAAGAGGAAAACTTCAGTGAAGCTCTTAAGATAGCTAGAAAAAGACATGCGAAAGATGATGTCGAATCATACTTACTAATTTTAGATTTATTGATTGAAGCAGGCCATCTGCCTGCACTTGAAGAAAAGGGACTGTATTACCAGTACTATGATGAGGGCCATGGCGATGGCAATTACGGTGAGAAATACTTTGATGAATATTTAGAAAAGCAGCCCAATTCCATCAACGTCCTATGCGACAAGGCGATGTCACGATTCAACAAGGGCGAAGTCGACGAAGCGTTGACCTACATGGACAGGGCTTACAAGAACTATTCATCATATTCGAAAATCGAAGAGCCCCGAATTTCCAAAAAAGAGCTTTTGATGGCAAAAATCGAACTGCTTATGCAGGCAAAGCAATATGAGGATGCATTGAGGTTTCTAAACAACTACGAAAACCAGTTCGGAGGCGACCAGAAGTCAGACCTGTACAAGGGCCAGATGCTCCAGAAGAACGGCAGGAACGAGGAGGCATTGGAATACCTAGACAAATCACTTTCAGAAGAGGACACATTGGTCGGATTCAATGCAAAGGGGGATGCGTTGTTTGAGCTTAAGGACTATGGGGAAGCGCTGAAATGCTACAAGAACTGCCTCCACTATGAAGGCAAGGTCGAAGATGACCTGGAACTGGTCACCAACTTCAACTACAAGGCCGCCTTCTGCTGCGTCAATCTCGGCGACGATGCCGAAGCAATCAAATACCTGAACAAGACCATCAACATGCTGAATGAGCACGGCAGGCTTCCAAAAGACATCGAAGCAATCTATCAGAAATGCTCCTTTGAAAAGGAAAGGATACTGAAGAAAGGGGAAGTCGAAGACAAGGAATTCAGGAAAACAAGATTCTTCTCGGCAAAGACTTCGATTATCATATTAATTGTTATACTAATATTGTATGTAATATTGAAAATGAACGGATATTAGACTCAAAAACCGGAGTAAATCAAACTCCACTATTCTTTTTTTAATAATACCTTTTTATAATTGAGTTTTTACATAAATCCAAATGTAACATATTTTGAACTATTCAAAATTGAATTTTTGTTTAAAAACGTTATGAAATGTGTGATAATGATGAGAATGAAAAGATTGATATTGGTCAGCGTATTTCTGCTGGCCATCTTAGCAATGTGTGCTGTTAGCGCGGCTGATGATACTTCAGCAGACAATCTAACAGTAGAAGAAATCGACAATACGGTTTCGATTGATGAAAGCGTAGACAATGAAACAATTGAATCCGGTACGGATGAACCAGTACTGTCCGAAAAGAAGGATTCTAGAATGACAGTCAACACTTCAATTGATAAGAATGACGAAATAATCGATGAAATTGTAGTCACCGACTACGATGCGGAAAACACTTATTTCCATGTTAAATTCCCTCAAAAAGTCAATGGAACATTATCTCTTTACATAGATAATAACTACATGAGCAATAAGACCATTACTGCCAAAAATCATTATTTTTCCATGTATTCCAAGGACTATAATCTCACATACAACAAACATACATGGGAAATCAAATATTCCGGCGACGACAGTTATGCTCCAAAATCAGTGAAAGGCAGCTTCCAGCTGCTTCCATATGACGTTTCAGAAGTCGGAATTGTCTATGGGACAACCGAACTTTTAGAGATATTCATTAATGAAGGAACCGGAAATGTAATCGCCACAATTGACGACAAAAAATATTCAGCACCGATTATAAGGGGTGTTGCCACCATAACACTGCCTTCATTGAGCATGGGATACCACAACCTTCACATTGACTATGCGGGAGATAAGAATCTTGCAGCATTTTCACTTGATAGGGCTGTGGAAGTTTATGGATATCCAACGGAGGTTTGGAACACAGCCTACAACAGCAAAGACGCTACAATCTCCTTGCAGTTGCCTAGCAATGCAAAAGGAAATCTGCAAGTTAAAGTGAATGATGAGGAAATCAAAAATGTTCCATTGGTTAACGGTTTTGCAAGCGTTTCCCTATCAGATTATAAGGAGTTAGGTAAGGAATACTGGATTGACGCCAAATATACCGGAAGCGACTACAAAATTCTTGAATTTGGAGAATTTTTGTATAGCGAGCCAATAGTTAAAGTCGATACCGAACTGATAAAAGGCAAGGAATATACACTTACCTTCGAACTTCCAAGCACATATTCAGGCAACTTAACAGTAATAGTTCCTGGCAGCTATTTTCTTGAATCCGACCATCCAATCAATACAAAGGTTGTAAACGGAAAGGCAAGCGTCAAGTTCATAGCCAACAAATCCGGACCGATCAACATGGAATATGAAGACAGCAAAGGAAATTATTTCTACCCTGAGGCATACATCTTCGTAGGTCAGGACCCTAATATGTCTGCTAGCGTCGAATCCAAAGCAGGCGAAAACCCTGTATTTAAAGTGAATGTTGCAAAGGATGCTGGCGGAGCCATAACCGTACTGATAAACGGCAAGAAATACAGCAGTTCATACTTTACCGGCAGCGGATCATTGACCATACCAGGACTTGCAGACGGAACCTACACCGCAGTTGTAATCTACAGCGGGGACGACAACTACATTTCAACATCCAAGACACTTACCTTTACAAAAGCCAGCAAAAAAGTTTCTAAACCGAATAAGATAACATTGACCCTCAAAAAGGTCAAAGTCAAAAAATCAGCCAAAAAGCTCATCTTGACCGCAACATTGAAAATCAATGGAAAAGCCGTCAAAGGCAAATGGATAAAATTCAAATTCAACAAAAAAGCAATAAAAGCAAAAACCAATAAAAAGGGAATTGCAAAAGTAACCATCAAGAAAAACGTTTTAAAAAAACTTAAAGTGGGCAAAAAGGTCAAATACCAAGCTAGCTACGGTAAAAAAGTCGCTAAAAGAACTGCAAAAGTCAAAAGGTAGATGCAACACGCATCTACAACTTTTTTTATTTTCTTAAAACTATTTTTTAATATCTGACATCTGTCAAACATTGCCATATTTTCTGAAAAAATCAAGAGCAATACTAAAATAGCCATAGAAAGATATATAATAATATCAACATGAAAATTTTCGAATAACATTTTCAACCAATAACATTTAACTGAGGGCGTGTTTTAAAATGAGGCTTGGAAAAACTAATCTTGAGGTAAACAAAAACGGATTCGGCGCACTGCCAATCCAGAGACGTAACATGGAAGATTCAATTGAAATTCTTCAGACTGCTTACGAAAACGAAATAAATTTCTATGATACTGCACACTTCTACACAGACAGTGAGGAAAAGATTGGTCGTGCATTGAGTGACGTTCGTGAAAACATCTATCTTGCAACCAAAAGTGGAGCGGAAGATGTGGAAGAATTCTGGAGCGATTTGGAAACATCACTTAAAAGCATGAAAACCGATTATCTTGACCTTCATCAATTCCACAACATTTCATTCTGTCCTAAAGAGGAAGATGACTTATACAAAGCGATGCTTCAGGCCAAAGAGGACGGCATGGTAAGGCACATTGGAATTACAACTCATAAAATCACACATGCTCACGAGGCGCTTGACAGCGGACTGTACGAAACACTGCAATATCCCTTTTCCTATTTAAGCGGTGATGAAGAGATAAGACTAGTTGAAAAATGTAAAACATTGGATGTTGGATTCATTGCAATGAAGGCAATGGGTGGAGGCTTGCTGAAAAACTCAAAAGCAAGCTTTGCATTCCTAAATCAATTTGATAATGTACTGCCAATCTGGGGAATTCAAAAGCTGGAAGAGCTCAATGAATTCTTAAGCTACGATGAAAATACTGTTTTGGATGATGAACTAAAAGCATTCATCGAAAAGGACAAAAAAGAGCTTGGAGACAACTTCTGCAGAGGCTGCGGATACTGCATGCCATGTCCTGAAGGAATCAATGTCAGCCTATGTGCAAGAATGTCACTTTGGATTAGAAGATTTCCAACAGAACCTAACCTGGATGAAAGGACACAGGAGATAATGAAAAAGACCCTGGACTGTACAGAATGCTATTCCTGTGTGGACAAATGCCCATATGAGTTAAATATCCCCGAACTTTTAAAAGAGAACTATGAAGATTACCAGAACGTATTGACAGGGAAAGTGAAAATATGAAGCAATGTATCGAAAACCCGGATGATGTGGATTGGCTTGGATTCTGGGCCGAAAAACTATCAACAAAAGTGGATAAGGATTGGGATAAGGCAGCACCCGGATTTTATAAAAGAACAAGAAAAGACGATTACCAGAATGCCTTATTTGACAAATTGATTTTAGATGAAGATGATGTTGTCCTCGATGTCGGCTGCGGCGAAGGATCCGTCACCATACCAATAGCTAAAAGAGTTAAAAAGGTAATTGGAGTCGATTCATCACCTAAAATGCTCGAATATCTAGAAAAAAGAGCAAATGAAAATAATATCACTAATATTGAAACCATCTTAAAGCCGATTGAAGAAATCAGCTATGATGAAATAGGGGATGTTGATGTGGTGGTCTGTTCAAGGTCTCTGAACGGAATCATACCTATTGACGAGGTCCTGCTGGAATTGGACAAGATTGCCAACAAATATGTTTTCATAACCATTTTCGGACCGGAAAACAAAAAGATTGAAAAGGATTTCGATAAGGAAATCGGAATTAAAACCGAAGATTTCGCGGATTACAACTATTTCTTCAACATATTGTTTAACTTAGGAATCTATGCAAACATTGAAAGATTTGACCTGAACAATTACCGTGAATATGAAAGCATTGATGATGCCGTGGACAACGGCAAATTCAGACTTGACTTATACTCCGATGAAGAAAAGGAGCTTCTCAAAAAATATCTGGAAAGAATACTTACATATGATGAAGAAACCGGAAAATACTATAACGTTAAAGATAAGGCCGATTGGATAATGGTCTGGTGGAAAAAAAGATAAAAAATAAAATGAAATTAATCACTTTTGATCATGGTTAAAATCATTTTATAAGGGCTGTTTTCTGCCTGAAGCGCATGGGGTTCATTTGCAGGCATGATGATGATTTCACCTGCTTTTACAGTGTTTTTCACACCGGAAATTGTGATTTCCGCTTCACCGTCAATAATCTGAACCATAGCATCAAAAGGAGCGGAATGCTCAGACAATCCTTGGCCTTGATCGAAGGCAAAGAATGTTACGGTTCCCAATTCCTTTTTGATTACTTCACGGCTGACGACAGTATCGTCTTGATAGCCTACTAGTTTTTGGATATCCAAGGCTTTTGCCATGATATCGGCACTCATAGCTTATTCCCCCATAATTGTTTTAATATCAGCTATTGCATCTCCGGTTGTTGGAGTCAAGTTGTAGTTTTCAACAAGGACATTGATAATGTCTTCATTACACCATGCAGGAAGCACAGGGCCGATCCACATGTCGGTTTTGCCCAGGTATAATAAAGCCCAAAGGACAGCAGCTGCCTTTTGTTCCATCCAGCTGAGGACAATTGTCAACGGCAATTCGTTCAGTTCCATGCCGAACAATTCACATAATGCTACTGCAACATCAACCGCAACAATGGTGTCGTTGCACTGGCCCACATCGAGCAGTCTTGGGATTCCTTCAATATCGCCTAAATCCAAGTCATTGAATTTGTATTTTCCGCAAGCTAATGTCAAGATAACGGTATCTTCAGGCAAGTTTTGCACGAATTCCCTGTAGTAGTCGTTGTGTTTGGCTGCCTTGTCACATCCTCCAACGACAAAGAACCTTCTTATTTTGCCTTCTTCCACCAATTTTTTGATTGCATCTGCATGCTCAACAATAGCTCCAGCGCTCCAACCGGTTGTTATTGTGGTCAATTCTTCAGCTTCCAAGCCTCCAAGAGATTTGGCGCATTCGATAACTTCTGAAAAGTCATAATCTTCGACTGTTTTTACGCCTTCAAGTTTTGCTACATCCATGGTAAACATTCTTTCCTTATAAGCATCTAAAGCAGGAAGTACGCAGTTGCTTGTTCCGACAATTGCCGCATTGTATTTTTTAAAGACTGCTCTTTGATCGTGCCATGCCCCTCCTAGTTGTCCTGCCAGGTTTTCATATTTGTTCAAACCAGGATATCCGTGTGCAGGCAGCATTTCAGAGTGAGTGTAGACCTTAATGTCTGTTCCTTCAACCTGTTTTAACAGTTCCTCTAGAGCTTTCAAGTCGTGGCCTGTTACTATAATGGCCGGACCTTCTTGTGCTCCTACTTTTACTTCAACCGGCTGCGGTTCGCCGTAAGCTTCAATGTGTGCATCCTTAAGCAACCTCATTACATCTACGCTTACCTTACCCGCTTCCAAAGCCAATGCCACCAAGTCATTTGCATCAAAGTTGACATTGGTTAATGTGGTATACAGTCCTTTAGTCAAGAATGCATCAATTTCAGGATTGAATTTACCTAAAACATTTGCATTGTAGTTGTATGCGCTGATTCCTTTCATGGTAAAAATCAAGTTATCCTGCAATCTTGCTACGGTAGGTTTTTTACCGCAAACACCACTTACAGTACATCCAGTGCCTTTACCTGCCTGGGAACATTGATAACAAAACATATCTAATCCATCTGACATTTCAATAACCTCTTTTTGTATTGTTAATTAAAGTTATCTTGGAAGAGTATTTAAAGATATTGTAACTATTCAAGGGTGAAAAGTAGTAAAACTTTTATATTTCCTGAAACAAATCAGAAATTATGGATGAGAATATACACGTATTGAAAGGAATTGGGCTTACAATGTATGAAGCTCAAGCATATGTAACATTGACATCATTAATTTCATCGACAGCAAGCGAAATATCTGAAAAATCAGGCATTCCTCGAAGTAAAATATATGATGTTCTGAAAGGGTTGATCAATAAAAATTTCATAGAAGTTGAAGACGGAAGACCATTGACATATAATGTCAAATCTCCTATAGATGTGTTGAGTAAAGAAAAAGATAGAATCGATGCAGAAATCGATGATGCAATAACAAGACTTACAAATATCTATGAAAACGGAATGAATCAGGTTCAAGCCCCAATATGGAGAATCTATGGTGTTGAAAAAATTATCTCACAGGAAATCGAAATCATAAAAAGGGCAAAAACATCAGTTAACATGAGAATAGGATTCTTATTTGAAGGGGAAGGCGAAGCGCTTGTAAAAGCATTTAAAAAAAGACGAAATCTGGAAATAAATATCTTAGCTTCACCAACTTGCTACATTAATGATGAAAAATTTGAAATTGTTGAATTCTTCAAAGAAAATGAAATAAATGTTCAAAAAGCAGATATCCCATTTGTTAAAGTGATGATTTCAGATTCAAAAGAGATGCTCCACACCTATACCAGATTTTCAGAAGACAAAAGAAACGTCATTCCCGAAACAGCAATTGGAATCTGGAACAAATACGAAGAAATAGCTAAAAATTATGATGACCGTTTCATGAATCAATTGAAAAAACTAAAAAATGAAAAATGAGTTAAAAACTCATACCTTCTTGAAATTCAAAAACTGAGACAAACCCCATCTGAATAAAACAATTCCGGATGCTCCGCCTTTTTTAGCTGCTTTAGCATCTTTCAATAATGATTTATAAGATAATTTTTTAATATTCCAATCGGATTTATAAGTTTGAAGCCCGCCCCATATTTTAGCTCCGTTGGATTTTTTTACAAACTGCTTAGTTGTCTTTTTAATCCATTTAGAACTCGCATGGTAATTGCCTTTATACAGCATAGGCATAACTACATCCAAGTATTTGGATATTGTAGGAACATCCTGCCCATAATAATACTTCATGCCATTAGGTTCTGGCATTACAGTTGATGAGATAATGATATTTGAGTTGACCTCTCTAATTGATTTGCATGCAGTTTTTACAAAGTAATTTATAGCCTGAGCGCCATTCTTATACTTATATGCATTTCCTCCAAATCGGAGATAGTCAAAATGGATTCCGTCTACTTCCTTAAAACTTGCATAGTACTTGGCTTTCTTTATAATCTTATTCATCTGTTTGTAGTTGTAAACGCCCTTTTTATCTGAAGGATGCAAGTATTTCCCATTCTTATAGAATACTGATATCCATATATGAACTTTAATGCCATACTTGTGGGCTTTTTTAATCCACTTTAAAACTTTTGTCTCACCGTACTTGTCAAAAGCCGTGTGAATAAGGAAAATATGCTTGGTTCCTTTCTTTGAAAGTTTTTTAAGGTTAACCTTATACATATCCCATTTATTGACCCAATATCCATTTCCTTTTGTTAGCTTTGGCTTTACGGTTATACTGAAAGAACCATTGCAAGAAAGATAATCTCCCTCTTTAGAAAAAGAATACGTAATTATCTGATTCCCTTTTTTAAGATTCTTTAAATAGAATGTCGCATAACCATTGGAATTTGTTTTGGCAGTGTATGTTTTTCCGCATACGGTTATTTTAACCTTTTTCCCGCTGATCGGATTATTATTAACATCCAGCAGCCGTAGCTGGAATATTGAATTTGAACCCGCTCTGTAATTGATATCCTTATCAACAACCTTCAGCGATGTGATGATGTCCGGTTTGATTATTATTGTGGCCGTTCCATTGCAGGAGGTGTAATTCTCATCTCCCTCAAAATAAAAGCTAACAGAATAATTTCCTGCCTTAAGTTTAAAGTCTATATGGGCCTGACCGTTTTCTCCAGTGGTTTTATTATATGTAACATCATTTAAGACAATCAATACTGACTTGTTTGATAAAGTTGTGTTGTTTGAAGTTAACATTACTGTAAACTCATCATTATAATCCGTATATGAAACAACATCATCCGCAGAGATTTCAGATGTTGATTTGTTATTCGCATCAACAACATCATCCGTATCTTCATTATCCACATCAGCTTCACAGATTATTGCAGATGAATTATCATCTAAAAAGCAAATCTCATCATCAGTGATATTTTCACTAGCAAAAGTGGCTGATATGGTTAAAAACAAAGTTAGGATGATGATAAAACTAAAAATAATTTTATTTTCCATTATTCCACTACCATATTATTTTTAGTTTTTCAATGCTTAAATATTTAATCACCAAACTTTTCTTCAAAATCTATGAAAACACCCAATAATCTGTAATCCAAGCGATGAATAGCTTTAAATGAAATATTTTTCGGAACATCCCAATATGCAGATGCAATACTTCCGGTGATTGCAGCTTGTGTATCTGCATCCCCTCCTAAAGATACTGCATTTCTAATGGAATCCTCGAAATCTCTAGCCTCTAAAAAGCATATTATTGATTCGGGAACACTTCCGGCACATGAAACATCAAAAGAATATGTCTGCCTTATTTCATCAACTGACCTATCTAAGTCATATTCATATCGGGTTTCAATATGGTTTCTGATTTCATCCTTTTCTGCCCCAATCCTTGCAAGATATATTGCATCACAAGTGGCTAATGCACCCTTTATGCCTTCAGGATGGTCATGAGTAACTACTGCAGATTGATAGGCCAAGTCTTGGGCCTCTTCTAGTGAATCTGCAACCCATGCACAAGGTGAAACTCTCATTGCTGACCCATTTGCCCAACTTCCGTAAGGGTCAGGATTATCTTGCCCTAACCATCTCTTAAACATTCCGCCGTAACCCGCATTAGGATATTCATTGCCGAAACGTTTCAAATTTTTAATCAAAACGTCTTTTGATGTTTTATCTTCAACTAGCCAATTGGCAATTGCCAATGTCATTACTGTATCGTCCGTAAACCCGGACCTTCTATTAAATAACTCAAAATCCTTGGTCTTGATTGAATTGAATTCATAAATTGATCCAATAATGTCTCCGCTGATTGCTCCAATAATTCCTTTCATGATATTAATATGTGTTTAAATAATTTATAAATTTTATTGCTTTCACACTGTAAAATTGCTTTAATTTAACAAAATTGATGTTAAAAAGAAGAAAAAAGTTATATAATACTTCAAATAGAGTAAAATTTGATAATAGTTGCTATTATCGCAAAACTGGAAATTTCTATATCATATTTTTCGAAAACATTCGAAACCCGCTTCCTTGAATAAATTCAGTTATAAGTTATGTTATATTGATATAGGAATTTCGGCAGATTACTTCACAAAAAAACTAACATGAAAAAATATGGTTCCGGATTTTCCGGAATCATAACTACTTTTAAAAAAATTACAGATATTTTACATAATGCTATCCATTACCTGATTATTGGTTTAATCACATAAACCTATTTAAATTAAAATTAGAATAGTAAAAACTATCAATATAACATTTAACATAATTAAATGTAGAATTAAGCGATTAAAGGCTCATAAAAACACTTTAATATCAAAATAATTTAGAAATATATTAATATGATACCCTAAAAAAATAAAAAAAGAGATAAAAATTATCTTGCAGGGATAATTATATCTCTTTCACCAGAAGGCATGAATTCTCTCAATGCTCCTTTAGCAATTTCCTTTCTAGGATGTCTAAAGTCAAAGGTATTATGGCTATCTGCAAATGCAATTTTGATCAATGGATTTGTACAGAAGGCATCCCCTCTTGCTGCATGAGGCGCTTGAGCGATTCCTGCATATTCTGGTTGATGACCTACATTCATCGCGTAGTTCGGATAATTAGGTCCGCGTAATTCGTGAATTAAACCTTCATCACTTCTGATTGATAAAGAATTGGATGCACCAGCCTGGTCCTGCAAATCATAGCCATAGAAACCAAGCCTTGAGTGAGTTTCCTTATGTAAAATCATACTCAAATACCAACCGTTTACACCAGCATTGGAATTTCCAGTAGCGAATGCAGTTGAACATCCCGCTGCAGCTGATACTACTGATGCCCTTTGAGAACCACCAAAGTGAGTTTCCAAAAGAGTAGGTATTTCATATTGTTCTAATCCATAAAGAGTAACTTCAGTTGCAATGTCTCTTACGGTATCCATACTCAATTCGGCATTGCATAAACCGTAATGCTTTTCAACATAATCTAAACCATAGTATGCAAAATCATCTAAAATATCGTCAGTATAAGTTGCACTGGCATATTGAGTAAAACCTACACCTCCAGACATGTATGAACCTAACCATACCTGGTCATACAAAACCGCTGCAGCCGCAATAACTTCCAATGTTATCTCAACAGGGTCTTCAGACACTCTGGAAGTCTGTACTATATCTGCTAAGGTACCAAATGCTACACCACCAGGTTCGTTAGGTCCTCTTGCACGCCTGGCAGGCAGGAATGATGCCATACCAATAACATCTGCGTGTTTTGCAGCATATGAAAAATCTGCAATAGCCGCTTCACCTGCACATAGCTTGTATGCATTGATGAAACTCATACCGATTTGCATAGCAGACCATCTGGATACGGTACCACCGTCACATGCCCTTACAACAAGTGTCGGCACTTTACTGACTTGGTAGGTTTTATTTCCAACATAACTTTTAAGCATTTCAGCCTGTTCTTCCGGAAACTCTTTGTTAATGTCAATCAATACTCTTTTATCAAGTTCATCTGCCAAATCATCATTTCCTGTGAAAATTTTAGCATAACAGTCTTCTGCAAGACCAGGATGCACTTCAACCATATGTTCCTGAACTACAGCACCACCCGGAAGTGCATGGTTGATGTTTTCCATATACTCATTGATTGTTTCTGGAGTGACCTCTACACCCAACCTTTCTTGCAATACTGAGTGAGCTGTATCCATTCCTACAATGATGGTCCTTTTGATGTCGTCGACTAATTGCTGGATAGCTGCATTGTTACAGAAGTGCAAATCGTCTCCTTCAACATAATCATCGGTTCCGGATATTTTATATGCCATCAGCTGTCTTTGTCCTAAAGGCACACCGATGTCAGGATTATAAAATGGCATGTTTCTTTCTTTAGCTAATTTTTCAGCCGCATCATTGAATTCCCTTTTTCTTTCAGATTGTTTCCAACCGCCAAAGCAGTAAAAACTGGTGTGATCACTTTCCTGGTCTTCACCTTTGAATTTTTCATTTAATGCGCTTAAAAACTTTTTATCCTCTAAACCCATCTTATTCACCTAATTTCTTTTTCAAGTCTTTAGAAAATACATTCATACCGTAACCACCTTCAGTACGGGCTGTATGAATATTTTCAACAACTTCAATGGCTTCCTTATCTTGCCTCATACCGATATTGTCTTCCCTATAAATTGTTGTGATTTCCTTTAAGTATTCCTCGTCCAAAGGAGCTCCGACATCAATCATCTCGTCCAAAGGACGTCCGACTTGATCCTTGACATAGTAAACATGGCCATCATCCTCATTGAAAATATATCTTTGAAGACCATCAAACATCAAACCGTTTTCATCAAGTCTCAAGGAGTGTCCATGTACTGTTGCTCCCCTCATACCACATCTTGCAGGGTCGAACAAATCAGTTTCGACTAAATCTTTTGCAATTTTCTCCAAATCTTGTTCTCTAATTTCAATAACTTGTCTTCCAGATAATGTACCGGTATCCACTCCCCTGTATCTCCACAAATAAGTTCTTGCCCTATCATATGGCTGTGCAGGAGCGTTATACATTGAATCTGCAAATTGAATATATCTAACCCTAACTCCCTCTTTTGCACCGGGAGTAGGTTCTACTAAATGCTTAATTATATCACCATCATCTTCCATTTCAGCTAAAGGAGGATGAACTGTTTTATAACTTTCACCAGGGTTTCTATGGCCCAATATCTTGACCAAACCCTCATCGGAAATATCTCTAATCTTTTTAAATTCGTGCTCTGGATTCATATGCTTTCTTCTATTTTCAGCAATTTTTGTTTCACCAGGGCCGTATTGTGCTTTATATCCCATAATTCACCAACATAATATTATTTAATAACTTTAACAGCTTCTGAAGTCTTTGCACGTGAATCAACTAAACCGATGTAACGGTCATCAATGACCTTTTCAAAATTGTTTCCATATTTCAAATAATCGGAAATTGTTGACTTTGTCCTTGTGAAAATGCCTACAAGCAATGAATAATCACATGGCATGTGACTTTCCAAAACAACTTCCAGACCGTCCATGAATTCATTGAATTTTGATACGTCTACAGTAATAACAATTTCACCGACCATTACTCTCAATTCGATAGCGTTTCCTTTTACGTTGATTTCCTTTCTATCAGTATGATTTACAACATGACCTTTTCCAGGACCATAAAATACCTTTAATGGAATTGAAGGGCCATGAATCAAGACTCTTTGTTGTCCTTCCAAATCATATAAGTCATTTAAAATCTTTTCTGTAGTATTTGGCTTCAAATACCTGTTTGGAATGATTTTGATGTCAATGACATTAATCTTCTCTGATTCTTCCATGAAAACACCTTAAAGTTTATCTTTGATTTCACCTGCAACCTTAGCTACATTAGGAATTGGATTTCTGAGATTCTCGATTGTACCATATACTGTTCCAATCAATGAGGATGTTTTTGCTACTGAAAACATCTGAGTACCGGCATCCAAACACATCGCAGCGGATGCGCAAGGAATTGCGGTTCCCTTTGCGTGTCTTGTAACGACGTGGTTTCCGTGGAATGTGCCTGGACCTCCACCGCCATAAATTGAATGTGAAAAGAAACTGAATCCTACACCAACACCTTCTGTCCTACCATAGTCCACACCAGGAAGGCCTGTCTCATATTCCAGCATATCATTATAGTATAATACAGTGGATGCAACTCCCTGAGCTGCCCTTGCAGCTCCCACATTAACGATTACGGCAGCAAGCAGGCCTGCAGCCGCATATGCATTCCACAAAGCCCAATCAACAGGTTCATACATATTGTATCCTGAAGGCATCTTTTTGGCAACACGAATGACATTGTCTTCAATCGCCCTTCCAACCAATGACTGAATTACTGTACCGACAGTGCCTTTACCATTCTCTTTAACAATGTCGAATACCAAGTTATCAGCATTTAAGCCCTGATATGCTAATGTCAATAAGTGCATTCTTTCAAATGCTCCGGCAGCGTCTCCTGTTTCAAACATTGCTGTTTGTTCCATGATGGATGATAATGCTGCGGCATTCAGAGTCTGTTTATTGGTAATAGCAACCACATGGTTTGCCATGACATTTCTCAAACCATATCCCAGTCCTTCCAAAAGAACAGGAGGACCCAAAAGGGCACTGATATTTGCTCCTGCAAGATCGACAGTTCTAGGATATGCTCCCATAACTGCTGTCTTAATGGTTGACGCATCGAACATGTTGATTTCAAAGCTATCGATTATTGCCTGAATTACAGCAGAACCTGTCTGCATTGTTGAGACACTATAATCTGCAGCCACATTCAACCTTTCAAACGGAAGCTGAACCAGCAATTGCTGACCATCATTGATCAGATTAACAACGGTATCGTCATCTTCATTGACTCTCAATATTCTTCTAATCTTTTCAGCAATCAATTCTGCATTTTCAACGATAGGGATATCTAATTCACGACCTGGAATGTAGGTCGCCTTCCCACCCATTGCTGCGGTCTTCAAACCTTTTTCAATACCTGCAAGGTTGACAGCGGTAGAACGTTTAATATCATATATCATTTCCTGTATAGCAGAATTTTTTAGCGGACTTATTGAATCTAAAGGAACGGATTCTTCAATTATCTTTCCATCCGGACCATACAAATCAATAACATCATCATAATTTTTCATTATTTAACTCCTTTTTTTAAAAAAAAGAAAGAAAGAAAAAGATTTATTCAGGTTTAGAAATTAATTCTGTTTTACAACCCGGGTTTCCTTCTTTCATGTGAGGTGTTCTTAAAACTGTGTCGTTTGATTTTTCGATTTCTCTTGCTTCTTGTGCTAATTTAGCTGCACATGAAGCGATTTCGTGTGCTGCTGCAACTAACGGAATGAAGTTTTCGAAACCTTTGGTCATGAAACAACCTTTCATGTCCAGGTTTGCGACTGCACCAGCCATTTCGTAAGCAGCAATAGCTTTTGCTTTTGCATATGGATTAGCGAATCTTCCTGCTTCTGCAGCCTTTTCAGCTGTGATTATGAGTTTTGGCAATTCGATTTCTTCGCCTGCTTCTGCTTGAGCGATTACACCGTCGATGGTTTGTTGGACTAGTCTTAATGCACCGGTTTCAGCCAATACTTTCAAGATGTCTGCGTTAAATATTGCCATTTCAGTTGGGTCTAGCCATTCTCTTTTTGCACCAATCATTGGATCTGACATTACAATAATGTATCCTAAACCTTGTTCGTCCATTTCATCTTTCTTACCTTTACCAGGTGCGTCACCGATGATAATAGCAGGAACATCTTTTTCAGATAATAATTCTCTTGCT